>CAIPAT010000253.1 GCA_903863035.1 uncultured Lentisphaeria bacterium
CCGTTGACCTGTTATCACTCTGGCCCTGGCTTATGGTTATCGCGGCCATCGGGATCTGCGGCTGGTGGATCTTCCGCAGGCGGAGATTATGAGAATAATTTGGCTATTTTTACTGGCGGCGCTGCTGATCGCGGCGCTGGTGTCCTGCGATGATGAAGAGGCGAAAGTCAGGGCGGCGGTACAGCAGGCTTACCGGCAGGGCGCAACTGATGCCATCCAGGACGTTCAGAATAAAGTTGAGCAGAGCAAGCAGCAATTACGGGGCAGGCTCCAGCCGAACCTGTTTATCGGTGCGCTCGTAGTATTGGCTTTGACATTCTTCGCAGACGCTATTGTCGAACGCATCCGGGATAAGCTGGTTGTAAAGCTCGAGTTGACGCCGGAGCGGCAGGAAAGCCTGGCCGGGATCGGCTACGCTCTATTGTGCGGCGTCATCGCGGTCTGGAGTTTGGCCCGCTGCGGGGGCGCCTGGTCGCTGCCGGTACTACTGCTGCTGGCCGGGGCGACGGCGGTATTCTTCACCGGTTACTTGCCGGCGCTGCACCAGCCGGCCAACGAACCGCGCCGCCTGGCGTTGTCCAGGATCAAGCTGCTGCTGTTTGCGGTCGCGGTAATCCTTGTAATTTATGAGCTGCTGGCGTCCGACGGCCTGATCCGGCTGCCGGGGTGAACAGGGGAAAATTTGGAATATTTTAGCTCAAATGTCCGGCATGCCGGACTTTTTACATACCCCCATGAACCGCGGGCAGTTCGGTTCGCTGTCTGCGTCATTCTGGCGGTCCATGAACTGCCGGCAGCCGACGGGATACTCAGACTGCCAGTATAAACCAAAACTCTTTAACCGGGTATGGTACGAGAAGTATCTGCCCGCACTTCCTATTTTTTTAGCTCTAAAAACCATATGTGATACAGCTTTCAGGAGATAAGCACAAAGAGATGTAGTTATTGATTTGTAAATATATTTCCCGGCTTTATAATAATTGCGGTACCTTTTATGAAGAGAGATAATACCCCGGAATAACTGAAATTACAGCTTTACAGAAGTCATTTATTGACTTTCGGCACGTTTCAAATCTAAAACTGCCAAGTTTAAAGCAAAAAAACGATGTGGTAAGTTCGCTCCTTTTGGGCGTTTTTTCACATTCTGGGTTGGGTGCTTGGCGGTACCTAAACAGGTGTGACTGAGCGCCCTTTTTTTTTGATGCCGCGGCAATGAGTGCGGTTCAGATTGAAACCGGCCAGGATGAACAACAAAAGAGGATGAGCGTATGAAGATGAGATTTCTATGCCCGGGATGCGGGGCTACATTCGAAGTTGATATTGCCATGGCCAAGCAAAAGGCGAAATGTTTTAACTGCAAAACGAGATTTATTGTTCCTGCACCCGGAGAAAACTGGGCACGTAAATTAGAGACAGAGCTAAGACCTTCCCGACGGGAGAAAACGGTGATGATAAGGCCGAGCGACACAACCGCCGCGTTAAAGATGCCGCCGGAGTTTAACTTCAATAATAATAAAACCGCACCACGGCCGGAAACAGAAAATATAATAATAGAAAGAATTCCCGGCAGAAGGCCGGAATATATAATCTGCCTGGTGCTGATTTTGTTTACCGCCGGCATCGTATCGGCCATGTTTGATCTGAACCCTTTCAAAAGCCGGCCCGGCGATGAATTACCGGAGCCCAGGGACGCATCTGCGCTGATGGCTTCAGCCCGGCAGGGCGACGCGCAAGCCCAGCATGATCTGGGCTGGTGCTATGAAAACGGCGTCGGGGTGGGCAGGGATACGACGGATGCTGTAGGCTGGTATGGCAGAGCCGCGGATCATGGTAATGCAAAAGGACAGTACGCGCTCGGCCGATGCTATATGAACGGCATCGGCACATCCAGAGATGAGTCGGCAGCCGCGAAGATGTACCGCCTGGCTGCTGATCAGGGCAACAGCAACGCGCAGCACAGTTTAGGGGGCTGCTACTCCGGCGGGTACGGCGTGGATAGAAATTTAAGGGAAGGAGCGAGGTGGTACCGCCTGGCGGCAAAGCAGGGCAACAGCGACGCACAGTACCGTCTAGCCGTTTATCTTGAAAATGCAGATGACGGAGTCAGAGACAGTGCCGAGGCGGAGAAATGGTACCGCAAAGCCGCAAAGCAGGACCATGCGCAGGCCATGGACGCCTTGAAGAAGTTTGATCCTTAAATGCTGCTGTCACGGCCAGCTTTAATCCGCCCCATGACAGACCATTGAACCCGAGAATTAAGGACTGATAAAAAGGAGCCGACGATGTTTGTCAGATATATTTGTATAAACTGCGGACGGAAGTGCAAGTCAGCCCAGGAATATACCGGTCTAAAAGTAAAATGTGCTCAATGCGGTGTATTGCAGGAAATCCCAACCCCGGAAATTGTCCCTGTTGATTCGATTGAAGTTCATTCCTCTCCGCCATCGAAGCCACAAGACACTATATTTATCAGATATATTTGCGCTAATTGCGGACGTAAATGTAAATCAGCCGAAAAATATGCTGGTCTAAAAGTAAATTGTTCTCAATGCGGTATGTTGTTGAGAATCCCCCGTCATAGGAGCATAGCAAAGAATCAGATTGGAGTCCATTACTCACCGCCATCGAATCCACAGGTGGCTTTTGTTTTTAAAGCTGATCTGTGGATGGATGACAAAAGACAACTGCCGTATACGGAGTCTGTAAAGGGAACGGATAAGTCATTCTGGAGAAAACTGCGCTTTACAGTTAATGTTTTACTGTCAGCCATTGCAAGATTCTGCTCTTTATGCGGTATTAGCAATATAAATCCTGCTGCACAAAATACGAAAGCAAAAGTCAGAATTGAAACCATAGCAAAATGGATAATAGACTATCCAAAAAGGTTTATGTATCTGGTAAATATATCCGGTATGGTATTATTGTTTCTTACTCTGATCACACAGTACATGCACTGGTTTGCAGCCATGATCTTTGTTTTCTTCCTTGGAATATTCAGCTGGTTCATATTTTATTTTGTAGTTATAATATTATCAACAAATAGGGGGAGTGGCAAATGAGAGTTAAAAAAAACAATGCTAAAGGTCAGGCAGTTGTGGAATATATCATCATCATTGTGATTGTTGCTATTGCTGCGCTTGTGATTCTTGGTGCATTCAGTGACCGCTTGAGAACTATGATCGCCGGCGTTACAACATCTCTCGGAGGCGGACAGCAAGATATTGTCGAAGGATCGGCGTTGGCAAAGCTTAAAGGCATCAATGAAGACGGAACTTGTCCTGTCGCGCCGTAAGCGGCATATTATCGTTTAATGGAGATGAGCAATTATGGACCATCTACAAGTGAAGTTATTTCAATCTGGCAAGCTCTGCCCTGAATTTCATCGAAAGACCTGCAATATCATCTTTTTTGAGGTAATCGCTCAATGAATTTTCTATCTCCTTGTCAGTAATACCCTGGATCTTCATCCTGAGAAAATCATAGAACTCCTCGACCCCGGAACCGTTGAAATAATCCGATTTACGGACAAGCTTCGAATAAACCGGCTTTTTAAGGCGCTCCTTCAAGGTCTTGATGTTCGGCTTCACACCCATGGTGAGGTAAAACCAGATATCGTAGACGTCCCTTGCCAGCCGACGTTCATTCCAGGCGGCCATCTTGTTGGCCAGGGCGACCGAATATTCAACAACCGGGATCAAGCGCGGCTGCAGATTGAATTTTATCGCAAGCTCTTTGTTGGAGATTATTTGTACAGGCACTCCCATGGCAACCTTTGCTTCGATCTGGATGGAGGTATCACCCACCTTCAGGACGACACGCAGGCATTTTGAATTGAATGCGTAATCAATTTCCGCCCCGTCTATTTCCTTGAGGGCCGAGATGACGTCTTCCACAATATCCTTCTTCGACTTGAATGGAATGAAAACATAGTCCAGATCGTTGGTCAAGCGCTCACAGCCGAGAATTCTCAGCCCCATTCCGCCGCGCAGGACAGCTTTCCGGTCAAACTTTCTTGCAAACAGGTCCATTACCCTTACCAGCAGCGCTTCCTCTTTTATCATATTTTCCATATCCTCCTGAAGAAAGTAACAAAACGCCGGTCATATTTACTGAGATAGCCGGCAATGACATCGGGCTTCAGTCCGCCGGTATTAATATCACTCTCCGGATCGAATGAAAACGTTCTGCCTTTATAATAATAATAGCAGACATCAAGGAAAGCCTTTTCAGCCGTGGCGGATTGTATCCCATTAGCGGACTCAAATCCGAAATACAGGTCCGGGCTTATGCTGAGGTGCTCAATGATGCCTGTTTCACATTCGTAAACTCGCGGCCTTCCGATTTTAACCGCCTGGATTCTGCGCGCCGGAATTGAACCGGTTATGGCTTTGGAGGCCAGCACCGTCCCGGTTGAAATATATGAATCAGGATTGATGCGCGCACTGATGGCTTCAAGCGTAGCTTCCGGCAAGGCGTAAATTCCACGCTTGACCTTGATCAGCACATGGTCCTTTACAGCAGACTCGAGCTTTTTGAAAAGCGCCGCCTCGCTCTGTCCGCTGAAAACGACTTTCAGATCCGGCAACGTTATCACTCCATTGAGCTCAGATGCCCATTTTTCAATATTTTTTACATCAATTGATTTCATAGACAGTTAATATAATATTATTATAGTTATTGTCAACGTTGATTTTATTTATTTGCACAAGTTGCTAGTTTATCAGGCTCGTCCAACGAATCTGTCCACGGCAGCCGGTATACGACAATAACTATTTAAATACTGGCATGGTACGTGAAGCGCCATAGTTGTCTTTGGCTCCCTGTCGTAATTTTACGACAGGGTAACGCAGCGACGCTGATTGGAGGATGAGGTTCAATTCTGCCAGGACGCGGCTTTATGCCGATTTTAGCGTTTACTGCGACAGGTTCTCATGTAGCTCCCATCGCCTTTTTACCTATCCACATCTTCTTTCATACCAGATTTGACACTACCATAGCCAGCGCCGCCTGGCGCATGTCCGGGCTTAACACCCCTCCCGGTTCGGCATTATAACGGGGATAGTCATAAAGCCCGCGGGCTATTCTTCTTATATTCCCAGTAGCGGCAAGCTTGGACAGGGCGACATCGATAGAGGCACGAGCACCAATGTCGGCAAAATCCTTATTGGAGAAGGCGTACCCGTACCCGTTTCCGAGTCCAATAATCCTCGCATATATTTTATAATAAACACTATGCATATTTATCTGTATGTCCTT
The DNA here is from genome assembly GCA_903863035.1 of uncultured Lentisphaeria bacterium. Classification (GTDB taxonomy): domain Bacteria; phylum Verrucomicrobiota; class Lentisphaeria; order Victivallales; family Victivallaceae; genus CAIPAT01. The sequence continues at coordinate 5,257 of CAIPAT010000253.1, forward strand.
AAATTTAGAAAAACAATACCATATATCTAAAATTAATCAACGACTGAAATAAATGTCACGGGGCGGGTTAAAATGGGCCACAATTTTAATTAACTTCCGATAAATTATTTTCAAAACGATAACTTTTGCCTTTGAATGATATGATTTCGGCATGTTGCAGGAATCTGTCAAGAATTGCTCCGGCACGGAACATCGCCGAGGCCATGTTCGGGTGATATCAACGGCAGAGCGCCGCGGGGTGACAGCGTTCCGGCGTTATTCAATTTGGTTAGGACCGCGGCTTAACTTATTGTCCGCAGACGGTCTTTAAACCGGCGCAAATATTCTCTTTTTCCAGCTTCGGACAGAAATGATTTTTCGATCAGGAATTCCGCTTTGTTCCGGTATTCTCCATAGGCGGCGATAAATCGTTCAGCCCGTTTAAGCCGTATTCCATATAATTCCGCCAGCTTCAAAAAATCCTCCGCTCCGTAGAATCCGTTTAGTTTGAAGAATTCTGATTCGTAATTGTCAAACAGGTCAAGAGCAGTTCTTGACTCCTCCGGGAAATGCATCGAACTGCAAAGCAGATCATAAGCCGGGGTCAACACATGGTCTCCATCCTCGGTCATGAATAGCGAGAAGTTCTTGAGATGCGCATCACCATTCGAGAATACATAGTTGAAAAGGATTCGCCGGAACAGTTTTTCCACTTCCACCGGATATGCCGGACAGAATTGCTTCAGAATTCGTCCTAGTTCCTCGCAGCTGGCATCGTATTTATAGTTTTTACCGTGAGTTTCATCACTCCTGCCGCCAAGCTGGCAGAAATCCTCCTGCGGGATTTTTCGCCCGCCCTGCCGGTCAAAGCGTCTTGTCAGGTAGGCTGGTTCTCCGTCCTTGAGATATACGAGCGCATTGACGGCGGCAGTTATTCCAAACACCTGGGCAGCAAGCTGCATCGTGAGGTGTTCATTTGCCGGCACATCATCCCTAAAGGCGGGGATGATCGCGGAAGGAACAGGTTTCAGAATGTATTCGCCGCCGGTGTCAGTTGGAACAAGTTCTCCATCCACCAGCTTCAAGGATACCTTGTCCTGCACGCCGGAAATGGACATATGTTCAGCCTGCCTGACTTGGACATTGACAATATCCGCCCTGGTATAGGCAATACGGAATGGGAATTTTTTGCCTCCGCCTGCGAGCAGTCGCTGTACGGAATGGCTGAATCCCTCGTGTGGTATTTCTTTAAGAGAGCTTAAACAGCGGAAAGTCATATTTCAGTATCCTTTCTTACAGTGACCGTTCCGATACTGTCATCTCCGGCAGTGTGGATAAGTCTGGCAAAGTGGTCGTTCTCATCGAGCTTGAGCATTCTGCATTGAAGCTCCTTAATCCGTCCTTCCGCTAACAGTCCATAGAAAAATGGAAAAAGAACCGGCGATAAATAAGGCTCCTCCTGTTTGGGCAATGTCAGGCTGACCGGCGGAGTTGCCGGATCCGCAAGATATTCGCGGTCGTAAGCAAAACGATATATCCTTGATTTTTTGCCGCCGAGTTCTTCGAGCACGCCGGCATAACGCCCGTTAAAATAAACTTTAGCTTTTTTATCCATCATGGTGTATTCTTTTTATTATCTGAAAATCCAACATGCAATTTAACACCCAGAGCTTCAAGGACACGATTCAACGATTTAATTGTCGGATTGCCCTTGCCCGACTCGATATCGCTCAGGGCATGCACGGAAATTCCGGATATTTCGCTCAGGGATTGCTGACTCACCTTGAGCATAACCCGGCGTTTCTTTAATGCCCGTCCAATTTCTTCTATATTCATTATAACGAAGAGATACCTCTTTTTATGTCTTTCAATTCAAGCCATGTTATCATATATTCAATATAATGAATAAAATTATGTTTGTCAAATAATAACTCCTGTTTCACATGGGATTTTTCATTATATTGAATATTTTCTAAGTTATCGGCAAACTGAGGATAACTTTTTATGGAACAGACTGAACGACAAGAAACAATTCTGACAGGAGCGAGAAACAGCGTCACCTCCTCTTGGCATCAGGATTGCCGGTCTTGCTGCTAATGAGCGGATTAATCGCAGTATTCTTTATCGATTATCTGCCGATGGCTGTCTCAAGTTGCCAGTATAAGACAATAAATATTTCAACCGGGTTATGATACGTGAAGCGCCATAGTCGTCTTTGGTTCACTGTCGTAATTTTACGACAGGGTAGACCTTGAGGCAGAGTCTCTTTTTTTAGGTGATATCCGATTGATCGACCTTTTGGGATCGAATAATCCAATATGTAAAAAGACCAATTGCCACGCGTTGACTTAAGGGCTCCGAAACAGGCCTATATTGTCACCAGCGCTGCCTTATTTTGATGATTCTATAATTCGCGGCAATCTCAGGTTGTATAAAACTTATACCATGATAAAATATCTATCATAAAGTAAATTGTAACTTATGACAAAGGCATAGACCGGCAGGATACTAATACTGAATTTTTCCTGAAAATTGAAATTTTAGTTCATGCAGCCCATCTTAAAATTGAGTCGCAGACGAATTTAACGGCGGGGATGAGTCCTTCGGGCATCTCTCCGGGAAAATGGACTCCACGGCAAGCTCGCCGGAGATTTTCCGGCGGATGTCGGCGAATGCAAAAGCCCCGGTGCGTTTGCCCGGAACAAATTCCGGCATATCGTAGAGAATGGCGGAGATGCGCAAGCGGGACAGTATGTGAACGCCGAAAGCGACTTTGTTGCGAACTTCTTTGAGCAGCGGTTTTGTTCCGAACCAGCTGTCGCAGACGATCAGTACCGGGCGTTTGAACCGCAGAACGAGCCGGATTACCAATTCCGCTCCGATACCGGATTTGGTCTTGAGCCACTCGGCATGCGGCAGCTTGGCGCTGGATTTCACGGTTTTCGGAAGCGGCAGGTAGAGCTTTTGCGCGAAAGGCAGGCAGGCCCAGCGGTCATGACCGAAGAGCAGCAGCCCGATGAGCAGGCGGCCGTCCACCGTGGGATCGCTTATAATTCCGGTGAGGAATCCCCTCAAGACATCCCACGGCAACTTGCCGGAATTGAGAAAGTTGTAGAACTTCTTGAGGGTGCCGTCACCTGTGAGCAGCAGCGCGAATTTCCTGAAAACATTACTGACCCGCCCAGGACTGCCGCCCGCACAAACCGCGATGATGATAGTTTTGAAAACGATTTGGCGATAGGGGGGAATTACCGCCGCCGCCCGATTGAGAAGCTCGTTGAATTTCATGTTCGACCCTTTCGGGGTTAAATGAACATGAAGAGAATATAGCACAAAAGCCATGCGGGTATGAAGTTATAAGTACTTGCAATACAATCATCTACAGTAATAGATTTGACATCGCCAAGTGGCTTTTAGCGGCATGAAAAAGGATTTTCGGTCAAAAAATGAGAAAAAACAGCGCCGGCGGCGCAGGAGGTTGCTAAAAAAGCAAATAAACGCATTTGGCACTGAGGTCTGGGAATTTAATCCGTTGTGGCCCCATCACGGGCAGTCCGAAAAAAAACAACTTTTTTTTCGTAATTCCATCTCGACGGCGGTAAAACGGCGAACCATAGTCGAATGTCAGACTCCGGGTCGGTAGATAGATTCAAAAAACAGGAAAACTTTAGTACTAATAATCAGCCGCTGATTGGAGATTGTGTCATGGCCTGGTTTCTATCGCCTGCGGCGCAGTTAGCTGAACAGGCTTTGAACTTATATGACAGGATCAAATTTAAACATAACGAGGAATAACCTTGATTAACGAGTTTTTCAACCGGACCTTCTGCCTGGACGTAAGCGGGGATTACGCCTGCTTTACCAGGCCGGAAATGAAGGTCGAACGCGTCAGCTATGACGTCATCACGCCATCGGCCGCCCGCGCTATTTTCGAAGCTATCTTCTGGAAACCAGCAATCCGGTGGCAGGTCAGGAAGATCGAGGTGCTCAACCCGGTCAAATGGATTTCTGTCCATCGCAACGAAATTGCGGCGATAGCCAGGGTGCTAAATAAACAGCTTTTTATTGAAGACAACCGGCAACAGCGATCCGGGTTGTTTCTACGCGATGTACGCTACCGGCTTTATGCCGAACTGGTATTCATACCGCCTGGCAAACGTGCCGCAGTCACCCGATCCGCCGCCGAAGCATTACAGGAGCCGGCCGAGACCGAAGCCTTTCAACAGGACCCCAGGGACGAAAACCCCGGCAAGTATAATGCCATGTTTACACGGCGGGCGGGTAAGGGGCAGTGCTTCAACCAGCCTTACCTTGGATGTCGCGAATTTTCCTGTTCTTTCCGGCTGCTCGACGATCCGGTGAAGGCCTCGCGGGAAGTACCGCCGATCAACGAATCGCGAGACCTCGGGTTCATGTTTTATGATCTTAACTTCGCCAACCCGGACGAGCCGGCACCCGCATTTTTCCGGCCTAAACTGGATAACGGCGTCATTATCGTTCCGCCATGGGATAGCGAGGAGGTGCATAAATGATTTTTCAAGCTCTCTGCGACTATTACCAGCGTAAAGCGTCTGATCCAGGCAGCGGCATCGCCCCGGAAGGATTTGAAAAGAAAGAAATTCCTTTCGTTTTAGTGATTGATGAAGACGGCTGGTTGAATGCGATTGAAGATACCCGTGAATATGAAGGTAAAAAGAAAAAAACACGTTCGTTCATCGTTCCTCAGCAGCAAGAAAAGCGAAACATGGGAATCAAGCCCAATCTACTTTGGGATAATATTGAATACGCGCTGGGAGCCAATCCGCGCCAGCGCGACAATGTTGTAGCACGACACCTGTGTTTCAAGGAGAAAATTCGACAAGAGCTTGCCGGCATGGTGGATACTCCTGCCATTAAGGCGCTGCTATTGTTCCTGGAAAAGCAACCAATCGCGCAAATCGAATCCAGAGCGGAATATGCTGAAGTATGGCAGGAGATGCAAAAAAGCAATGCGTCTCTCACTTTTCGACTACACGGCAGTTCCGACAGTACGATTTGCGATACTGTGCGCCCATATTTGATGAACAAGCCGCTAGGCAGGGCGGATGGCTATTGCCTTGTTACCGGCAAGCCTGCAAAAATTGCCCGCCTCCATGCTCCGATCAAAGGAGTTCGCAATGCCACCCCTTCCGGTGCAATTATGATTTCATTCAATTCAGAGGCTTTTTGCTCTTACAACAAAGAACAGAATTATAATGCGCCGGTTGGAGCTTCAGCCGCGTTCGCTTATACCACTGCTTTGAATCTGCTGCTTGACAAAGAATCGCAAAATAAATTCTGCATCGGCAATGTAACAGTTGTTTTCTGGGCACAGATGAATAAGCCGAAATACAATCTGGAACAGGATTTCCCATGTTTTTTTACCGACATTACAAAGGGCAGTTCAGATCAAGGCACTCAAACCGTGCGGAATCTTTATCAAACTGTCCTTCCCGGAAATTTTTTGGCAGAAGATCCAGACAGGTTTTATGTTCTGGGCCTGTCTCCGAATGCCGGGCGCATTGCGATTCGTTTCTGGAAAAATGGAACCGTGTCTGATTTCGCCACAAATATTAAACAGCATTTAGACGATCTAGAGATCGTCAAAGGACCTAAAAACCACGATTATCTTAACCTTAACCATTTACTGCAGGCAATTGCGCCGGAGCATAATATGGACAAGCTATCGTCAGCGCTGTCATGCTCGATCATTAACAGCATGCTTGACGGATCGCCATATCCAATCACGCTACTGCAGCAATGCATCCGGCACATCAGGGCGGAGCAGAGCGTAACTCGTACTCACGCCGCTATTCTCAAGGCTTGTATTAACCGTCATAACCGGATTCATAAATTCAACGCAAAGGAGTTTGCTGTGTCTCTCGACAAATCCAATCAATATACAGGATACCGCTTGGGTCGGCTATTTGCCGTGCTGGAAAAAATTCAAGAAGAAGCCAATCCGGGTACCAGCGCCACAATCAGAGAGCGTTTCTACAGCACGGCCTCGACATCTCCAATGACCGTCTTTCCTAAAATGTTGAAAATCAAGAATTACCTTCTAGTCAAACTCGACAAGCCAGGGCGCATAATTAATTTAGAAAGAGTTCTCGGAGAAATCTTCGACGACATCTCGGAATTTCCAACTCATTTGACCATTGATGAACAAGCCCATTTTGCAATTGGGTATTACCATCAGCGCCAGGATTTTTTCGAACCAAATACTAAAAAAATCGCTAACGATAACGAATTAAACAAAATTAAAGGTCTCTAATTATGGGCGAAATCATCAAGAGCCGCTACGACTTTGTATTCATCTTCGATGTTCAGGACGGTAATCCAAACGGCGACCCTGATGGCGGCAATCAACCGCGTGTCGATGCCGAAAACGGCACCGGCCTGGTCACCGATGTGTGCATCAAACGCAAAATCCGCAACTATGTCCAGATGATCAAGGGCAGTCAGCCGCCGTATGATATTTTCATTAAAGAAAAAGCTATACTTAACAACCTGATTGATAACGCCCACGACCAGCAAGAAGTAAAAAACAAGGACAAAGGAGATAAAACCGAGGCCGCCAGAAATTGGATGTGTCAGCAATATTTTGATATCCGCACTTTCGGTGCGGTGATGTCTACCGGCAAGAATGCCGGTCAGGTTCGCGGTCCGGTTCAACTCACTTTTGCACGGTCGGTCGAACCGGTGGTTATACTGGAGCATAGTATCACGCGCATGGCTGTCACTACCGGAGCTGATGCGGAAAAACAGAGCGGCGACAACCGTGCCATGGGCCGCAAATATACCGTTCCATACGGCCTTTACCGCTGTCATGGTTTTATATCTTCGCACCTTGCCGCCCAGACGGGTTTTAGCGAGGACGATCTGGCGCTGCTCTGGGATGCGCTCAAAAACATGTTCGATCATGACCGTTCCGCCGCCCATGGACTGATGTCTACCCGTAAGTTGATTGTGTTCAAACATGACAGCGCGCTCGGCAACGCGCCAGCCCATAATTTATTTGACCTGGTTACAGTAAAGCGGGCCGAAGGCAGTACTGGTCCGGCCCGGTGTTTCACCGACTATGCTGTCACCGTAGATCAAGCCCATTGTCCACCAGGTGTTTCTATTCTCAATATGCCGTAACAAAAAGAAGTTCGTGAACTTTTTTAAGTTTTTACATGATTTATTGCTGTCGCGAGATTAAAGTCATTGTGGTTTAAACTTCAAAGAGTTATATTATACTCACAGTCGCTCTCTGCAAGAGGGCGTGGATTGAAACATATATCATTATTTGTAGTTTAATGTCGCTCCCCGTATGGGGAGCGTGGTTTTATTATTGCTCCAGCCGATTACTGCAAAGTGTATTATTATAGCGTTCAACACATCTTTTTTATTAAAGGCAGCAGCCGCGCAGGTCGATTTTCCAGCAGTCGATTACAATGTCAGCTTTGATGATCCACATACTGTCGAATAAATTGATTGTCGGATCGCAATGTGATGCGCTCAATTCGATTCTGCCGCCAAGTGCCGGTTTCATACAAAGTTCGGGGAAATAAATCCGTCCGTGTTCGTCACCGAACCATTCATATTTCCAGCCGCTGCCGGCCTGGTTCAACACTATCGGCGGCGCATGCGGGGTATAATACAATGCCTTCAGTCCGGCATCCACCGTAACAAAGTCCGGCTGATTAACGCTGATTACCGAAGTCTGCAACGCTAACCCAACTTCCGCAGTCTAAAAAAAGACATGTTGGTAATCAACGACTTAACCCCAAAGCAGGCACAACGTCGCTTTCACATCTTTTTAAAAATTGCAATCCTGACCGGCAATGTCTTCCAATCTATTCCCAATAGTGAGTAAATGCTGCGCTGCTGTTCGTCGGGTCTGCCGGAATGATTATGCTGGTGTAACAATGGGTGGCGAGGTCTTTGCGGCTACAGCGCAAATGATAACAGCCGTGCAATTCGGAGCCGGCCTGATATTCTTCATCGTTCCGCCGCCAGGAAAGAGAAAGGTTCTTCTGGATGAATTCAAGCGTGTAGAACTTGGCGGCGCGAGTGTATTTGCCGCAGATTTTCCCGATATTGCGGTTGACGGTTTCAGCCCCCTGCGCCAGATGCAGTTTGCCGTCTTTTTTGCCGATCCGCAGTTGCAGTTTTTCCAGTGCGGCAAGAAATTTTTCCTCAGTTTTGCTGACGATGGCATCCTCTTTCTTTTTGCGCTCGTCGCTGCGGCACAACAGAACGTGTTCAGTCTCTGACTCAAGACGGCGCACCAGTACCGGCGCTTTGTCGTCACGCTCGCCTACTTTATGGAACCGGTCAAGTTCAAGAAAGTCGGCGGCAAAGTTTTGCCGCGTCGTCCGCTTGCCGTTGACCACATAATCAAAGCCGTGTTCAGTAAGGTATGCAAGATTGGCGGCAGTGGCAATGCCGCCGTCAAGCACCACCAGCGGATGCGCATCGCCGCCGCTGACGTTTTGCAGTTCGTTGATTGCCGACACCATTGTCCGGCAGTCGTGGAGGCTGCCGCTGAAAACTTTGTGCGTGAGCACAAATCCTTCTCCGTCCAGCACCAGCCCCACCGACAGCAGCGGGCAGTCGGAACGGTTCTCTTTGCTGTTCGCGCTGCGCCGCGCTTTGGGATTGGCCGCCGACAATATTAGAATAGCCGTCAAGCACCGTGGCTGTCTGGTTCGCATTGGTATCGCCATACGGCAGATAAGCGGTGATCGCGGTATAAAGACCATTGGTCAAATTATCTGCGCCGGCAAACCGGTCAAAATAGG
>CAIPAT010000254.1 GCA_903863035.1 uncultured Lentisphaeria bacterium
GTATTTTGTACATTATCACCTGTTAGGTTAGTTGTTTATTATCGCTTTGCAAGAGTCATAATATACTGCTAATCAACAGGTTTAACTAGTTTTTAATTAACTTTTTTCACGAATTCTTTCACGGATTCAAGTCATTTATTGGAATCAGCATCAACCGATGCGCGGAAAGCAGAAATCGGAGAATTGTTTTATGCTTCAGCGGCTTTCTGGAAAACAGGTGCAGGTTGCGATGATTGGATACAAAATTCAAATTTTTCTTCGTTGCAATATATTCGAGCGTCCTGATGGAGAAAAATGAAATATGCTGTCCGTGTTCCGGCGCAAAATACTGCCAGTTCTGCTGTGTGGCGGGAATATTTCTTTCTGAATATAATTCCGTTGAAAAGAGAATTGTATCGGCGATTTTCAGCATCTTGTCAATTTGGATGAACGGATCCGGCAGATGTTCAAAAACTTCAAAACAAGTAATCAGTTCAATCTTTTCCTGATTATATTCAAATCCTCTGGCAAACAGATTTGCAGCGTATTGGTCGTGCCAGCGGAAATCAAAACCGATATCACGCATCGTCCGGACAAAAAGCCCGTAGCCAGCGCCCCAATCCAGATAAGTGTGATTTTTCCCAAACAGGAAATAGAGTATCGGCGCAGTTTTTGCCACCAGCGATGTGTTCCGGCTGATAATCCCTGTGTCATTCGGCGGCAACGCTGATTCATAGACTTCTTTCAGCCAGAAAGGGGTTTCCGTCTGTAAATGCCCGCATTCACGGCAGTAGAAATAACCTGCATCATATTTGTCGAGAATCCGGCCTGTAAATACCGCTTCCGCTAAATTGCTCCCGCAAATCGTGCAATTCATTTTAATACTCCTGCTATATGCTTCTTGAGCCTTGCCCAAATAGAATCACTGTACATTCTTTCGAATACGAATTTGTCCGCTGCTTCATCCGGTATTTTTGCAGACGGATGAATCAGTTCTTTTTCGATGGACGTTGCTGGTATTTCAGCGAATTCGCTGTCTTTTTTAAGTGTATGTGTTCCTGAGCCGAACCCGATATTGGAGACCATATTTACGTTGGGAGACACAGTCAGTCCCTTATGTTCAAACAGTGTGTAACTCCATTGAAAATCCCACGAGTTGAAGTACGGATTCCGGTCCTTGACTTTCTGTAGTATTTCCATCCACCGATTAATTAATTTCCCTGAGCTGAAGGTATTTTCAAGTACGGCAATATCGAGGTTATTCAAATCTGCATCATAATATTGCCAGGCGCGCCGCCATGACGCCCATCCCCAAATATTCGCATAGCGGGAAAAGTAATAACTGGCGTTTCCACGCTTTTGCCCTTGCTGGAAATTGCTGCCGCTTATTTGCATTATTCGTTCGTCATTGCGGTAATAATCCAGCAATTCGTTGCAGAACCGGAAAAAATCCGGATGTGGGAGACAGTCATCTTCGAGAATAATTCCTTCCTCGACATTTTCAAAGAACCAGTTTATGGCGGAACTGACGGCATCGCGACAGCCGAGATTGTGTTCCCGAAACAGGGTTTTAACTTCACATGGCCAGTCAACTGCAGTGGCAATCTTTCTGACGGCATCGCATTTCTCCGCTTCGCCGGCACGGTCAGTGCGCGGCCCGTCAGCGGCAATAAACAATTGTCGCGGTCGGCGCTGCCGGATCGCCTCAAAGACTCTTATGGTTGTTTCCTGACGGTTGAAGACCACAAACAGTATTGGCGCGGTGTTTGTACGGTTTGTCATTTCATATCCGGTTTGTAAAATATGCCGATATACTGGTCCCTGTAGTGAGGGATAAAATAAAAACATCTGATAATAAAAAGTTTAATTCTTACGGATAAAGCCTTAACCCGGAATTTGTCATCTTGTCCGTCAATGAAATAATGTTTTACTTCTTCCAGGTTCTCATCCGCCATAAGCTGACGTATTTCTCCGGCAGCATACAGCCGGACATGCGGACGCTGTTCCGGAATGGTGATGGTCGAGGCTTCAAGCGGCGGGAAGTTGCTCTTTTTGGTAAGCAGACGAAAAATATTGCCTATATAGCATACGTTCGGTGTTGTCAGAAAAAGGATACCGTCTTTTTTCAACACCCGCGAGATTTCCTCGATGAAGTGAATCGGAGAAGAAAGATGTTCGAATACTTCACCGGCGATAACCATGTCTATCGCGGCATCCGGGACTTGAATCCTTGACGCCGCCGCATCGCTGTCGTAAAGGTAATGCAGCGGGTCAAGGTCAGCATCGTGGATTTCAGCGTAAGCTTTCAAATCCAGCAGTTCCTGTATCATTGCCGGAGTACTACCCATCCCCGATCCGATTAATTTTATTTTACTGCCGAGAAATTCGTGCAGAATGATACCTAATGTTCCGGGAGAATATCCCATATCCAATATCGTCAGCTGTGATGCGTTGTTTTTTTCAAGCGCGGCTTCAACTGTTTTGACTGCATGGAAATATCTTACCTGATGTAAATGGTGATATAATGTTCCCGGTCTCCAGCCTTCGCCCATTAGAAACCTGTCCGGCCATTTGATGCTATTTATGGTTTGGTAATATTTTTTATAAGTTATGCTCATGACTTTACCTCTTTATAAGTTTTTGTTGATTATCTACTCGCAGTCAGGCTTTATTGACCAGCAATTACAATAATTGACACTACTTTTTTCGTGATAATTTGTGAAATCCGGGTATAAACCTCTTTTAGTCCGCCGATAGATTATTTTTGTAAATCCATAAAAAATTTATTAACGAACTTCAACCAGATCATTTTCAGCCGGAATATGACTGGAATCCGGTATCTGGCGATCAAGGCTTTAAACATGTTGACTGCATTAGCCCTCGCTTCAATTTTGCTCAAGTCATATTTTCCCATGACAGCAATGATTGTTTTTTCCGCAAAAAGGTTATTTTGCTCCATGTAATCGTAAAGACTTTTCAGCCGGTCGGAAATATCCAGATGCAGTCTGAAGTTAAGCGACATCAAATCTTCAAACAGGAATCTGGCGTAGGCGGTTTTATCAATCCACACATGCCGGTATGGCTGTCCAGCGATTTCCGCTATATGAAAAAAATCGCTGACGATGGAGTTAGACACCGTCACTATTGGCAATGGCGCGAATTTTACGGTATCTTCAAACGACAGATTCATGTCGGCTAGAAATTTACGACCCATTTCCCCCTGGAATTCACTACTCAGTCCGTTGCTGGGCGCTCCCGGATGCAAGCGATTGGTCAGTCCGGTATAATAATGGACTTCGCGGCTATTGAACAGCGTCATATAGCAGGCGGTATAATCAGGGGATAACGGAAAGGTCATGCGTCCAAATCGGGCTTGAATTCTTCGAACAAAATCTCTGGAAAGAATTGTTTTATATCCGATTGGCGCCAGAGAGCAGAACCCTATGAAATCCAAATTCCGGATTTTTTCAATAATTACTTCGGATGGAACAGTGGCCCAGCCGTCGCGGCTGTATTTTACCCCTTTAACTTTTGCGCATGGATACCAGTTTACGGCCAGCACTTCGGGCGAATATTGTTCGACGCGGCGGCGCAGTCGCGGCAGCACAAACGGATTGATGATGACTTTGTCGCCGATCAGGAAGATATATTCGCCGTTTGCCGCGCAATACCCGGCCTCCCAGTTGTCCGGCATGGAAAGCTTGCCGGTTCTAACGACCCTTAACCGTTCATCCTCGATTTGAGCCAGCGCCTGCGATGTCGTTTCTGCGTCGCTGTTATCGATTACGACCACTTCCATATCCTGAAATTTCAAACCCAGAATTTGCAGGACAGTCTGAGTTATCAGTTCTGGACGGTTTTTGGTCGGAATTACAATGCTGAATAATGGCATTTGACTACCCTGTATAAATCAGTTTACGCGCTTGAGAAAACCTGACGGAGCTACTGTAATCAATAGCTTGTTCTCAATGGCCTGGTCTACTTCAAAATACAGCGGAGCACCGTCCGCCGCACTGCGGCCTTCCTCCTGCAAACAGCGCAAATACTCCCAAACTGCAGTCTTGGGATTATTGCCTTTGCCCCATGGCCTGTCTTGAAAAAAGTCTTCCGGCATGTCTTCAACGATGGTATCGAACACCACCAAATAGCTGCCGGCGGTAACCAGCGGCGCATAAAGTTCCAGCTCTTTTAGAACGTGATCATGCGTATGGTTCGAGTCCAGGCACACCAGTACCCGTGTCTTGCCTTCGGCAGCTTTGTTTACCTGGCTGGCGATTGCGTCATCAATGCTGGAACCTTCGAGCATTTGGATCCGTTTGTACATCGGATGCTTGAAAATTTCCTGCCGGTTGTGTTCGCGAATATCAATGTCGATTCCCAGCACGGTTCCGGAGCCGCCGATCAGTTCCAGCATCGAGGCATAAAAAATCAGGGAGCCGCCATGAGCAATTCCTGTCTCAATAATCAGGTCAGGCTTTATGGTCCAGATAATCTCCTGCATCGCCATCATGTCCTGCGGATATTGAATAATCGGCCTGCCCATCCACGAGAAATTGTAAGAATATTTGTGTTTAATCGATAATTCCATAAATTCCTTCGCCGGGCCGATCAGCTCCAGCGTCTGTGGATAGCCGGCGATTCGTGCAGCACGTTCATTCTCAAATATCTTATTATTATCCATCACGTTCTCCTGTTAGATATTCATTGACAAATTATGCGTAATTTTCTATTATCGCCCCAAAACGCCATTGGTTCATAGTTGGGATAAGGATAATATCCGAGATTTAAAGCAATCCCGGCATTTAGTTCTTTAATCCTGCTCTCAACAAGATTTTTTATCGAAACAGGATTGCCGGAACAGCAATTGACGATACCGCGGATTTTGTCCTGTAGAGCGATTTTACATATATAACCGGCGGCTTGTTCCACCGGAAGATAATCCCGCAACTGCGCACCGCCGGACATGTTAAACACCTTCTCGCCGCGCTGAATGGCATGCACCAGGAGCGGAATGAGCGCACTGGGATTTTGACCAGGACCATATAGATAGAAGATTCGTATCCAGTTAAACAGCACTGTGTTATTGCCGATCAATAATTCCAGGCTGCGCCGGAGAGTATCTTTGGCCAAGCCATACATTGTCACCGGATTCGACGGCGCATCTTCCGCCAGGCAGCCTTCCTGCAAGCCATACTCGTAACAGGTGCCGACGACGGCTATTTTCTTTACCCCGTTTTCAATAAAACTTTTTAGAAATGACAGATTCGCAGGGAGATTTTCTTCAATATGAAACGGCGCACTATAGTTCGGCAACCCGCTCCAGGCAAGATGAATCACCATTTCCGGGCGGTTGAATTTATCGAAAAAATTAACTTCCTCTTTGCGGAAATCACAAGCGGCATAAGTCACTTTATCAAACCAGTCAAGCGTTCCGGCCTTCTCCGGATTGGCGGATGTCGCGATTATATCGCAGTCTTTCGCATTCTCCAGCAGATAACGAATAACATGGTTTCCGATAAAACCGGTTGCGCCTGTGACCAGTATTTTCATGATAAGGCTAAAATATTTCCTGTTCGGGTATTACAGTCAGAAATTTTCCACACCACTGTCTGATGTACGATAGCTGGTGCTCAATTTCATCTCGTATATTCCACGGCATGATAATCACGAAGTCCGGTTTCTCGTCCATGATCTTCTGCTCGGAATAAATCGGGATATGTGAACCGGGCAGATATTTGCCTTGCTTGAACGGCGAGGCGTCAACAGCAAACTGGATGAGACTGTCTCCTTTAATGCCGCAGTAATTCAACAGCGTATTACCTTTGGCCGCGGCTCCGTAAATCGCCACTTTTTTGTCGGCTTGACGCTGTTTCAGCAGAAACAAAATAAATTCATCTTTTATTTTATCGGCTTCATGCTGGAACTGGCGGTATATCTCCAGCGAATTAAGGCCGAAATCAAATTCCTTCCGGATGAGCGTCTCCACATTTTGGGAGACAGGAATGCTGTCATACTCCTGATGCCTGCCGTAAATCCGCAACGACCCGCCGTGGGTGGGTATCTCCTTGACATCATAAAGCGTAATTCCGTGTGATGAGAAAATATCCAGCAGGGTGTGAAAGGAAAGATATGAATAATGCTCGTGATAGATGGTATCGAACTGATGATATTTTATCAGATTCAGCAGATGCGGAAACTCCATGGTGATAGTTCCATGTTCTTTCAGTGCGATTTTCATCCCGGCGATAAAATCATGAATATCCGGCACATGCGCCAGCACGTTGTTGCCGATGATCAAATCCAGGGTGCCTTTCAACGCCACAATTTTTCTGGCGGAGTGGAACCCGAAAAAATCCTCGATAGTTTCAATCCCCTTCGCCCTGGCGGCTTTCGCGGTGTTAGCGGTCGGCTCGATGCCGAATGACGGAATGCCTTTTCTGGCGAAATATTGCAGCAGATAGCCGTCATTCGATGCTATTTCCATGACACTGGAATTCGGAGTCAGCTTAAGTCGCGTTGTAATCATTTCGACATATTCTTCGGAGTGTTTCAACCATGACTTGGAAAATGAACTGAAATATGCGTAATCCTGAGAGAAAATTTCATCATGATGCTTGTATTCGTCGATCTGGACCAGAAAACACTTTTCGCAGACAAAGACTTTCAGCGGGTAATATGCTTCAATCTCATTCAACTGCTCCTCAGTCAAATAAGAATTGGAGGGTGGGGCGTTAACCATGTCAATGAAGACAAATCTCAGCGGATTACTGCAATGCCGACAATTCATAATTGCAACCTTTCAAAATAATACCAACAGTTCATACGGCAATCCCCTTGAACGCTTCGGTCAGCGGGATAAAGCCGCGATCCCTTTCGGATAGCCCGGATGGAATCAGCGGCCAGCGTATGCCGGGCATGGCGTCGTCGTACCTGATTCCTCTTTCGTAATGTACCATGTAATCCGCGGTATGCAAGTACAGCAGCTCGCAGTTATCCTCCAGCGCCTGCATCCCATGTGCACAACCTTCGGGAACAATCTGCATCATGCCCGGAACCAGTTCCGTGCCGACCCACGTGAGGAATGTCGGCGAACCGGCCCGGAGGTCCAGCGCCAGGTCCCATATCCGGCCGCGCAGGCAGGAGATGAATTTCATTTCCGCATAAGGCGGCAACTGATAATGTATGCCGCGCACTGTGCCGCGTGCCGCTGTCGTGACATGATTGACCTGGCGGACAGTGCGCTGTCCCATGATTTCATCCAGTTCCTGAGTCCCGAATATTTTGCATAGCGCCCCGCGTACGTCGCCAACTGTTTTCAGTTCGACGACTTTCACCCCGGATATGGTGTTTTTCCTTATCATTTTATTCCCTTGCGTGTATTTGTTTTTCAGGCGGATTATCGCCGTGCGCCAGGTTGCTGAACTCTGGATTCGAGCGGATCAGTTCATCGAAAGTGCCGCATCCTGCGATTTTTCCGCCACTTATGAAAAATATCTGGTCACAGTTTTGCACGGTACTCAGGCGATGTGCGATGCAAATGATGGTTTTCTGTCCGGCCAGTGCGCGGATTGCCGCCATGAAACTGCGCTCCGTTTCATTGTCCAGTGCGGCGGTGGCTTCGTCCATGACCAGAATTTCCGGGTTGCGGTAAAGTGCGCGCGCAATACCGATGCGCTGCCGTTCTCCGCCGGACAGTTTGATGCCGCCTTCTCCCACGCGGGAATCAAGCCCGCTCGGCAGTTGTGCCAGCAGCGTTTCAAGCTGGGCGGTACTGACCGCCAGCATGACTCTGGTGTCATCAATCTCATCCGGCGGCAACCCTAATGCAATATTGTTGCGGATGGTATCGTTGAATACGAAGATATTTTGAGGGATATAACCGATTTTGCGCTGCCAGCCGCGCAGGTTTTCGCGGATATCCCGGCCGTCCGCCATGATTTGTCCGGAGTCAGGTTCCAGCAATCCCAGCAGCAAGTCTGCCGCGGTAGTTTTGCCGGAACCGGAATGGCCGACGAAACCAACCCACTGGTTCCGGCCGATTTCCAGCGAAAAATCTTTCAGCGTCGGGATATCCTCGCGGTAACTGAAAAAAACATCACGCATCTCGATTTTTGTTTTAAATTCAAAATTGTCCGGCGGCGCACCGGCTGATTGCACTTCCGGAGCCGCATTGACTACTGCTATCACGTCATTGTAAATTTCGTTAAAAGCCGGAATATAGATGCGGATATTGCTTATGGCAACGCTCATGCGCGTTACCGACGGCATCAGTCTGACAGCAGCCATTCCCAGCAGGGTCAGTTCCACCAGTATCATCTGCCCCGGACGGCCCAGCGTCATCATCAGCACCATGATCCCAAGAACGGTTGCCGCAGTCAGCGATTCGATATAAAACCGCGGCGAAGCGCTCAGCAGATCGGCCTGCACACCAAGCGTTCCGATGCGCCGGATATTCTGATCAAATTTTTCCTGGAAGAAACTTTCCGTGCCGAGCAGCCTGGTTTCCTTAATGCTGCCGAGGCTCTGCGTCACCCCGCTGATCAGGTTCTCATCGCATGCCAGCCGCCGCTCGCCGAGCCGCCGGGAAAATTTTTTCATAAATGCCAGCCACAGGCCGGCCATGCCGCCCATAACCCCGCCGATAATCAAGGCTTTTGCCGGGTCAATGCACAGCAGAAACAGCAATATCGTGCTTACGGTTATCATCTCCGCCAGCAGATTCAATACCGGTGTCAGCATTCCTATTGCAATGGACTGGGCCACTTGCACATTGCGCAATAATTCCGAGGTGGAGCGATTGAAGAAAAATTTATACGGGCTGAAAATATAAGTGGCGTAAAGCCGGTCGGCAATGTTAATATATTTCCGCCGGAGAAACAGTTGCTGACAGGTAAATACCCCGAGCATATAAAGGTTTTTGGCAATGAAAAATCCAATAACCAGCAAGGCCAGAATGATCATGAAGTTCCGGTGCGAGCCGGGATTCATCCACCGGTAAACCATATTCAGAAAATGGTTACTCTCCACCGCCTGAGGATTGCTCAGCATCAGAATAAACGGCACGATTGCGCCAATACCCGCGACTTCCAGCAGCGAACAACTGACGTTCAGCAGCAGCAGTCCGCATAACGCTACTTTCTCGCGGGATGTGAATAAAAAGAGCAACTGTCGTAGCAGTTTTAGCGGGAAGATGTTGATTCGTAGCAACTTTCTGCCGCGTTGCTCTGTCTTCTTGTCACGGAGTATGTTCATTTCTGGTATCCTTTAAAGTAAGTCCTGGTATCAAGGCTGTAAAAAATCAGCATGGTGGTCTCCGCCGGACTTTTATTGACTGGAACCAGCAGTGTCATTATTTGCTTCCCCTGTCCGCTGTTGACACGCTCAATGGCCATTCCCGAACCTTGCAGATCAAAACAGACATGATTCTGACAGGACCCGTAAACTGCGGCAATCATAGCGGCGGACAGTCGCGGAAACGCTTGCTTAGTCGCAAAATAATTCAGCACCGGAGAAATACATTTATCAGTCATGACGATAATTCGCAGATACCTGAACGCTTCCAGTTCCTGCTGATTGCCGGTTACATGGAATTGCAACCAGTCCTGTTCGCAATTATTTGTGACGGGAATTCCTTTTACCAGACATATTTTTACCGCCTCGACACCGCTCAGCGGGATTGATTGCAAACTGCATGACAATTTCTCCGGATGTTGACGCATAAAATCCTTTACTTCCGGAATCCCCGGCGTCAGACGCAGGCTGTGCAATTCAAAAGAATTAGTTACCCATGGGTTATAGCCGCCGTCAGCATCATATGATAAATCACCCAGACACAATTTCTGAGCAGGCCATGCCCGGGAGGAAAGTGGGCTGACCGCGATATCCCGTCCCTTGCCCGCACGATAAATGTCATGCCGCTGCTGCATCTCATTAGCATACAGTCTTAAATCCCCGCTGGCAATGCTTTGCCACAATCGGAATGTGTTGCCGGTGAAAAACAATGCAATTACCGCGATTACCGGCAAATGCGGTGTAATCCACAGTTTTGCAAGCGCCGGATTGAGCCAATTCGAAAAAACGATGCTTGCCCAGATAAAAACTATCCAACTGATGACGAGCAAACTGCTGCCGGTGCGGCCATCAAATACTATCGGATAACGTGTCATTACATGCAAGGCCACGATTGTCAGCAGTGCTCCTGTTGCAACCAGGCAAAGCAGAAGTCGCCGACGCAAATTTAGGACGCTGCTTATTGAATAACCGCAGATTACATATCCGGAAATAAATGCCGGCAGTATAAACAACCATGGCGATAGAATCGTATAAAGCAAAATCCCTGCCAGGCCCCGGCTTCCCATAAACAGCGCTTCAGTTGCTGAAACCGCTGCCTGGTGGGTGACTTGCCGCTGAAAATTGCCAGGGGCAAGCATCACCGCCGACACCCAGATTATACTCCAGACGGCCAGTATTGTAAATGCGGTCCGGTAACGTTTAAACCACCAGGCACAAAGCAGTGTCGTAACCGCAACATAAAATTGTGCGATCGCCGCATGTTCGTAAAATCCAGGCGCAATAAAGGCGGCAAGCATCGCGGCGATAAAAGCCACATAGGAGAACTTCTTACAGTTCCACAAATGACATATTGCCCAAATTCCATATAGCAGAAAAACTAAACTTAACGTGGATGAAAAAATATTCGCGACCCAGTAAAAAATCTGAGCTAGTCCCCCCATAGATGAATAAGCCGCGGCAAAGAAAAGCAAAGCCCAGAACAAGTTTTCGCGGAAGCTTTTGTGGCGTCCCAATTCCAGCATGATACCTAAAACTGGTATAAACGCAATGATTCCGGTAAAAATGCAATACCCGCCATAGGCGGCAGGGTGAAACATCAGCCACTGCCATGACTGACCATTGCCAAAACTGAAATAGCGGCCTCCAGATACAAAATAACAATTCCAGGCATCCTGCAGCAATTGCTTAAATGAAAAACCGTTAAGATGAAAAGTATAACAATAATCTTCAGCGCAAGGCCATGCGAACAGCTTGGCATAATAAAACGGCAGCAGATATAGAATCAATACTGCAATCAGAATGCCCCACCGGTTCGATTTTTCACTTCTGTTCATTATCAATCCCAATATGTTTACTGCATGATTTTAGATAGGAGAAAAGGCTCGAAGTACTATGCATACTCTATTCCAGTCCTTTGAAATCCACGCCCGGAACTTCCCGGAAGTGCATATCCCATCTCGGATTCTTAATAAGGAGCGGAATGTGCTCAAAACGCAACCCTTTAACCGCCAGCGACTGCGAAAGTTTATCATACGCCGCTTTTGCCTCGTCGTCAAGGCCGATTTCCTTCAATGTCTTATAATAAAAATACCAGTTTACAGAACTTAGCGGAAAATTTCTAGCTTCCTGACGAAAATATTGCAGTGATTCCAACCGTCGGCCCTGTAAATAGAGCGCTTTTGCCTCAAGTCCGTTATTGTTAACGTAATTCCTGAATGCCGTCAAATTCTCCATCCGGTCAAGATAATATTGGCAAAGTGTAGGATTTTTTAAATCATAGAAAGCAATTAAAGCTGCTTGATAAATACTTTCTGGAGTCGGCTTGAGCGTGATGCTTTTATTGTAGAATGGAAGTGCAGATTCAGCAGCCCCCAACTCTCTGGCAATATGTGCCTTACGATAATAATATGAACTTAAAGAATTACGATAAAGTTGAACTGCCATGGCGGACATTAAAATCGTAAAGCAAATAATCGCGGTTGTACGAACAGTACGCGGCGCAAACAATATTTCGTTATCATTTGACGAATTTTTCCAATATCTACCCCAGAAAATACCTAATGTCACCAGAAAAATTGTATTTAGCGGCCATACTTCCAATGTCATATCCAATAACCCGTGGAAAAATAAAAACAGCATAACAAAAAAATATAACTTCATTCGCAAGCTTCCGGTCGGAGCTGAACGTGAAGCCCACTTCCATATCGGCAGAATAAGCAGAATCAGCCATGCAATGAATGCAAAAATACCGTTTGACACAAGAAAAAGCAGCAAATGATTATGCGGGTGGGGATTTCTGTCTGTGGCAAATAAATTCAAATAATATTCCACCGGATTATAGGATGCATAAGCGCTTTCAAATAACGGCTGACCAACTCCGGAGAAAAAATTATCCCCAATAAGATGCAACGAGCCTGCCCACAATTGCATCCGCACATCCCGCAGCATAAAGGCGCCAAATTTTGTGATTCCACCCGAATATAAAAATATTACCGCGGCAATCACTGCAATCAGAATAATCCACAGGAGCCAGCGGATAGAATTTTTATTTCTATATTGGAAGGCAAAGAACAATAGCGACGCCATTCCAAACGCACACCAGGCTCCTTTTGAATTACATAAATATATGTAATAGAAAGCCAGAATCGCAATTATAATATTCAAAACTCTTCCGGCAATTAAATTCCATTTCAACAGGCATCCCAGTTTTGTAATGGAAAGCATAAGAAATGGCGTGGATATTATCAGTAAAGCACCATTCCAATTCCAATTGCCGGAGATACCGCAGAAAACCACACTTGAGAACAAGTCTTTAGTCGATTGGACGTAGTTCAGCAATGCCAGCAATGCCAGAAAGTATGGCAGATACTTTTCAAAGAATCTATGATTAACCGCAGCAAATAGAGGAATCGAAATCCATACCAGTGAACTGAAAAAATAGTCAAGACTGTAATTGGGATTAAGCAGAAAATGCAAGAGGCATACAACCGCTATAATGCCCGTGAGCACAGTCGGCAGAAAATTATTCCGGCAGAAATTTAGCGTTTGTTTATAATCTAAAAAACACCCGGACAAAGCCATCACTGATAATGTTCCGGACGTGAAAAGGATAAGGTAGCTGTGATATGTCACCGGAAACAGCAGGGCCGGCAGCAGCAATGGATAAAAAAGTAATGACGCAACCAGAAACGCGCCGGGAAAGATGAAATTCTTTTTTGCAACCATGACTTTTCCCTTAATAATGTTGATGAACGCGTGATTTATTTTTAGCGGACCATTTTTCTGTAAAGCATGGAGATACAATCATATTGTCTTCAAACATATAATGCTAATAAAGACATATTTTGCCGAATATTTAAGTTTAAGTTTAAAAAAAAATTAGCTATACTCTGCACTGCTGAAAATTTAACATAGATTGCGAAGATCTAGAGAATTAGTTCGTATTCTGAGAGGCTGGCGATACCGGGTGTCGAAGACCTCGAAGAGCGCGAATCCAAACTCGAAAGATCGCAATCCTGCTCGTCTATTCTTAAATTTTCAGCAGTGCAGAGTATACCACTTGGATAGTTTGCGGCCAGGCTCGGAGTTTCTGCCTGAACAGAACCGGCAGTACTTTCAAAATCTTTTCCTTGCGTAACTCCAGATTACAGAATAATTTTGAGAACATATTGCCGGGAAACGGCTGCCATGCACGGTCGATAGCATTTTCATCGTTTGGTACCGCGTCCTGATTGAAATCTGCCGCAACAATTAACTTATATGTGATTGAATGTACGATTTTTTTCTCAGGGAACGCTGTTTTAAAATAATCAGTCAATTCGGTCAGCTGCTTCCGGCCTGTGTAATTGAATAGCCATGTGCATCGGGGGGAAGCAAAATTAGAAAGCTGGTTTATGGTTGGGCGGAGCTCACTTTCAATCACCGAAAGCTTAATCGAAATTAAATCAAACTTTGTATTCTCCTCATCTCCTTGTCCAAATTTTGCCGCCATGATCTTTTCTATTGAAAAAGGGAAATAACAGACATTCCCAACGTGTTTGGAATAGAATAACGCGGAGCCGGTTCTGCCGAAAGTGAATAAGTTATTTTCTGCAATATTTACAAAAAACAGTTCTGATAATGGTGAAAACAAACTTACCGCTATGCCTTGCGATACATCATCCGACCCGATGTGAAGAACTTTTTTTGGATAAAGTTGAGACGCAATGTTTGCCATGATTATTGCTTCCGGGGAAATAAAGCTCATGTCAGAGCAAGGTACTTTGCGCGATTCAAGCAATAATTTATAGCGGAAATTTTTATCCAGAAGCTGATCCGGAGAAATTAAATTGTTCTCCGCAACGGATGGAGTATCGCCGGACCTTGCAGGCGTAATAGTGAATGTTTCATTGCCGAGTCCCCAGTTAATGTTATTTTCAATACTGGTCACCGGTTTGGACCAGTCGCTTAATCTGACATTTTTTTCGCTGACCATTTTTTTATCCGGCTCAAAATCATAACTCGCTATGCCGAAGCCGGACAGATTAATCAGCGGATTGCTGCAACTTAAACGCAGGGCCAGTTCGGCATCGGAAGGACCCCAGCCGCCCAGATTCTCATCAAACCCTTTAACCTTGAAGCAGAGCTCCCGCGCCATAATCAGAACCCCGTATCCACCCATCAGGCCTTTCGGATACATATCCTCTTTCAGGTAAAAATCATTTAAAACCAGGATCCGTTCGATATCGTAATTATCCTTGAAAAATTTTTTTTCTTCACCGTAATGGGGAATGAATTTGCGAGGTATTCCAAGCAGCGTTGCGGATGGATCGAAGGGGACGCTTAATTGGCCGTCCAGCAGCTTAATAAGACGCTCCAGCGTAAATGCGGAAATAAGGATATCGCCTGGCATCATTCCGACATATCGCCCGGAAGCGCGCCGCAAACCGATATTTATCGCTTTAGTAGTATGAAACGGAGTATTGCCGTAATTGTGCTGTTTTGCGACTGCCGGAGGCACTTCTATAAACTTAACCATACCCGAGGCTGCCGGGGAAAAATTGACGGCTTCCGCCAGCGGAACATCGCTGTTCCAGTCTGTCAATAAAACCTCTATTTTGTTTAGAACGCCTGCCTTCTCCGCGCTGTAAGCAAGAAAGTTCACGGATTGCCGCAAACGGCGTTTGAAATCCTTGCCGTAATCATCATTCCTGCCGATAAGACATATTGACAGGATAATTTCATTTTGGGGATCAGAACTATTCATTCAATTAAGCTCCTGAAAAACAAGGTTAACCACAAATCTTTTTTTGTCCACTAATTATACGAATTAACACTAATTTTTTGGCATGCTTCAAAAGGTAGTTGACTCTTTTATGCCATAACGCTCTGATAAAAGTCAAAACAAGCTCCGGCGGAGCGATACATATTGTAGCACCGGACTTTAGTCCGGTGAGTAATGATAATAAAAATTTGGAGTTCCGTCGGAACGAAACATATAAGATTGATATGATTCGAGCCTACGGCTCTCAAAATGTACGGGGGAATGGCGGACGGATTAAAATCTGTTCTATTTCTACGGCTTCCTGCGCCAGTTGTCTTTTGGTAATCATCTTACCTTGCAGCGCGTACAGCCCATGTAAGAATCCAAGAGTAAACGCAGAACTTGAACCAATGCCGGACATTGCGGGGATATCGCGGGTGTGAACCATTTCCAGCCCCTTCGAATACTGAAATTTTTTCAATACTTCCCTTACCACCGGATGTTTGATTTCATCAATAGTGGCGGTTTCTTCGCGTAATGTATATCTCATCCGGTATTTGTAGTCAAAGAACGGCGGCATATTGCTGGAAATGATATAGCAGTATTTATTAATCGTGGTGCTGAGCACCGAGCCGCCGTGTTCCTTGTAGAATGCCGGAAAATCCGTGCCGCCGCCGAAGAACGAAATTCTGAATGGGGTGCGCGTAATAATCATGGTAAAACCTATTTAGCGATTAATGATTTATCAAGGAATTCGTCTCGGCGCGAAATAATTGGATTTTTGACCGGCCACCAGATGTTCAATTCAGGGTCGTTCCATTTATAGGTAAATTGCCCTTTCGGATTATAATAGGTGGTTTGTTTATAATGGAAGATGGCGCTTTCACTCAGTACTACATGACCGTTGCCGTATTTGGGCGGAATCAATACTTGCGCACGGTTTTTCTCGGAAAGCGTAAATCCCTGCCATTTGCCGAATGCCGGAGATTCTTTATCGCAGTTGACGACCACCAGATAAAATTTACCGTAAAGGCAGGATACCAGCTTCCACGTTTCGGCATCGCCGTGGATGCCGCGCAGCACATGCTGCGATGATGTCGAAATGTCGTCCTGGACAAACTTTATGTCAATTCCGTTCTCACGGTATAACTGTTCGTTCCACATTTCCACATATTCGCCTCTGAAGTCTTCGAACACATAAGGATTGATCAGCAGAACGGCTTCCAAATCAGTTTTTGATACTTTCAGCATAAATGTTCCCTTCTAAAAATCAAGATAGTTAATATAACGGCCGCCATACGATCAATGAAGATTCGTGCAGCACTCCGCCCAGAAACGGACGATATGTGCTGATTATTTCAATCTTCCCCTGCTGCTCCAATTGTTTCAGCGCAGCTAAATAGTTTTCAAGATAATTTCTTTTCCGGCAGTATTTCAACGCCAGAAAATCGTAGAGATTGCTTTCAGAATAATACTCCAGCACCGGTTCATACTGTACTACAATACGCGGTCTGCTTTTGATCATAAAATCCAGGATCCCGGCAAAGTTCGTTCCAAGCTGCTCAAATGCATGTATTGTAATGATGGCGCTGCCGGGGGGAATAAAATTAACGTCTCTGATATCCATCATATCCAGCACATGTCCTGAAATATTTCGTTTAAGACTTGTGCCCAGATGATCCGCTATTTTTTTAGCGGCACAGGTCCAGTCTGCGGCAATCAGCGCGGCATCCTTGAACATTTCGGACAACATTAAAATATTCTGGCAGCTGCCGCAACCCAGTTCGCAGATGGTATCGCTGTTGTTCAAATATTTATAAAAAATGCAATATCTGGCAATTGTGAACAGGTCGAATTCAAGCTGCAAATTATTGGAGACGATTAGCTGATTATTGTATCTCAGAAATTTATTTCCCCGGAAATAGCCTGGCTTGAGGCTGTTTAAGGAAACGCCGTCCCGCAGCAGTTTATTATAATTTTCCGTCCATCCGGTTTCAAACGCCGCCAGATTCTCTGCTTTGGTCCTGGTGATGGTTTTATGGTCAATTCTCCTAAGAAAATCAAGCACATATTCCGCCAGCTCCTGAGCATCCGCCAGATGATGGGCGGACGCGGTGGTTTCAAGTTCCCGACAGATGAATTCAGGTAATGTTCCGTTTTCAAAACGGAACATCTTTTCAAAATCTTTTGTTGTTACT
Organism: uncultured Lentisphaeria bacterium; assembly: GCA_903863035.1. Taxonomy (GTDB): domain Bacteria; phylum Verrucomicrobiota; class Lentisphaeria; order Victivallales; family Victivallaceae; genus CAIPAT01. Next base: position 17,212 of record CAIPAT010000254.1, read on the forward strand.
TTCTGTTCGGTCATTTTATTCCGGATAATTCCTTTTGAATAATATTTTTGATCCCGGCAGCGTCCAGCATTAACAGTCTTCTGATGTCTTCAAGTGTGCCGTAATAGCAGCAGAACTTATCCGGAATGCCGTGGTATTTTACTTTGGAATCAACTGTGGCGCATACCGATTCAAACAAGCCGAAAGCATCATGAATAACCAGCATTTTTGTTTTTGAATAGCGTGCCAGAACTTCAGCATCCAGCGGCTTAATGGTGTGGAAGTAAAGCAGGTTGACGTTCATGTCTTTGCAAGCTTCGTAAACATTATTCAGCAGGGGGCCAGCCGTAATAACCGTCAGTTTCGCCGAATCCTTATGGAGTACGACATTAGCTTTCCCGAATTCAACCGGCAGGTCAAGGAGATGCTCATCTGCAGGGATTCTGAAATAAGACGGTTTGCCGTTGGCGTATTGCGATTCAAGCAGCAAGCCCAGTTCTTTTTTGCTGCCTGGCTGCATTACTTCCATTCCCGGCAGCATCCGCATCAGTTCCAGGTCGGTGTAGCAATGGTGGGTGGCGCCGTCCCAGGCATAATCAAAAGAACCGCCGCAGGATACAATATTGCCGCCGAACCCGTTGTAACACATATCCAGTTTTACCTGTTCATAACTTCTTTCGGTAATGAACGGAGCAATGGTATGGACAATCGGATGCAGGTTTTGCGAACTCATTCCGGCAGCCATGGAAATAAGCGTATTTTCACAAATGCCGATATTATAGAAGCGGTCAGGAAAACGGTCGGCAAAATCCTTTAAAAGGAAAACGCTGATGTCGCCCAGCAGCAGTATCAGCTTTTCATCTTTTTCAGCAATTTTAATAAGAACGTCTTTAAAATGTTTTCTCATTTCAATTCCCCCAGTAGCATTTCCATTTCCTCTTTTGACGGGCTGCGTCGGTGCCATGCAAACATGTTTTCAGCTAAAGTTTTGCAGCCGCATCCTTTGATCGTATTCGCAACGATTACTTTCGGCCTGCCGTTTGAAGGTGCGGATAATGCGGTTTTGAGCGCGTTAATGTCATGTCCGTCAACTTCGAGGGTCTCGCAATCAAACGCCCTGAATTTATCGGCGGGGCGCGTAATCGGCAGGCAGCGGATCTGTGATTTATTGTGATCCAGAAGCACGGTGAGATTGTCGAGTTTCTGGTGAGCGGCCACCATCAGTGATTCCCATACTGTGCCTTCATTGCTTTCGCCGTCTCCAATCAGAACATATACTTTTCTCGGAGACTTCTTGATTTTGAAAGCCAGGGCAATTCCGGCGCCGACACAGCTTCCGTGTCCGAGTGAACCGGTTGACAGCTCAACGCCGGGAACTCTATGCCGGTCGGCGTGACAGCCGAAAATCGAACTGAACGCTCCGAAGTTGTAGACATCTTTGACAGGGAAATAACCTGAATGTGCCAGCGTGCAATAATGCGCCAGCGCGGCGTGGCCTTTGCTCAGAATAAAAATATCGCGTTCGTCCCATGACGTATCCGCGGGGTTATGTTTCATTTCAGAATAGACGGCGGCGAGCATTTCCACAACCGAAAAACAGGTCGGGATATGACCGTGTCCGCTGTGCCGGGAAATGCGCAAAATGTCCTGACGGACACTTTTACAAAAGCAGTCCATAAGTCAATCTCCTAATAGTTTTCTTTTTAATTTGATTCCAGTCATCTGCTCGATATGCTTTCTCGCTTCAAATCCGAACTTCTGTTCTATCATGTTTAAATATCTTGGATTTTTAAAATATGTGTCAAAGGCGTAATCCCTGAATTCCAGTACCTGTCCGGCAGTAAGTTTTTCCGTCGGCAGCGGTAGAAAATCGTAGCCTTGCGAGGCGTATCCCAGCCAGTTGTCCGGCAACGGCAACCCTTGTTTCAGAGCGGTATCGTAAAGGTCGGATCCCGGTATTGCCATGGTGCAGAAAAAGCTGGGGAATGCCGCCATAAGCTCAGTAGCCAGATTCAGGGTGTCCTGCATAGAATCATAATCGTCGCCGGGCAGTCCGAACATGAAATTGGCGCAGAAGTCAATGCCGTTGTCGTGAGATTTTTTCACGACCCGTCTGACTACCTCAACGTCGTAGCTGTCCTTGCCGACATTGGCCCTGACTCGCGTATTCCCGGTTTCGATACCGATTTTAAACCAGTTGAAGCCGGCTTTTTTCAGCGTCTGCAGGTCTTCAACACTTATTTTGTCCAGAACGTCCACCCGGGCAAACGCATTGATGTTCAAAGAATATCCCCGTGCAATAATTCCTTCCGCGATCGGCAGATAATGTTTAGGGTTGAACACAAAAAGTTCATCGTGAATATTGATGTGCTTCACATCATATTTATTTACCAGGACATCAAGTTGTTTGAGTACCCACTCAGGGCTCCAGTAACGGATTTTATGTTCGCCGTAAGTCGCGTGAATGGCGCAGAAACTGCATTTATAAGGACAGCCGAGGCTGGTAAATATAGAAGCGAATTTAGTTCTTTCACTGAAATCGCGCATGCACATCCAGCTGAATGCGCGGTATTTATCCATCGGCAGCAGGTCCCACGCGACATCGTCCAGTTCTTCGCTGAGGCTGCTGATATTTTTGGGACGGGGATTTTGTTTGATTTCGCGGCCGTCTTTCCACCACAGACCGGGAATTTCGTCGAAAGGTTTGCCGGAAAGCATGTTTTCCAGTGTATAAAAACCTTCTCCCTGAGCAACAAAATCACAAGCTTCCTCTTTTAAAGTACGTTCCGGCAGCGCGGAAGGATGCCAGCCGGTCAGGATCAGGTTTTTTGCCGGAATTCTGGCTTTTATCTTTCGGCACAAATCACCTACGCCGACCATGATCGGAGTGCTGACGTTGGCTTGCTGGCTGTAGCAGATTACCGCAATATAACGGGGATTCGCTTCCTCAATCCGCTGCACGGTTTCATCGAAATCCAGATTTTCCGCGTTGGCGTCCAGCAGGCCTACAGCAAAACCTTTTTTCCGGAGAAACCCGGCGGTCAATGCGGCCCAGAAGGGGGTATCAATTGCAGAAAATTCCTTGCCCAAATCCTGATAAACCTTTTTCCTGGTTCCGCCCGGATTGATTAATAAAATATCTTGTCTACTCATTGGCGATGACCTCTTTTATATTTGAAAAAATAAATCTTGATATAATCGCGACAGGAGAACTTAAATATATTTCGCCTGCGACAATCTTCTCCATTACGGTTTTTACAGGGAGCAACTCCAGGGAAGTTATTTCATTGCCGTCGAAAGTTTTTCTGCTGTTGAATTCATCTGTAGTTAATTCTATCTGAAAAACACTCAGCAGTACCGGCATTCTGCCGGGCATTTCAGAAATCGGAATCACAGGTTTGAACCTGTCCAGCTCGTCAATGTATATCCCTGCTTCCTCCGACAGTTCCCGGCGGGCTGCTTCCACCGGGGTTTCATGCGGCATGGAATCCCCTGCCGGCAATTCCAGCGGACAATCATTGATGATCGGTCTTTTTACTCTGACCATAAGAATGCTGTGAGCGTCCACTACTGGTAGAACAACGACTTGCGGACGGTCATATTCCAGCGTAAAATAGCTGGCGCGGTCCATCACTTTGAACCATTGGTTCCGGTATTCTTCTTTGACCGGCAGCAGGTCGGGACATAATATTTCGGATCCCTCCGCCGGGCTGTGCGGGACTGCGCGTCTGTTCATCGTGTCAGATACCTTTTGCCGAGTTTGATTTTTTTGCGCCAGTAATTCAGCAGATACTGCATGGTTTGCTCAAACGGGATTTCCGGTTTCCAACCGGTATGCTGCATAAACTTGGAACAATCGGGCAACTGCAAATCAGCATCAAGCGGTCTCAGCCGTTCGGGATCAATCTCAACTTTAATATCCTTTCTGGATGAACAGGAAATGAGATAATTGAGCATGTCTGCAACCGTGCAGGAATAACTGCCGCCGATGTTATATACTTGACCAGCTTGCGGATTGACTGTCAGCAGCATGAAATAAGCTCTTACCGCGTCCCTGACGTCAGCCCAGGTCCGCAGCGAGTTCAGATTGCCTACTTTAACTGTCGGAGGAATCAGTTCAGCTTCAATCATCGCGATTTGCTTGGCGAACGTGGATTCCACGAAAACATCTCCCCGGCGCGGGCCGGTATGGGTGAACATCCTGGTCACCATGATTTTCTGACCATAGGCCTCCGCATGAAACTGCCCGACCAGGTCGGTGCCGATTTTTGAGATAGAATATGGCGAGGCAGGATGAAAAGAGCATTGCTCGTTGATCGGCAGTTTTTCCCGCGGGACACGTCCGAAAACTTCGGACGAAGAGCAGACATGAATCAGCGGATTTATTTCCGGACAATGTCTCAGCGCTTCCAGCAGTCGCTCCGTTCCGAGAATATTGGTATCGAAAGTATGTATCGGCGCGCTGAAACTGGTTTTCGGATAACTCTGCGCGGCTAAATGAAATACATAGTCAGGCCGGGCTTCCGCGACAGCGGCCTGCAATGAAATATAATCGCACAAGTCGCCGTTGATGAATTGTATCCGGTCTTTCCTGTTAACCCGGTCCAGCAGATGTTCAACATTATCCATCGGGCTGCGCCAGCGGCACATCCCGTAAACTTCCCAATCGGTTTTTTCGAGCAGAAAATCCGCCAGATGGCTTCCCACCATTCCTGTAATCCCAGTAATTAAAACTCTTTTTTTCATTTTATTCCTTTTCCCGTATTCTTTGTAAAGTATACTCTACACGGCTGAAAATTTAACATAGATTGCGGATCAAGCGCCTTGCGGCTGTTTTCTTCCGCTCATCATTCAGGCGATATTCATATCGCCAGTCAGCCGGCTCGAAAAATCCAATCCACAATCCTGCTCGTCTATGCTTAATTTTTCAGTTGTGCAGAGAATAAATTATGACAGTTTTATTTTGTCCAATGCTGTTTGTACAGTTCCAGTTCTTCCCATGGAAGTTGCTGGCTGCCCTGAATGTAATCTTTATAACTGATTAAAGTCCCGTCCGGAAGTTTTGGGCACAATTTACCGATCATCGCATCCAGAGGCAATACGGTTTTCTGATTTACTGCTTTGTAGGTTTCGAGTAATTCCACGGCACAATCAAACAAATTGTATGCGTAAAAAATACAACTCATTGCCAGGACATTTTCGTCGTTCCATACAAACGTGCCGCCACCATTTTTATACTCAAAGACCGGGTCTTTAAGATAGAGAACATCACCAGTCAATACCTGCCCGTACAGACGGGAGTCAAGGCTTGCGGGACGGCCGGCTTTATCGAACTTGATATATCCGCGATCAAAAGTTTTTCTTGGATATCTGCTTACCGTGATATCGAATAAATGAAATCCGTTTGCTCTGAGCAGAACATCGATATCCGCAAATAATTCAGGTTTTTTAATAGGTCCGAACCAGACTTCAGATTTAATCCCGAATAATTGCTGCGACTTAAGCAATATTTCAGCGCCTTCCAGTATTTCACTTTCAAAACCTTCGGTGTCAATCTTTAAAAAATTTATTTTTGCCGCAACTTCCGGCGGCAATGCTTTATTCAAGCAAACCGTATTTACCGTTTTTGTGCACATCACTTTACAATTTTCGGTCATAATACTATATATTCTGTCCATGAAAATCTTATTGGAAGCACGAAGTCCGCTGCTGTATGGGAACTGGGTAATGTAAAGAGTTTCCGAGTCTGAATTTTTCCCGCCTACTGCATACGGATAAACAATACCCTGCCTCCCGGAATCCTGAATTAATTCATTCAGCAGCTTGCATTCTTTCTCATCAAGCTCGAAGCCGATACAGTTAATGGCTTTGGCAAATGCTATCCATTCGCTGCATAAATCGCCTCTGAATCCTACATCAACCAGATTTATTAATGTTTTAACCGGGAAGTCATCCGCTTGAATCAAGCGAGGAAAATCCTGATCCTGAAATACGCACTTGAATGTGTTTACTTTTTCACGCAATCTTATACGCAGTTTTCTCAGAATCCGTCTTACATATTGCTTCATCGGTTCATGTCCTGTTAAGAATTATAGAGATAATATATTATGCCTGAAAAGGTTTTCCAATTATGCCTGGGATTTTACTTTCTTTAGAATTAATTCCCGCAGCAGTGGAACCGGATATAGCGATTTTATAAAAAAGACCAGACTTTGCCGGGTTTTACTCGAGAATAGCGGAAAAATGAATGCCCCGATAATCTGCGCAATCAGCATTCCCCAAACCGCGCCTTTTATTCCCATTAATGGAATGAAGATATAAACTAAGGTGAAGTTGATTGCCGCCAGTCCCAGATTGCAGCACAATATGTAGATGGTCAAATTTTCACTGATTGCCCAGCAGCTGGCGGCGATTCCGATGCAGACAAAAAATACTAACCATGCATAAAGATGGATAATATCTCCGGCCGCCGCATATTTTGCTCCATAAAGAATATGTATTATGAATTTCCCGGAAAGACCGAAGCCAAGCGAAATAACGATTCCGGTCCACACCATCAGAATATAAAACTGCTGTATTCGGTACATATAATGTGCGGGAGAGATTTTTTTTGCATTGATGATTGCCGGAAAAAATGAAATCTTAATTACCATCGGGATAAAATAAAATAATTCAACCAGCCTGACTGCAACGGAATAATTGCCGACCGCATTGTTATCTGCCAGCAACTTCAGCAAAACCTGATCTATGCGGATGCATATAATGTATGCCATGCCGGTTATCATCAGCGGCCAGGAGTTTTTCAACAGGAACACTGCCAGGTGTGTTTGGAATTGCCAGTTAAACAGCGACCCCCGTTTTAAGAAATAAAAAGTAACATAGCAGACAGACGTCAAAATCATATTGCCGGCTTCAAGCCATGCAAAGTAAATCAGCGGGACTTCCCAGTATGCGCATAGAACCCGGAGCAGTGATATGACACTCCAGGTTATGATTTGAGAGATTGCCACATATTTTGACAATACTTCCGCCTGGAAATATAAATCAATAGTCTGGAAAATTTGAAAAAGATAGCCGCCTGAAATGACTAATACAATCATTTTAGTATTCAGATCACTATTGGTGAAATACACGCCAACAGCAACCGAGATCATCATCAGACAGAATCCGGTTGCCTGAAGCACGAATGCCGTTCCCATAACCGCGTTCCGCCGTCGCGGGCGTTTTATCAACTCGCGAATGAGAATCTGGTCCAGTCCAAGATTTACCAGAATGGAGAAGATGGCGGCGAAGCTGATGGCATAATTCAGAATACCAAAATTATCCGGTCCCAGCTTTCTGGCAACATACACTCCGACTGTAAAGCCGACCGCCATGCGGAATAATTTCTCCAGAAGAAGCCAATACATATTAAAGCCATAACGCCGTGCGCCGTTATGCGCCGTCGCCGCCTGGAACAGATTTATTGCTCCGCTTGTTAACTGGGCATATCTATGTTTCATGGATTCCTGAAGTTTAATTAACGGTCGGTGCTATGGTCTGTGCGTTATATGCTGTTTGTTGTCTTTAGTACAAAAATAGACACATGATCCTTGTCAATTGTCCAAACACCCATTCTCTCAACCCTCTTTAACCGATACTTGTTGCCGAAAGTCTCATTCAAGTATACCTGTACGAATTGCATCCAGTACTCTGTGCCAATCAGATAAACGTTATTCCTGTGTGCGATGGCTGGAAACAATTCATAAGAGCTTATCTACTAATAAAATCATTTAAACCGGATAAACTGAACAGATTCGATTAAAAACAATAATGGCACTGGCCAACTGTACGAGCCCAAGGAATGAGACATCCTCTTTTTCGTACCGCACATGAATTTTGCGAAA
>CAIPAT010000255.1 GCA_903863035.1 uncultured Lentisphaeria bacterium
AAACTAAGCGAATGCTAAACGAAGAAGAACAGGGGGAAAGCCGTGTGAGGGAAAACCGCACGCACGGTTTGGTCGATGAGGCAGAGCCGATAAGTCGCAACTCGTTGATGCTTAGAGGTTTTACTTTAATCGAACTGCTGATTGTGATAGCTATTATTGCTATTCTTGCAGCGCTGCTGCTGCCGGCGTTGAATATGGCACGCGAAAAAGGCAAGGCGATCAATTGCGCCAGCAATCTGAAACAATGCGGCTCGGCAGGAGCTATGTATAGCGTAGACTACGATGACTATATCATTCCCTGCAGAACAGTTTATTCGGGAAACTGGACATGGTGGTATAGCACACAGTTTATGGGCAGGATTATTAATAATAAGCTCTTTTACTGCCCGTCAAACACCTCAAAAGATTCAACTGGCAAAGTCATTATGGGGTATGCTTACAATCGCAATTTACGCGATGACAGCAATGCCACCGGTTTTTTAGAGAGCAAGAGCAAGAAAATTAACCGTTGCAGTAAACCCTCAAAATTGAATGTGATGCTGGACTTTGATTACATGCAGTATGGCAGCGGCAGCCAATATGCCTGGTACAACAATTGGCAGTTTGACACAGTTGTCGAATTTTATCTCTATTCTGCCCGTCACAACAAAAAATGTAATGTGCTGCTACTCGATGGTCATGTCGAGAGCATGGGAGTAAATCAGGAAAATGATATCATGAACGGCACGGGTAAAAATATTGCAAATTATTGGAAATAATGAAAAGAGGTTAAAACTGCAATGAAAATCAGAATTCAAAAAGAGGAAATTTAAGAATGTCAAAAATAATATTTTCGGCAGGAATATTAACGGCGGCGCTGTTTTGCGGGGCTGAATTATTTGGGGCAACAGCAGCCACACCACAGGGAACGCTGCTCAGCCACGTTAAAGAGAGCGTCTGCACTGTAAAAATCTATGGATTCTTCTATCCTGGTCAGAAGATCAAGGAGACGGAACAGAAAGCAGACCGCGCTGATTACTACGAATTGCCTTCGTTAACCGCCGGTGACAAGTTCAAAGTTTTGACCGATAACTCCATGACTTGGGAAAATTCTATCCCCACTCATTTCTGGAATGGACAGCCCAAAAAGATTATAGTCGATATTGATCTTGGCCGGAAATGCGAACTGGAACGGCTTGAAGCCTGGGCGAGCAATTGCCAGCAGCAAGGTAACTTCATTGAAGAAGTAGATTTTTACCGCAGTCTTAACAGCAGGGAACCGGACCAGTGGAGTCTGATGGAGAAAGTTAAAAATCCTTATCCTGTCGAGAAGCAACCGAAAGAATATGCTTTTGCCATCAGTGGCGATAAAAAAATAGCCAGATATGTCCGGATCGAATGTAAGTCGACAAGGAGCGCAATGATGGTTTTAGGCGAAGTCAAAATATGGGGAAATCCATTGCCGGAAGGAACAGACATGAAAAACGAAGCGGTTTCCTCGTCATACCGTTTTGAACTGGAAGATATCCAGGGCATGAATTCTTGTAATTCTCCTGGCTTGATCGGTACCGGTGTATGGATGAAACAAATTGCTTTTACGGTAAAAATTCCAGAAACAGCCGGGAAGCCGGTATATGTATGGTGCAGATATTTCGACAACGGTCCCCGCACTCTTGAAATTCGAGTAAACGGCCAGTATACCAGGCTGCCGGAGCAGTCGCCGGACAAATACTGGAACTGGGGCAAGGTGGGAGTTGCCACCGGACCGGAATTCAATGTGGTTATATGTCCGGCCGGAAAACAGGCTGCAGGCGGGGACAGCATGATTTTTTCGACGGACAAGGCGTTCGACCCCAATCAGATAAAAGAAATTGAAACATTGAAATCAATCCGCAAAATCAACCGTGAACAGGGTTACGCGGAAAGTTTAATTAGTTTGAATCCCGCGATCCCGGAACGCGAGCTCATCGACCAGATTAAAACACATTACGGACTTGACAACACCAGCCCGACTCCTAAAGTTGACGATTTCGGCAATATGATGTTCCAGGGTAAACCGTTTTTCCCCGTCGGTTTTTTTCACACCGGTATAACTGACCGTCGTCTTGACGGCACCGGGGTAAATACTTTCTTCTGTTCACCAAAGCAACTGAATGATAAGTTCTTTGAGGAGAACAAATCATCCGGAATCCTTACCTATCATGCGGAATGGCGGGCGTACGACACGATTATAACTCGGCTGAAAAAATTGCAGGGCAACAGCAATGTTCTGATGCATTACATTTGCGACGAACCGGAAAATGTCGGAGTCAACGCCCGTGATTTGCAAATTCTCAATGCGGTAGTCAGAGCTGCCGATCCAGGCACCCCGACATTTCTCAATGTCTCTGCCAACTACTCCTCAAATCGGAACATACTTTCCATTACCGATTATGTTGGTGTTGATCACTACCCTATTCCTAATGGTCGAATCAGTGATATCGGCATTACCGTTGACAATATGCGATACAATTCCGATGGCCGGCCAGTAGTTTTCATCGCGCAGTCATTCGACTGGAGTGCCTACGGGCGCAAGGACAGCCGTTGGCCGACGCCGGATGAACTTTCCGCGATGGTCTTTACTGCTTTGATTCATTACAGCCGGGGTCTCCTGTTCTACGAGTGGCCGGCTCCGCAAATGTTCAGTCAAACCTGTATCAAAGATATCAATCCTCAGTTGTGGGAACGGCTGCAGTCGCTTCTCTTGCTGGTCCGTCGGATCGAACCGGCATTGCTGGGGCCGGAATTATCTGCACCATACGAAATTATTGTCGCCGGGAACAAAAAACGGAGTCCACAATTTCGTTTGGCGCTGACTGCGGACAGTAAAAAAGCTTTTCTGCTGGCAGTCAATCCATGGAATGAAAAAGTTGCCGCCGAGCTTGATTTCTCAACCGGACCTTTGCGTCAGGTCAAGATAAATCCGGTTTTGACGGAGGGAATAAAAATCGGAGAAAAGTCGCCAGAACGTTTTGTTTGCGAATTTGCACCGTTGTCCACGGCCGTATATGAAGTTGATGCCAGCAAATTAGATAAACTGCAGCGTCTCAGTCGGGCAGATGTTTTGGCAAACCTTAAACTTGCTCTGGGAAAAAATTCTTCGCGCCCTGACATCACAGTTCCATATATCGCGGACATATCCCGGGGAATTCCATGGGACAAAGCCGCCGACATGCTTGATTCATGGCAGTCCATGAAGCGTCCCGATGCCGTCCGGGTTGCCGCTTCGCCAGTTGGACTCCATTTCCAGATCACAATGCGCATTCCGAAAGATTCCAAACCAACCCAAACGAAACGTGACGGCGAGGTTTGGAAAGACCCTTCGGTTGAACTGTTTTTCGGGAGCGACGCTCCGAATGCAAAAAAGTATTCCCAATTGATAGTCAACATCGGTAATGCTGTCGCGGACATCGAGGTCGATCATGGACGCGGAGACGCATTCAATTACGCGGTAAATTACCAGTGGAATTCGAAAGTCAATCTTAGTTCTGAACTGGCGGAGTACTACATAGATATACCATGGGCGGCAGTCTCTGAAATGACCGGAACCGGACCTGGCGGAAAAATCATCTTCAACCTGGCTTCCGGCAAAGGACAGACCGACTGGGCTGGACTGACCGGCGGCGGCTATCATGTTCCATCTCGTTTCGGACAGATGAATCTTCCGGAACTGAAATAAACCTGTCTCTGTCAACTTTATTCAATAGTTTTTAATCAGGAGCAATATACATGCAGGAGAGATATTTCCCGTTACCCCGGGATATCGAAACTTACGGGGCGGGTGTGAAAGAAATAAATCATATTCTTTCGCTGGAGTGCGGCGGCAGACCGTTCAGCGGCGCCATCTATACTTTTGACCCGTATGAAAATCGACCATGGCAGGAATGCGTTAACGCTATGTATGAGGACGGAGTTCGCATTTTTTCCTTTCTTTGTCCACTTCCACTCGCCTGGGATGAGGAGTACCGATACGATTTCTCACTGCTGGACGAGTTGCATGACGAAATTCTGAAACTGGCACCGGAAGCTTTACTGATTCCCAGGCTTTTTCTTGCCTCCCCGGACTGGTGGGACCGTAAATATCCGGAAGAACTGATTGGATTCCGTAACAGGGTTCCTGCAATTGATATCTGGGGGAATGAAAAGCAGAAACTGTGGAAATACGAAGCTAAAATGTACCACAGTCCGCGCAATCCGTCGCTGGCCTCGGAGCAATGGAAGACTGATACCGGGAACGCCCTGTCTGCATACGTAAGGCATGTGATGTCGAAATATCCAGGACATTTCTTCTGCTTTCAGCCGGCTTACGGCACCTGTGGCGAATGGGGAGCGTTCGGTTCCTATATCAAAGGCAGCTTTGGCAATTATGATTTCAGCCGTCCGATGGTCACAGCCTTCCGACGGTTTCTGCTTGGAAAATATGGTACTGATGAAGCCATTCGCGCAGCATGGAAAAATCCGGAAATTTCTCTTGCGAGCGCCGAACCGCCTACAAAATTGGAACAGTTGAAGACGGACCATTTCTCATTCAAGAACCCGTCGCTTCACTGCCAGTATGCTGACTGGATTGAACACTATTATTCAACCCTGTATGATACAATGGACTATTTTTGCAAAGTAGTAAAGGATGCGGCGGAACGTCCGGTGGTGACACTGGTTTTCGGCGGATACCGGCTTCAAGTCGGAGCCTCTGCATATATGGCCCATACTGCAGATATACAACTCGACCGGCTGCTTGAGAAAAAGCATATTGACGCGCTTACTACGCCAAACTGGTATGTGGACCGCCGTCGGGGAATTGCTTCGCAGGCCCCGGTTGCAACCATCGCGAAGAGCAAGCTTTTTATTGCGGAATGCGATGTTCGCGCTTCAGTACCAAGAAAAGGGAGCGGAGAATACACGCCGGCGGAACCACGCGATGAACGGGAGGGGCTGTTATGGTTTGCCAGAGACACGTTTTTCAATATGACCCAGGGACAGGGCTTGTTCTGGTGGTATGATTTCGGCCAAGGCTGGTATCTTGACCCGGAAATTCGCCGGCTGGCCCGGACGGTTGCGGCATTGGCCAAAGAAATTCAGGGGGAGCCGGCGTCTCAAGCCGAAATCGCCGTAGTCATTGACGAACGGACAGCAGTTTATTGTGAAGGATGTGCAGGTTATTTCCGCCAGTTACGCAGTTGCATGAATCATCTTCTGCCGTTCAGCGGCATTCCTTTCGATGTGATTACGCTTGATGACATGTTGCGACGCAAACCATACCGGCTCTATATTTTCCGTGAGCTTTTCCATGCCGACCATGAGATCAGGCGTAAAGTCCGTGATTTTGTAATGCGTCATCGCTCTTCATGCGTGTGGTTTCATGCCGCCGGGGCGATTGATGAAAACAGTATCTCTGCTGAGAATTCCAGCAGTCTCACCGGGATCAGAATGCGGATGCATGATGTCAGCACTGCCGGCGCCGTGACATTGTTGAATAGCGAACATCCGCTTTGCCAAGGCATGACGCTGCCGCTGGCCTTGAGCAGCACCGATGATATCAACACGATCCAGGGACCGGTATTTTCTGCTGAAGATCCCGATGCGGAAGTTCTTGGACAACTTGAATCACTGGAACTTCCCGGGGTTGTTATTAAGCGGGATGGAAACCGTTTTGACCTGTGGTCGTCTTCGCCAATGCTGCCTCCGGAGATGTGGAGGAACATTGGCATTATGGCTGGTTGTCAGCCCGCCGCTCCTGTCGGAATAATGACTTTTGGAACCGGAAATCGCCGAATATTTTTGAGTCCGCTGGATCAGGATGTAGAAATAGCATGGGGAAGAAAGGTTATTAAAATCAACGATGCCCTTACCGGCGAAACTTTTGCTCCAGACAACGGCAGGTTCTCATTGAAACTGACGGCCAACCGTGTTCGTTACTTATGTGATCAAAGCTCTTTAATAACATTAACTGGCGATATAAATATCATTAAACCCAAAAAATTGAGAAAGAACATGCTTACTGCTGCATCAAGATTATTGGAGTCAACTGAGTATTCGGTGCTATCGGAATCTGACCACTAAAATATATAGCTGATTTCAAAAGTACATTTTTAAATCTGCTCACTAAATTATCTCCAAGTCATTGGACTAATTTAATGTTGACAGATGTTTTTTATGAGTAGATTTCCATAGCAAAGTATAACCGTCTTCGTCGTGATGGCCAGATAGATTGTTTTTGTTTTCAATTCTGTTGGATACTCTTGTGGTGGCGGTACCTTCGGCAACAGAGGGTGTATAGGTGACGGCCACTTAAATATGTGGTCCTGGCGGTTTTAATAATATGATGCGAACATCGAATATGGTGGTGCCATTAATCTGACCGGATTGAATATGGCGCGAAAAATCTCCCATGTTGAGATTTCGGCGGAAATGTGGTCCAGTTCATGCTCGCGTATTGGGATTAAACTTGAGTTTCCGTGTATTCGTTGCTTGTGATAAAACACATTTTAACCCAGGGGTATCCATTCATGAAAAAACAGCTTCCCAAAAACGTTGGAGTTGAATTCGCGAACGATAGATGCGTTAAAGATGCGGACACAACTGTTTTCCCAGAAACGAAAGACTCCGCTGATCTTTTTCACGAAAACACAATGTGTCAGAAGCCACGAATCTGGCAGGGCATTCCAGGGATCGAAAAAACTGCAAAGGGCCGTCTTTTTGTCACATGGTTTTCCGGCGGGGCTAAAGAACCAGAACCGGAGAATACCATTTACCTCTGCACCAGCGACGACGGCGGCCAAACTTTTACTGAACCAGCGGCTGTCGTTTTGCCGACCGGCCGTGCGAGGGCTTTTGATCCTACTTTGTGGATAGATCCTCTCGGGAAGCTTTGGTTGATCTTCAACCGCGGCGATGAAACGACCGGTGTGCATGGTGTTCATGCCCGGATTTGCGCCGAACCGGATGCCGCCGTTCCCGTCTGGGGAGAAGAATTCAGTCTTGGGCTCGAAGCTCCTTACAGTTTTCGCATGAATAAACCCACGGTGCTTTCCTCGGGCGAGTGGGTGATGCCTTTGACTCACTGCAACGAAAAGATACTCGCTTGGTTTGCCGAGAAAAAACAGCGTCAAGGGGTGGCGATCTCGGAGGATCAGGGAAAATCCTGGATCCTTCATGGTTCCCTTGATGCTCCTGCCTGGGCCTTGGAGAATATGATCATTGAGCGCAGGAATGGATTGCTCTGGATGCTGATTCGCGCGGGCGGAGGCTTTCTCTGGGAAAGCGAATCGACCGATCGCGGCTGCATCTGGAGTGAGGCGGCGCCGACGACCATCGCCAACCCAGGGTCTCGTTTTTTCATCCGCCGACTCCGGTCAGGCAATCTTCTCCTTGTTAACCATTACAAATTCGAGGGGCGCAGCCATCTCACAGCCCAACTTTCGACCGACGAAGGTCACACCTGGAACGAGGGGTTGCTGCTGGACGAACGCACCGGAGTATCCTATCCAGATGGTATCGAGGACACAGATGGTCTGATCCGGATTGTGTATGATCGCAATCGCGGGTGCGAGGGAAATATTCTGACGGCATCCTTCACTGAAGAGGATGTGGCAGCGGGCGCCGAAGTCAGCGGCAAGGTCATCCGGAAGCAGGTGATTAATACCTTGAAAAACACAACGCTTCTTGAGTCCGGCTGGGATCCCAAAACGGCTGCCGATCACGTTCTGGAAGGGTTGGTGCGGGTCACGGGGCCGGAGGTTCTGGGGGCGCACGATGCCGAATTTGTCTGCGTCGGCAACCACGCCTTCATTGTCACTATGGCGAACGACGAACGCCCCGGCGAACATCCCGCATGGCCCTTTGTCTATATCACCATGTCCATGGTACATCTGCCGACATTGACGGTCGAGAAGCGCATCCCCATGGTGCGGTCGGGGCAGGTCTTTGAAAATGCCACGCTTCCGGCGGGGGCCTGCTTTGTGCCGCGCATTTTGCGCAAGGATGAGCAGACGTTGCGCTGTTACTTCAGCAGTGGTCAACCCGGCGAGGGCCAGACACAGACTTGGTTCATCGATTTTGACCTTGAGAAACTGGCATTCTCAACATCCATCCATCGCGCCATGCTTAAGACCAGGGCAGGGGTTTTGCCCATGCAGCCTCGGCACTTCTTTGATGATGCAGTTGCGCATGGCTTCAAAGGAAATCCAAGCGACCACGCGCTTTACATCATCGACTCGTTCAAGGTCCACGATGGAAAGACCTGCGTTGGTATCAATAATTTCGATTCCGGACACAATGCCCTGGCTGTTCTTAACGAGAATCTCGACACCTTTGAGATCGTTGGCCATTTTACGGAACCGCAGGGGATGTTTCTCACGGAAAGCGCGATCAACCGGATGCCGGACGGCACCTGGATGGCAATCTGCCGACAGGACGCTGGAGATCGGAACTATGCCTTTGCCACCAGCAAGGATGGCATCCTCTGGACCCCGGCGGAGTCTCGTGCGCATGTTCCCAACGGCACCAACTCCAAGCCAGTATTTGAGCGACTGCGCGGCGCCTATTATCTCGGCTGGCAGGAAGCGAGTGATGCATTCCGGTGTGTCTTTAACATCGACATCTCTCGCGACGGAAAGACGTGGGAACGCAAATACCACTTTGAGTCCGAAAAGTCGTTTCAATACCCGTCCATCCATGAACACAACGGCTGCATCTGGCTGACCGTCACCCAGGGGGGCTCGGATCCAGGCGGCAAGGAAATGATCATGTTCGGAAAATTGGAATGAACCGGCACATGCCAGTTCGTTTCCAAAAGTAACCGCATCGACACATATCGCAGTGCCGCAGCGTTTTGATATGTGCTCATCTTCGCCGTTGCTGCCGCCTGCCATGTGGAGAAGCATCGGCATTATGGCGGGATGTCAACTCCGGCAAGCGCCGGATGTTTTTAAGTCCGCTGGATCAGGATGTAGAAATAGCATGGGGAAGAAATGTTATTAAAATCAACGATGCGCTTACCGGCGAAACTTTTGCTTCAGAAAATGGCAGGTTCTCATTGAAACTAACGGCCAAACTTGTTCGTTACTTATGTGATCATAGCTCTTTAATAACATTAACTGGCGATAGAAATACCATTAAACCAAAAAAATTGAGAAAGAATCTGCTTACGGCGCTATCTAGATCATTGGAGTCAACGGAGTATTCAATTAATTAGTGTTTTGCAGGACGCCCATAGATTATGAAAATTTTGAGAGGTTATTATCTAAGAAACGCATGGATAATGTGCCATGCCAATATATAAGTCGGGCAGATACTGCTCACCGATATGAACTCATTTCAACACCCAATATCCAACCGTGAAAGCACGGGAGTAAACATGGACATTGGATATTCCGTGTTGGTTATTGGATATTCTCCCGCCTCGCGGGATCCCGCAGGACGGGACGGGATATTGAGTTTATCCATGTCCTTAGTCCTTAGTCGATTGTCCTTTGTCTTCTATCTTGCGTCTGTTCTGTTGGACATTGGATATTCTCCCGCAGGACGGGATATTGGATATTAAAACAACCGCTTTATTTTTTTTCAGCCGTTGCCTGGACGGCTTGACTTTTTTGAAAATCCGGCTAATGTAAAATTGTATTTTGAATTAGCCAGAAAAGGAGTTATCATGTTTATAACGCGTAATCTTGAAACTGCGTTCAAAGCCGCCAATGCATCTTTCTCCATTCTGCTGCTTACAGGAGCCAGGCAAGTCGGCAAAACGACATTTTTGCGGCATATCGCGGAGAAGAACCGTAAATTTGTGTCTTTGGACAGCCTTGATTACCGCATGATGGCAAAGAATGATCCCCGGCTTTTTTTGAGTAATTTTCCGCCGCCGGTAATAATTGACGAAATACAATACGCCCCTGAACTGCTGCCGCATATAAAAATGATGGTTGATGAAACCGGATTTAAAAATTCACCGGACAGCAACGGCATGTTCTGGCTGACCGGCTCGCAGCAGTTCCAGTTGATGAAAGGCGTTACCGAATCTCTTGCCGGACGGGTTGCCATATTCAATTTGCTGGGTTTGTCCAACCATGAACTGGCAGGACAACGCAATCAGCCGTTTCTGCCGGAAACTTTTTCAAGCGAAGGAATGACGCTGATTGAAGCGCCTGAGTTTTTCCGCCGGATATGGCGCGGTTCTTTTCCAGGCAACATAACCCGCGGAGACGGGGACTGGCAGATTTTTTATGACTCGTATGTTCAGACTTATGTTGAACGCGATGTCCGTGACTTAACCCAGGTCGGCGACCTGGGACGGTTCCATAGCTTCCTCAAAGCGGCGGCGGCCAGAACCGGGCAGCTGCTTAATTATTCCAGCCTGGCGCGCGATGCGGATATTTCGCAGCCCACGGCGAAAAGCTGGATGAGCATTCTTGCGACTTCCGGTCTGGTTTATCTGCTCTATCCCTACTATAAAAATCTTAACAAGCGCATGATCAGCACACCGAAATTATACTTTCTGGACACCGGGCTCGCGGCGTATCTGACCAGCTGGAACACCCCGCAAGTTCTTTCCGACGGAGCCATGAGCGGCGCTTTTTTTGAAACATGGTGCATTGCCGAACTTCTGAAAAGTTATCTGCATTCCGGCAGGCAGGCCCCGTTTTTTTATTACCGCGACAAGGAAATGCAGGAAATCGACCTGCTGATCGAAGATAACGGCACATTGCATCCGGTTGAGTTCAATAAATCCGCCAACCTCAGGAAAAGTGATGTCGCAACATTCGCCGTACTGGATAAATTCAAGATGCCGGTCGGAAACGGCGCACTGATAAGCCTGAGCCCGGAAAATATGATGATTACCGGAAAATGCGCCGCCATCCCCGCTCCATTGCTGTAAATTGTCGGCTTCGCCACGAATTTTCAGTTGAGACCGGGAAAGGAATAATTAGAGCAGAACCAAAGCGGCGCAGGGTCGCCGCACTCCAAAGTCAGGCTTTGCCTGGCGAAAGCCGGAATTTAGCAGCCGTATAAACCGTATGGAACGATAAACTATCGGCTGTTGTGTTTTTCACTTGGATATTGGATATTTCCCGCCCTGCGGGATCCCGCAGGACGGGATATTGGATATTGAGTTTATCCATGTCCTTAGTCCTTAGTCGATTGTCCTTTGTCTTCTATCTTGCGTCTGTTCTGTTGGACATTGGATATTCTCCCGCCTCGCGGGATCCCGCTTTGCGGGACGGGATATTGGATATTGAGTTTATCCATGTCCTTAGTCCTTAGTCGATTGTCCTTTGTCTTCTATCTTGCGTCTGTTCTGTTGGACATTGGATATTCTCCCGCCTCGCGGGCGGGACTTCCCGGGATCGCCAATCTCCGTATTGGCAGGCTGTTGCTACATCAGAACACTCTGCCATTCGCTTCGTGCCTTTGTGTGTTCGTGCGAGAATACGTCCACTAAATGTTGAATGACAAACTCCATTCCCCGTTCCCGGCAAAGGTTCCGGTCAGCAGCAGCTTATAAAAACGCTTTCCCCAGTTTGCCAGCAACGAGGAATCATTTGAACAGTCAATAATCTCTATCGAATCAATACGCAGGTTATCGAGTTTTAAAGTCCAATTGCCAATCACGGCGGACTGCGGCGTCATTCTGCATTGAACATGGACTTCTTTTTTCTGCTTCTGACTGCAAAACCCGGACCTTTAATACCGCGGATGGAGCGATGGCGGACCTTATAGGTGCTGATCCGCCTGTTCACCGGCCGGCGTAGTCCGCGCTGCATCTGATAGGATGTAAAGAGCGCAATAATCCTGCCGATAAATACAGCGACAAAAAGCACCCCCGTAACAACCTCCATACAGACCATCCGCTTAGCCAGTTCCGAGTGCGGAACAATATCGCCGTAACCAAGAGTTGTAAGAGTGGTGAAACTGAAATAGAGCATATCCCTGAAATTCGTCATCATCTCGGGATTCGTGACCCCTGTAAAAGCGCCGGCAGACATACGGTTGATAATGAAAAAAGCATCCGCGAAACAGAACGCTATCAGGAAATAGGTCAGAATACTGCCGAAGACTGATTCCAACGATATTTTTCTCATCGAACAGGTGTAGACAATCACGCAGGTTATAAGCACCAGGTCAAAGAAAATCAGCAAAATTCCGGCAAAACAGTCAAATACGAAGGTATTAGCGGCTAAAACGGAATAATCAAACAACAACTTGCCGATTATGCCGGCAATACCAACCGGCAGAGTAATCGCCAGCACACGGATTCTGGAAGATATAAAATAAGGAGCCAGCACCAGAAACAGATAGTAAACAACAATCAGCGGCGTATGCAGAAAATGCTCTTCATCCAGTACCGGATTTGCCGCAAAAAACAGAATAAATATTATGGTCAGCAAAGTGCATTTATATCTGCCGGACAGCAAAGAGCACAGCTTTATTTTATTCAAAAACATTTTTTCATCTCTCCATAATATCGGCTGCTCAGTTGAATAACGAATCGAAAACTTTCTTGACACCCTCTTCCACCGCTTTCGCACTATCCGTCTTCGTGGATTTATTTTTTGACGGCGAAGTGTCAGATTTCGAGCTGCTATCCTGTCCCTGCGGGTTTGCTATGGCGTCAATGGTTTTGTTCAACACATTTTCCAGTCCCTTGCCGCCATCCTTGAGAATCTCCGTACCGGCATTAAGAATATTCAGCGCATTGTCTTTTAAAAACGCGGCAACAGTATCCTGAATGTTATATTGAGGGTTGTCAACAGTTCCGGTAATATGCACCGGAGCCGAAAGCTGACTCATTGTCAGGTTAGAGTTGACATCCAGACCGCGGTCGGAACCCAGCCCGGCATAGCCTTTAATCGTAAGATCGTTGATCATGTCTCCCTTAAATTCGCATTTATTGACATAGAGTCTCCGGTTTTGCGCAACCAATTGAGCATTACCGGTGTTTAAGCGAATAGTTTCAGAGCTCTTGTAGAAATTGTTGACGAACGAAAATGCCTGATCGGTCTTCTTGCTTGAGTCCGGCTTCAGGTTCAAGGTCTGAAGCTTTGATAACACTTCAAACGGAATAATTATAATGCGCCCTATGGTAGTTTGACCGAACTCATTGGGAATGGAAATATTCCGCAGCTTAATATTGACCTGTCCAGTCATGTTATCCCATAATTCCGGGGTATCAACGCCAACGCCTTTGACGTCCATGTCCAAGGCTTCAACAGTAACCTCAATATTGCGCATATTACCTTCGACAAACGGCTGTAACAGCGGATGAATATTGAGTTCCTTGATATTGCCGTTTACGCTGTAATTGATTCCTTCGCGATTACTGACCAGCTTAGATTTAAGATTAACCGGAGAGTCATTAATGACGATATTCAACGGACCTAGATCCAGCACATTATCAACTGCGACAATCCTGCCGCTGACGGCGGCTTTGATCTCCGGACCGTAAGTGATTCCTTTCAGATTCAGATTGGCGACAATCTCATTATTGCCGAAATTGAAAGACGCCGGCTCTTTTTTCTCTGTCTGCGGCTTCGCTGCTTTGCCGTTGGCTTTTTTTGTTTTCGCCGGGACGGCCGGCTTCTTCTCCGGAGCAGTAGTTGCACACAACTTTTGAATCAGCAGCGCATCAATTTTCTCAGATGTAAGATTTATGACTGTCCGCCCGCCCCTTTCAGGCATCTGGCCTTCAACTGCAACTTGCATGGCAGTATTGCCTTCGTTCAACAATTCCAGATAAACCCTGCGAAAATCAAGCATCCCGCCTTTTTTCTGAATATTGATGACTGCCTGTCCGCTGACCGGAGAGGTAATCTTACGGCTGTAAAGCTTATCAATATTCACATTGCCTTTAACCTGAAATGACTGAAATTTGTCAGATGTTTCAAGATTAAGTCTGCCATTAAGCTCCAGCTCGGTAAGCTCGGAAGGATAAAACAGATTGACCAGATTTTTATTTAAATAAACGATATTGGCATTCAACATTAAATCCCCCTGCCCTATATTTATCGTGCCGCTGTCGTCAAGACGCAGCGCTTTCAGGCGATTAACCAGAACTTCAACGGAATGGCTTGAAATTTTAAGCTCATTATAGTTAACCATCAGCAAATCCATATTCTGATTAATGGTTAAATGCTGGTAACGCTTGTTCCCCGGCAGCGACAGGTCAATATTATCCAGCGTCGAACTTCCGGCAGCGGCAAGCTGCTTGAAATTGTCCGAAAATTTTACCTTGAGTTTTCCGGACAGATCGCCGGAATTGAATTCGTTCCCTGAAGCCGCCATGAACCCGTTAAACTGGCTTAATCCAAGTTTATTTATCTCGACATTGATTACCGGAGGACTGTTCAAAAATTCAGACATCTTTTTAAAATTGATGCTGCAAGGATTTAAATCAAAGCTGAGCACCTTCCGCAAACTCTGGGAAAGATTGATTGTCAATGCGCTTAGATTCATGGTCATCTGTTTCAAAGACGCATCAAAACGTCCGGCAATATCCGCGCCGAGCGGCGCGAGTTTATTGAGATTGGACATAATTGCCTTGCGCACTTCCGCGCTCAGCGGCATCCCTTCGATTGTACTGCCGGAAATATCAGACAGCCGGAACGCGGCATTGGTTTTCATCGTTTCCAGATCAATACCGCCGTTCAAGTTCAAATTAGCAAGTTTGGATTTTCCCTTGCTTAAAAGCAGCGTGAATTGTTCCAGATTGATTTTTTTGAAGTTTTCAATAAACATTGCAGCGCTCTGATCAAGGTTAAAATCCCTTAACTGCATTCCCGGAACATTCATGTCCAGATTCGTGATCGCGATCCGGGTGCGAAGTCCTATGGTATCGGCTTTTTTACCGGCCTCAATATAAATATCCGCATTCAACTTGCCGTCCAGAATTTTGGTTCCGGATTCAACCGGAAGAAACAGCTGGGCAGTTTTCAGGTTAAAGTCGCTGATATGCAAATTTATTTCAGGCGGCGTTCCACTGAATCCGCCGCGCTTATCATCCCAGCAATATGCGGAAGGGTTCAGTAATTTTAAATCCAGCACGCTGCGGTTCTTTTCCAGAAGCGAGGCGCTAAGTTTATTTAAATTAACTTCTTTGCGTTCAAAATCAGCCGTAATGTCGTGGCTCATAGTAAAACCGAACGGCGGCAGTTCGTAAGCTTTGCCCATAATCATTGCATTGCCGCTGCGTTCCAGACCAAGATTGCCTTTGCTGACCAATTTACTTCCGTTGTAATCAAGCTGTCCGAAATAAGCCAGCCCGACACGGCCTGGATTGTACCCGCCGATAAAGTCGAACAAAATACTGACCAGCTCTTCGGAAACCGGTTTCATTTTAACCGTGGCACTGATTTTCAACGGATTAATGTCTATTGTTGATTTGACTTGAATATCGGTACTGACCTGGTCATCTCTGGTTTGGCGCAGGGTCAAATTATCAATATTTATCGTATCCAGATCGCCGGAAGCGTCAAGCCGCAGCAGCAGTGAATTTCCGTCCAGACTAACATTGTTCACCCGTCCTTTAAGCGCGGAAATGTTCAATTGCATGTTCAGTTTATCGCAGAGGAAGCTTTCATTCAATACCGCTTCAATGTTACTTTCAACAGTTCCGGAAGTCACGTTCAGATTGTTGTCTGAACTGATGCTGATATTGCCGTTCATTTTTATTTTAGAAACGGCTCCGGTTTTCAGCAATGGAATATCAATATTAAAACCGGATAACGACAATTTCGTGGGAATTCCCTGACTTTTCTCTTCGGTAAGAGTGAAATTAACATTGCTGATTTTAACATTTGAAATGTCCAGTTTTATTTTTGAATCCGGAGTTTTTCCGGTCTTTTCGTCCTTGGGCTCAACCTTCGGCTCAACCTTCGGCTCAACCTTCGGCTCGACCTTTTGTTCAGTTTTACCGGCGCTCCCGGCAAAAGGCAAATCTAACTCGCCGGAAACGTTTTTATTCAAATTTACCGCAACATTGTCCAAAACGATATTGTCAAGCTTTATATTTCCGTTCATAATCGAATAAATGGAGAACGCCGCCTTGACCGTGTCCGCCGAAGCAAACAGTTTCTTTTCGGGGCCGATTCTTAGCTGGGAAACCTCTAATCTGGAGTTCATCAATGACAAATTGATTTCTTTGGCCTTTATTTCACAACCGGCAGTACGGCTGACATACGGCAGCAGTATTCCGGTAAGGAAAAAGGAACTTGTCAGGAAAAAATATGCCGCAATAACGATAATTATTACGGCAACAAAGATCAATGCCGTAATTTTAAATATTTTCTTTTTCATAAAATAAACGCCTGCTGTCCGGTAGGCACCGGATTATTTAATGTAATAAATAATGTGTGATATAACTAAAAATTAATCCGCAAAAAGTTTATCTGCCTTTAGAAAGTGCTTTTTGCAGTTCTTTTTGAAAGTCTTTGATATCGTCCTCGGTCGGTTCGCCAACAGCATTATTCAACCCCAGCCTGCCCGTCTGATCAAGAATCCACTCTGCCGAAGCGCCGGATGCGAATTTTACAGAACCGCTGGCAACAGCGCCGGGACGCACTAATTTGCTGAGTTCCACCACAGTTTTACCAGCAGTATCTTTGGCGGCCATGGCTTTCTCCGGCTCTTCTGCTTTTACCGGTTCAGGATCCTGCTTCTGCCATTCCACGCCTTCCAGTTCGGCAGCCAGCAGCCGTAAATCCAGAAAAGTCATTCGCTTGTCGAACTTTTCCGCGATCAACTTTTGTATTTCATTCAAACTGACTCCGGCATTCAATTGCCCGGCGATAAATTTTTTCATTTCCATGTCACTCATGTTTCATCTCCTGTAAAAACAAACATATCATAATTAATAATTTCAAAATATACTTTGCGTTTAGAAAGTCTTCATAGTTAATTTACAGTTTCAAGCCGGAAATAAAAATCAAAAACAGTCTTTCGCAGACTTTTTCTTTAAATTATACTCTGCACGGCGGAAAATTTAAGCATAGACGAGCAGAATTGCGGATTGTTTTTTTTTCGTTCCGATTGACTGGCAATATGAATATCGCCTGAATGCGGAGCGGGAAAAGACAACCGCAAGATACGAATGCCTTAAAAAAGGCTAAACAGCAATATTGTATCTCTGTAATTAACTCTTGAGACGGATTCTGGGGTCAGCCCAGGCGTAAGCAATATCTGTCATCAGATTAATCACGACAAAAAGCAGCGCACTGATAATCACCAGCGCCTTCAGCAACTGCAAATCGGAATTATTCAACGCGTCAATCCCGGCATACCCCAGACCGGGGATGCCGAAAAATGCCTCCAGCAGCAAACTTCCGGTGAACAAAAACGGCAGCGCCGCCGACGCCCGCGTAATGATCGGAATCGAAGCATTCCGCAACAAATGCTTGCCATATATCACGGCCGGACTGCATCCTTTGGCCGCCGCCGTGCGGAGATATTCCTTGTTCAGTTCGTTGACGAAAACCGTGCGGTAGAAACGCACCCCGCCGCCCAGCCCGCTGAGAATACCGATGATCACCGGCAGCGCCAGATGCCTGACTTCCCCCCATCCCCAGACCGGAAACAGGTTGAAATAATATCCCAGATACCACTGCCCGAAAATAATAAATACCAGATAGCTGATGCTCATGCCGGCGATTGAAAACAACACAATCATCCGGTCAAACAACATACCCTTAAACGCGGTGGATATCAGCGCCAGGATTATTCCCAGCAGCAGTTCCCCGAAAAATATCGGCAGCATCAGCAGCATCGAAGGCCCGATACCGCGCCACAGGATTTCCCGGATCGGCTCCCGCGTCATCAAGGTCTTGCCGAAATTTAAAAAGCTGACAAAGGGAAATTCGCTCCGGAACGAGCAGATTTCACCCAGCGCGGCGGTAAGCTGCGAATCAAACGGTGAATTCTGACGGCGGAAAAATTCAATCTCTTTAACTTCCAGCGGAGTCTTTCCGACTGCAATCAATACTTTTTCCTGATTGGCGGCAACCGGAAATTCAATCTCCTGCCAGTCCGACGATTTAAAAAGCCTGCCATTGACCGAAAATTCGCCGCGAAAAATGATCTTCCCCTGCACTTCCAGCTTGTCCGACGAAAAATTACGCTTCAGCCCGATAGTGCCGGAATCAAAACGCAGAAAACCATTTTCAAAAACCGGGTTTCCGGAAACTTCCATGCCCGGCATCAGCCTTTTTTCGAAAAACGACGCGGATGTGAAGACTTCACTCTGCCGCCAGTAACCGAACACCAGCGGACGGTCCGCTCCGAGTTCCTGGCGCAGATCTTCGATTTCGCGTGGAGAAGGATTTTTGCCCAGCACCGCAGCGGCAGGGTCGCCGGCCGCCAGCCTGAACAATACGAAAGTAAGCAGCAAAACTCCCATTATTACCAGACCAGAATAAATAATGCGTCTGATTATATAATTGAACATAACATTATCCTGCTAATTTACAGTTCTACGGTTTTACGGTTTCACGGTTTTACGGTTTCACGGTTTCACGGTTTCACGGTTTCACGGTTTTACGGTTTCACGGTTTTACGGTTTTACGGTTTCACGGTTTCACGGTTTCACAGTTTTGCCGTTATACTGTCATGCCGTTTTTTAATACCACGGTTTTACGGTTCTACGGTTTTACGGTTTTACGGTTTCACGGTTTTACGGTTTCACGGTTTTACGGTTTTACGGTTTTACGGTTTTACGGTTTTGCCGTTATACTGTCATGCCGTTATGCCGTAATACTGTAATACTGTTTTACTGTTTCTCAATTTTATTTTGCGAATCAATGGAGTCCCAGAACGATTGGAGCATTTTTGATATTGCCTTGGCTTCTTTGATGAATTCATTTGCCTTCTCGGAGCTAAGAGTCCCGATTTCTGACGCAATATAAAGCTGCGTCCGCAATTCAGCCGCGGAACCGCCGGCAATCGAGATAAAACGCTTATAATCAGCTTTACTGTTTCTTTCGCTCCCCTCCGCAATATTTGAAGGAATGGAAACCGCCGCTCTTAAAATCTGATCCTTAAGGCTGAAATCTTTGCAACTCTTCAATTCTTTATAAAGATTCACGCTAAGCCTGCATGATTTCTTCCACACTTCTAATTTTTCAAAATACGATTTCATTTCCCGCATCCTTATTTTAATACCACGGTTTTACGGTTCTACGGTTCTACGGTTCTACGGTTCTACGGTTCTACGGTTCTACGGTTCTACGGTTCTACGGTTCTACGGTTTTACGGTTCTACGGTTCTACGGTTCTACGGTTCTACGGTTCTACGGTTATACGGTTTTACGGTTTTACGGTTTTACAGTTCTACGGTTTTACGGTTCTACGGTTTTACGGTTTCACGGTTTTACGGTTTCACGGTTTTGCCGTTATACTGTCATGCCGTTATACTGTCATGCCGTTATACTGTCATGCCGTTATATTGTCATGCCGTTTTTTAATACCACGGTTCTACAGTTTTACGGTTTCACGGTTTCACGGTTTCACAGTTTTGCCGTT
>CAIPAT010000256.1 GCA_903863035.1 uncultured Lentisphaeria bacterium
CGTTCCTGCTCTTTGATTATGAGTAAGAGCGCAGTTAACAGAGGTATAGGAAATGAGGAAGAAAGCCAGCGCAAATGAACTTAAAAAAGATGCGGAAGCCAGCAGGACGGCAACGCTGAATCTGCTTAGAAAACGTTATGCAAAATGCATCAGCATAAAAAAAGAGCTTGTTGACGCGGTAAAACAATACAGGAACGATGCCGAACAAGGCGATGCGGAAGCTCAATACCATCTTGGCTGCTGCTATCAATTCGGTGATGGCATAATAAAAAATAAAGCTGAAGCAGCAAAATGGTTCCGGAAATCTGCAAAACAAGGCTATTGTCAAGCCCAAGAGCTGCTTGAAGTAATAAAGAATAAGAAACTGAGGAATAATACCAATGACTAAACGTGACTTTGTGATAAAAATAGCAGAGAAAACCAAACTCACACAGAATGATGTAGCTATCGTAGTGCAAAAATTACTGGATGGACTGGCGGATGAAATCGCAGCCGGGCATACAGTCGAACTGCGTGATTTTGGAGTGTTTACGGTGGTAGTCCGTAAAGCACGTGCAGGCCGAAATCCTAGACATCCGGAAGAAACTGTTGTTATCCCAGAACGTGTTCAAGTCAAATTCCGCGTCGGGAAAGAACTGAAGGCGCGAGTTTTCCAGCTTGATACAGCCCGGATATCCAGAGATTAAAAGCAGAAAAAGATGGAGAATACAAGTAATACAAAGCGTTTGTATCTGGCAGAAGGAGTTCAATTGCGTACTGAGCATTTTGGCGGGCTGGTATTTGACCGCCGAGATGGAACTATCCTTGAGGTAGACCGGCAAGGATTCGAACTGCTGCTTCAGGCCCGGGGTGGCATATGTCCGGATGATCCGCAAATAAGAGAAGTTAAAGATACAATTTGTTTCATTGACCGCCTGCGGAATCTCCGCATCCTGGAAAAAGGCGGCCGGTGTATTGATCCCGCTGATGAACTGGAATCTTTGACACCCCGCAACTCCGCTTCGTGGCTGTCGGCACCGGAAACAGTTCATTGGGCGGTTACTTATCGTTGCGGCATGAAATGTCCCGACTGTTATGCCTCCAGAATAAAGGTTTCCGGCAGTGAACTGAATACTGCCGAAGCTAAGAAAATGATTGAAAAACTGGCTGAGTGGAATGTTTTCCAGTTGGCGGTCGGCGGCGGTGAACCGCTGGAACGGAAAGATATTGCGGAACTGGTGAAATATGCGGCCGCCTGTGGATTGATTGTACATCTTACCACCGGCCGGCAGTTTATCAATACCGATTTACTGAATGAATTCGCCGGTTCTTTGACCTCGCTGCAACTGGGTATTCATGCGGACTGGCGGCACACTCCGGACTGGCACAGCTATCTGCATGACCTGGAATCGTTAATTGCAAGAGCCGCCGATAACGGGATAAAAACCGGGGCGAATTTGTGTCTCAGCCGGAATACTCTGAAAAATTTCGGACCGCTGGTCGGCGAACTGGGTAATATAGGGGTACGCCGGTTCACACTGCTGCGCTACAAGCCGCCGCACTCTATCAAGCGCTGGCGGTCTGAACTGCCGGAAAATGAGCAACTTTTGAAATTGAAGCAGGAACTTGAAAAACTATCAGCCATTCAGGGTGTTGATTTACGCCTTGACTGTGCGCTTAGTTTTCTGCAATCCGACTTAACTTCGCCAGTAGCGACGGAACACGGTATTATCGGCTGTTCGGCGGGTAACCGGATCGCCGCCATCACCCCCGACGGCTCGCTGTATCCTTGTTCGCAACTGGTGACGCCGGAATTGTGTGCAGGCAATGTGTATTCTGACTCTCCGGATAAAATATGGCATGATTCAAAAGTATTGCGGCAATATCGCGACTTCCGGAATAAAAAAAGCTTTACCGGCAGTCATTGTTCTTTTTGTACGGCTAAGAAAT
Source organism: uncultured Lentisphaeria bacterium (assembly GCA_903863035.1). Classification (GTDB taxonomy): domain Bacteria; phylum Verrucomicrobiota; class Lentisphaeria; order Victivallales; family Victivallaceae; genus CAIPAT01. The sequence goes on from CAIPAT010000256.1 coordinate 1,930, forward strand.
TCTGCGGCGGATGCCGGGCTTTCGCACACGATGCGCTTGGCGGTGATCCTGGTTGTCCGGCTCCTGCAAAAGTGCCGTTACAGCAGTGCGGAGCCAAAGGACGGATGGTTGACTTCGCCGATTATCTTGGCCTTCACGTGCAGGTTACGGTAGGGGAATATATGGAGCGTTACGGTGTCGGGCGGGAAACCGCTATCAAAGAAATAAAGCGAACGACGGTTCCGTCCATTTCCCGTACCGGACGTAAAAGTAAAGACATCTACCTAGCAACCCACGATCCCGTCCGTGACCTTCAGGATTCCATCGGTTATACCAATTGGGGTTTCCCGTATGTAACAGAGGAACAGGCGTCGGAATGGCTCGGATTTAACGACCGCGACTATCCGGAGTGGATTATAAATTTAAATGACCGTGAATATTCAATAACAGGACAGGACGATGAAGATTATTTCAGAGCGTAAAGGTTTTCAGGCGGATCACAGTTCAACCTCCTATGAATTTCTGGCAATCGACCAGAAACTGGGCAAACCGGAAAAAGCGGCGGTGGCAAAATTGTCGAGCAGGGCTAATCCGACATCAAGCCGGGTCAGTTTCATTTACAATGGCGACTACAGCGATCTCCCCGGCGGCTGGGAACCGTTGATGGCGAAATATTACGATGCCATGTATTCGGAAAGTTATGACTGGTGGACGCTGGCGGTTGCTTTCCATGCCGATAAAAAAACTGCGGAAAAGATCAAGAGTTATGCGTTTATTGGAACTGAAGATTTGGGAGTAAGTGTGGAAGAAGAAGGCGGACGGGTTACGATCCGCATTGATTGCCGCCTTGATGCATCTTCGCTTTATGCCCGCTCGCATGGAAGATATGATGATGACGAAGAAGAAGATGATGACGGCGAGGAAGGAATTTCCTGCCGCGATCCGTTGCTGAAAATGCTTGCCGTGAATAGGGAGTATCTGAAAAAAGGCGACTGCCGTTTGCTTTACGGCATCTGGCTGGAATACGGCGATCAGGATGATGACGAATCCGCACCGCCGGAAACGGCAATGACCAATCTTCCGGCACCGATCAAAAACCTGCTTTCAATGCTTGACCAGATATAGGAGAATATCATGACTAGAATTGCCGAAGACCATGACCGGGAAGAGCGCATCATCAATGACATTGTAGTGGATGCCTATGACGAGACGGAGCGCGCGCTTGGCTGGCACTGTTACCTTAGTGACAATCTGTCCTGTCCGTTCAAGGCCGAATGTATCGCGGTCAGAAAAACCTCGCCGTTGCGTTTGGGCGAAAAAGTCACGGTAAAGGAATTGGCTACGGAAGATGAATGCATGAATGAAATCTTCGTCATGGTAGCATGGAATGGTCGTCAACTGGCCATGCCGCTGGCGCAGTTGGCACCGGTTAAGGCCGACGAAGATACGCAGCAGGCGGTAGAGAACTGGCATTACTGGTGCGCACGCGGCTATCAATTCTGAACAACTAGGAATACCGGATCGAGGAAGAATCACAATAATACCGATGCGGGGGCGGCAGGAACTTCATCATAATTCCAGGAATTTTGGATATCTGATAATAATTCCTAAAAATCCTTCTATATCAGTTCCTGATTAACTTCCGAAGAGGTTTTTTAATTTTCGCACGTCTAAGAACTGCTTTTTAGTTTTTGAGCTCAACCGCGCTTAAAAGTCCATAAATATGAAATCTTCAAAACCGACCTAACGCAGGTTAAAAACGGACAAAAACCCATGTCTATCCATCCTTTTTCCTTGGTCTACCGGCCTTTTAGAGGGGGGTAAACTGACTCGATAAAATAGA
>CAIPAT010000257.1 GCA_903863035.1 uncultured Lentisphaeria bacterium
CCTGAGTCCACTCCGAAAAGCCTAATTTTGCCACCAGGACACAAAAACACAAAGGCTTCACTAAAGTTATAGTGCAGTTATTTTTCTCTTTGTGAAACCTTGGCGTCTTAGAGCCTTAGTGGCATTTCATGTTTTTATCTTTTCGGAGTGTACTCATTTTTTTAAATATAATAAGGTAGGTTTATCTGATTATTAATAACAGATTTCTGATTTTTCTTCTGTTATATTTTTTAGGTTTGCAGATTAATTATTTAAACTCTATTGAATACTTAATTATCTGAAATTAGGTATGTTATGTCAACTAATAAATCGTTCAGAAATGAAAGCAAAAATATCAGTAATTCTCTTAATGTTAATATGTTCACTTCTTATTAATGCACAAAGATCATATTCATCTGATAAGAAGAAAAACACCGGTACAGGTGAAGTTACCATCGAAAAGATAGACCAAGCCACATTGGATACCTGGTCGGCTCCTTACCGTGGATGGCATTACTATTCCGATCCTGTCATCCCATCAGATCTTAAAATACCGGGGTATGAGAAGTTTCACAACTTCGATGTACCAACTGTTTATCAGATTCCCGGTCAAAAAGGAAAATGGTTTATGAGTTTCATAGGATTCAACGGGCAGGGTTATAACAGTTTCGTTGTCGAGAGTACAAATCTTTTGAACTGGAGCAACCCTCAATTGGCAATGGGTTTTGGCAAAGAGGGTCAATTCGACTTCGGAGGCTGTGTGATTGGTGCCTATCTTTATGAATCTTATAACATTAAAGCTCCCCGACTTTTAAAGAAATTAGATGGTAAGTACATTACGCTTTATGGTTGTTATCCCAAACAGGGTGGGTACGAAATGCGTCCCGGTTATGAAGGCGTTGCTTGCGGAAACGATGGTATGACGTGGAAGAGTATGAAGAATACTCCTATCCTTGCCGTTCAGGATCCTGATTGCGGAGTATGGGAAAAAGATTGTATATACCAACCTTGGCTGGTAGAATACAAAGGTAAATTCTACGATTTTTATAATGCAGCTAATGGAGGAAAGGAACAAACCGGTTTAGCTCTCTCGGGTGACTTGCTGAACTGGAAACGCTATTCCGACAATCCGGTTATACCCATTCGTCCGGGCGGATATGACGAAGATTTTGCTTCCGACCCAAAGGTTTTTCGTGATGGCGACCATTGGACAATGTTCTATTTCGGAGTCGGGAAAGGAGGTGCTCACATTATGGTGGCTTTTTCACGTGATCTTGAGCACTGGACCTCGCATCCCGAACCGCTTTACAAAGCCGGAGGACATCCAGGCGGACTCGACAAGACTTATGCACACAAAATCTCGCTGGTTTATCAGAAGTCGAACGACACCTTCTATCTTTACTACTGCGCTGTTGGAAACAAGGGGCGGTGCATTGGTCTATTGACCAGTCGTGAATTGTAATAAGATTGAGACGATTACGAATGTCAAAATGAATAATTATTAAAATTGTATGAAAATTTATACACAGACTATCAAGCGGATACAATTGTTAGTTACGGCAAATCTATTTGTCATCGCCTTGTCCATTAATGCTCAGACAATAAATACCGAACCACAATTACGTTGGGTGGATGTTAAGGAACTTTGTATTGAGGGGAAAGGCTGGACTGATACCAAACATTTCTATGATCGGTTTCCGGTAAAAGCTGAAGGATTAATCCGTAAATCTGTTTGGGATTTGAGTGAAAATTCTGCCGGGATTTGTGTTCGTTTCAAGACTGATGCCACATCTATCTCAGCACGATGGACTTTACGAAACCGCAAAATAGCTTTGACCAACATGGCGGCCAGTGGTGTGAGCGGTCTCGATCTTTATGTGCGGTTTAATGGAGAATGGCGTTGGCTTGGTGCTGCAAGACC
>CAIPAT010000258.1 GCA_903863035.1 uncultured Lentisphaeria bacterium
ATACGATGTTACCTTTTCTCTGCATTTTGAGACTCCTTTGTTAGTTTTAGGTCGCAAACCATAATTTAACTGACAAAGGAGTTTTTTCTTTAACCTGTGACAAATTCCTTGTCACTTACTCATGGTATCTGACTCCTGACTTCTTGTTTTATTCCTTATAGAATTTACATGATTAGTGTTGACAAGTCAAATGTTGCCGGTTATAATATACAGCAACAGTTGCTGTATACTGTTGCTTATGTGAATATATTTATTTAAACTGTTACATGGAGATTGAATAATGGACAAAATTGAATTCCGCAAAAAGGTAATCGGCTGCTGGCTGGGCAAAGCTGTCGGCGGCACTCTCGGACAACCCTATGAAGGCACTGAAGGCCCGCTGAGCCTCTCCTTTTATGATCCGGTTCCGACGGATATGATTCCTAATGACGACCTTGATCTGCAAGTGCTCTGGGCTTGTGTCATGGATAAAATGGACAAGCCGCGCGTTGACCGCCAGGTTTTTGCTGACGCCTGGCTGGAGCATGTGAATTTTCCCTGGGATGAATACGGGCTGGCGATCCGGAATATCCGCAACGGGATCAGGCCGCCGTATTCCGGCAGTTATGATAACTTCTTTGTCCGAGGTCTTGGCGCGGCGATCCGCAGCGAACTCTGGGCCTGTCTGGCCCCGGGCAATCCGCAACTGGCTGCCGCTTATGCTTATGAAGACGCCTGCGTTGATCATGACGGCGAAGGCATGTATGCGGAAATATTTTTTGCCGCGCTGGAAAGCCAGGCGTTTGTGGAAAGTTCAATCCCTGAACTGATTAAAGCCGGACTCAGTGCAATCCCGGCAGACAGCCGCTTGAGCAAAGCCATTCAGGATACCTGCACCTGGTGGCATCATCTGAAAAACTGGACTGCCGTCCGTGAAAGAATACTTGTTACTTACGGCGGCGATAATTTTACCGACGTAATCATGAATATTCCATTTACAATACTCGGACTGCTGGCCGGGAATGGTGATTTCAGTCAGACTATCTGTATTGCGGCAAACTGCGGACAGGATGTTGACTGTACCGCTGCCAGCGCCGGCGCCATCCTGGGTATTATCAATCCGGAATCTATCGGCGAGGAATGGCTGCGGCCGATTGGCCGTAAACTTATCCTGAATGCAGGGATTGTCGGAATTAGTCATCCGGAAACGCTTGACGGTTTCACCGATATGATCATCGCGCTGAAAGACCGCCTGCCGGTTTATGCAAAAGCTGCATCTGTACCGGAACCGGACTGGAGCAAACATAAAATACATGCCGAAATGAAACTTTTCAAAGGCTGGCTGGCGATGGACGAAAACAAGTCCAATCCGATATTTTCCGGCGAGGGGGAGCCAGTGGAGTTTCCGGGACATATCTGCCGTCTGCCTGCGTCAAAAGTTCCGCCGGATTCAATTATGCTGATCCGCTATAAATTTGAACTGGAAACAACGCGCATGGTCAGAGTCATGTGTAATTCCGCTTCCAATCTTCGCGCCTGGGTTGACGGCAAGTATGCCTTCGGCCGGGAATGCGGCCGGATGCTTCCATCATTCCACCGTCTTCCGATCAACCAGTTCAAAGACATGGAATTGTCCGCTGGCACCCATGAATTAGTTATCGGTATTCATCCCAATAATAATGAACAGGAAATGTTATGGGTGGTCGGCATCGGCGACAAAGCCGATTTTCAATGGATCCCGCGCGCGTTTCTGAAATAAATAAATGAATTAAAGTATTGATCCAGTCTTTTCTCAATAGACTCTCTATTGAGAAACAGACTGAAATTATGTTCTGTGCTTGTCCGGGATTAAAGCAGGAGAACTTCAGCATGAAAGAATGGGTAAAAGAGAAGCTTGCGATCGTTGATGGTCTGTATCCGGCTGACAGGATTGACGCCAGCAAAAAACGCTGGCAATGGATATGGAACGGAGGCGGAGAAATTGACCGCAGACCGTTTGTTTATTCTCCGGCAACCGTAAATTATTATGATGACAATCATACTCCGGAAGAAAGACTGAGAGTGCTTCTCGACGAGTTTATAGCGAGAGGAAGAATGGATGATGACTTTATCCCTTCGTTTTTTCCCGGCTGTAAGCAGTCCACAATTCCAAATATGTTTGGCGCAAAAGAAGTTGTTCACGGCAAAGATTACACGGTGGACCGGTTTATTGAGAAGATCGAGGATATCGACAAACTGCCCGCGGCCTCCATCAGCAGGGGAAGTGTCGCTGAATCATGGCTGGAGATGCAAAAATATCTGATGCATGAAACTGAAGGGCGCATTCCTGTTCATGTTACCGATATGCAGGGGCCGGCGGATGTCTGCGGGCAACTGCTGGGCTATGAAGATTTTTTTCTGAGTCCTTATACGCATCCGGAGCTGTTTCATAAATTGATGGATGCGGTGACGAATGCTTTCATCATGTTCTGGCAGAAACAGAAAGATTTACTGGGAGAACTCTTTGTCGGCACCCATCTGTTCGGCTGGGACTGGGTTCCTGATAATTGCGGAGCATCGCTTTCCGCAGACAGCCTTGTCATGATTTCCCCTGACTATTATGATGAGTTTTATAAACCGTATCTCGTCAAAATAGGTGAGGCATTCGGCGGGCTTGCCATCCACTCCTGCGGCGATTTTTCAGGTGTGATGAAAAATATATGCAATACCCCTTTTCTTAAAGCCGTCAACGCCGGGCAGATGACTGTTCCAGACATGCTGAAAGCTGGAATGAGCAGTGAATTTGTGATAATTGCCAGAGCTGAGCCTGATGATATGCCGGCGCTGGCAAAACTGGCAAGGGAAAATAATCTGAAATTAGATTTATCAATAGCGATATGGCCTTCTGATGATCCATTGGCAATGAGTTCAAAAGAATGGGACGCTTTGAAAAGGATTGAAAATAGGATTATTGAGTTAATGAGGTTTTAAACAGAAATAATTTAAGTTATTATTAATTGCGCGTCAATTGTAATTCAAGAGAACTCGTTAAAATATTTTTGGCTATGCAGTGTCCGGGAATTAGCATTTGCAGGTACAGATTGGAGAAACTGTACGCATATGGCTTGCATCACATGAGTCCCATATGTCGCATAAGTCCCATACAAAAACATTGTGCATGCCGGTGCCCAAATTGTCCATGGTTAAAAAAACGTAAAAAAAACTAAAAAAAATATGGTAAAGGGTTGCAGGTCGCGGTTGTTGCGGTATAGTATAAGCTCTTGTTGACTTTTGATAAAGAATCAATGAAACGTGATTCCGGTCACGGGGTACGCGTTCCGAAGATTGAGAAAGTGGCTGGCTTCGGAGGGTGGAGCTGTTTGCCGGAATTGAATATAAAGTTGGGTTTTTAAGTAAAAAGAGGTTTTAAGAGTATGGCAGTTTCAATCAGATTGAAAAGAACCGGATCAAAGAACAACAGCTGTTTCCGGATTGTTGTAATGGACAGAAAGACTTCCAGAGACGGCAGAGCGGTCGAATTTCTGGGTTTTTATGATCCCAGACACAAAGATGAAAAAATTGACTTGGAAAGAGCAGACTACTGGCTTTCAACCGGCGCAATACCGAGTGAAACCGTTGAGGGTATTCTCAAGCGGGTAAGAAGCGGCGTTAAGATGTCAGACAAAGTTAAAGTGAGCAAGCCTTCCAAGAAAGCCGTGGCTAAAGCCCAGGCTGTTGCTGCAGCGACTGCCGCATCGGCATCTGAAGCCAAACCTGCATAATGCAGTATTGAATTTGTAACCAAGGAACCATTAAAAGTGTTAAAGTCATTTGTTAAGTTTTTTACCGGTGGTGGTCGTGCGGAAGAAAAGAAGCCGGTCCCCGGAGCAGAAGGCGGAATCAAGGATCTCGAAAATTTTGTTGATTACGTTGTTCGCGCACTGGTTGATTTTCCGGATGCGGTTAGAGTTTCTTCTGAAATCGGTAAAGATTCGAATATCATAAAGATTGACTGCAAGAAGGAAGACATCGGCAAGATTGTCGGCAAAAGAGGGAAGACGATCATGGCGATTCGCGCTCTGGTCAGCGGCGCCGCCGGACGTCTCCAGAAAAAAGTTTCAGTCGAGGTAAATGATTGATTTGCGAATTGATATCATAACGCTTTTCCCTGATATTTTTTTCGGCCCGTTCAAAGAGAGCATCATCGGCAGAGCAGTGAAGCAGGGGCTTGTTGAGATCAATGCGGTGAACCTGCGGAACTATACGCATGACGAACGCGGAACTGTTGATGATAAACCTTATGGCGGCGGACCGGGAATGCTGATGAAGGTCGAACCCCTCTTCGAGGCGGTGGAAGACCTCAGGACTGAGCAGTCGCTGGTGATTCTGACCAGTCCTCAGGGGGAACGCTTTAACCAGAAGATGGCCGTTGAGATGACCGCGCATGACCATCTGATTATAATATGCGGACATTATGAAGGCGTGGATGAACGAGTTCGCGCCGCGTTGATTGACAGAGAGATTTCTATCGGCGACTATGTGCTGACCAGCGGGAATCTGGCCGCGATGGTGATGACTGACGCAATTGTCAGGCTTCTCCCCGGGGTTTTGGGTTCCGATGAGTCAAGTGTTGACGAATCGTTTGCCAACGGTTTACTGGAGTATCCTCAATACACCAGGCCGGTAGAGTTTCGCGGCATGAAAGTGCCGGATGTGTTGCTCTCAGGCAATCATGCCGGAATCGCTGCGTGGCGGCTGAAACAGTCGCAGGAGCTGACAAGGCAGCGCAGGCCGGATTTAATTGACAATAAAATAAAATAAAACAATAACAGATATTTGAATATAAAAAACTTGGAGGCTGATATGAACATAATGGATAAAATCAGAAAAGAACAGTGCAAGCAGGACGTCACCGATTTTTCCGCCGGCGATACTGTAAAAGTGCATGTTAGAATCGTTGAAGGCACAAATGAGCGTATCCAGATTTTCGCCGGGACCGTTCTCGCCCGCAAAGGCTCTGGCATTGAGGAGACTTTCACCGTCAGACGTGTGGTTTCCGGTCAGGGTGTCGAGCGTGTATTTCCGCTGAACAGTCCGCGTGTCGCTAAGATCGAAGTGATCAGACAGGGCAAGACCAGACGTGCCAAGCTTTATTATCTTAGAACCAAGATTGGCAAGTCTGCCAGAGTTAAAGAACGCAGAACCGTGTAAAAGGGGCTTTTTCTCCTTAATTTCTGCATAAAATGGAATATCTTTCCATAAATGATAAACTCCTCTTCCTGGAACAAAAACGCTGGGCTGAGGGGTTTTCTTTTGTAGGTGGAGTGGATGAAGTCGGGCGGGGGCCGCTGGCAGGGCCGGTTGTCGCCGCCGCTGTGGTTTTCCCGCAGCATGCCCGGATTCCTGCGGTAAATGATTCGAAGCAGTTGACTGAAGAGCAGCGAATTGAATTGCGGCATGCGATTCTGGAGGTTCCGGGAATGCAATACGGCATTGCCGTGGTGTCGGTGGAAATGATTGATAAAATTAATATTCTTCAGGCATCGCGGATGGCGATGCGACAGGCAGTGAGCCAGTTGGAGAATTTAGATTTTCTGTTGATAGACGGGCTGCCGGTACCGGATATGCCGGTGCCATGCGAAGCGATAGTCAAGGGTGATGCAAAATCGGCAAGTATTGCTGCCGCCAGCATTCTGGCCAAAGTGTTTCGCGATGAATTGATGGTGGATTTTGCCGGACAGTATCCGCAGTACGGTTTTGAGCGGCATAAAGGTTACGGAACTGAAAAACATCTTGAGGCGCTGAAGAGCTATGGCGTATGTGCGATTCACCGCCGGTCTTTCGCTCCGGTGCGTGATATAATTGCTCCTCCGCCTGAACAGTTGAATTTGTTTTAATGGGAAAATTTTTGAAAAAATTACGGATAAAATCATATATTGCAAACAGGATCAGGCTTATTTCTGATGACTGCCGAACATGTAGCTGTCACTAGGTTTTTTTGCATTATTGACTAAGATATATTGAAACTTGAAACAGAGGATTTAAATAAAATGAGTAAATTTCCGATTGAAACGATCCGCCACAGCACGGCGCATATCATGGCTGCCGCCGTACAGCAGCTTTTTCCCGGAGTCAAATTTGATATCGGGCCTTCAACGGATGATGGTTTTTATTATGACTTCGATATGGAACACCGGCTGACCCCGGAAGATCTGGAAAACATTGAAGACGCCATGCGCAAGTTATGCAACCAGAAGCTAGCGTTTGAAGTTGTTGAAATGGCCCGCGCTGAAGCACAAGAATTCCTTAAATCAAAAGATCAGACGTTCAAACTTGAGCGTCTGACGGATATTCCGGAAGGCGAGAAAATCACGTTCTACCGTTGCGGTGATTTTACCGACCTCTGTCGCGGCCCGCACGTGGAACATTCCGGTCAGATCGCCGCATTCAAGCTGATGTCCATTGCCGGTTCATATTTCCGCGGCAAAGAAAGCAACCCCATGCTGCAGCGTATTTACGGAACCGCTTTCCCGAGTAAACAGGAATTGCATGATTATCTGCAGTTGATTGAAGAAGCCAAAAAGCGCGACCACCGCAAACTCGGCAAAGAACTGGATCTGTTCAGCTTTTCCGAAATGGTCGGCCCCGGACTGGTGCTGTGGCATCCGAAAGGTGCGTTTATCCGCAATACTTTTGAAACTTTCTGGAAGCAGGAACATTATAAAAATGATTATGATATGATCAATACTCCGCATATCGGGCGGAGCGATCTCTGGCGCACCAGCGGACATCTGGATTTCTATAAAGATGCCATGTATGCGCCGATGAAGATTGACGATACTGATTATTATGCCAAACCGATGAACTGCCCGTTCCATATTGAGATTTACAAGTCAAAATTACGCTCTTACCGCGAACTGCCGTTGCGCTGGGCTGAACTCGGCACTGTTTATCGCTATGAAAAAAGCGGCGTGCTGCATGGACTGCTCCGCGTCCGGGGCTTTACTCAGGATGATGCTCATATTATCTGTACGCCGGAACAGATTGAGGACGAAATCGCGGAAGTTCTGCGTTTCAGCCTTTCCATTTGGGACGCGTTCGGATTCAAGGAAATCAAGCCTTATCTGGCGACCCGTCCGGAAAAAGCGGTAGGAGAGCCGGAACGTTGGGAAAAGGCCATGGTTTCGCTGCAAAAAGCTGTTGAGAAATGCGGTCTTAAGTGTGAAGTTGACGAAGGCGGCGGAGCATTTTACGGGCCGAAAATTGACCTGAAAGTTAAAGACGCCATCGGTCGTGAGTGGCAGACTTCCACCATTCAGTTTGACTTCAATCTGCCGGAACGTTTTGATATGACCTATATCGGAGAAGACGGACAGAAGCACCGTCCGTTCATGGTTCATCGCGCACTGCTTGGTTCGCTGGAGCGTTTCTTCGGTATTCTTATCGAACATTATGCCGGGGCGTTTCCGCTATGGCTGGCGCCGGAACAGGCCAGAATTCTGCCGATTACCGAGCGTCAGCACGACTATGCCCGCAAACTGTTCAAGGATTTACGCGGGCAGGGGTTCCGTGTTGAACTGGATGTACGCTCAGAAAGTGTCGGATCCAAGATCAAAGACGCCAGGAATCAGCGCATCCCTTATATGCTGGTTGTCGGTGACCGAGAAATGGAAAACGGCAACGTGGCGGTGCGTTCACGCCGCGAAGGCGAAATGGGAGAATTGACAATTCCTGCGGTAATTGAAAAAATGCGATTTGAAATTGAACAGAAAATATGATAATATTATATGATAGTCAAATATTGTGTTTTTTTTGATGTTGAAAAACTAACTGGAGGGTACTCGTATCGCTAAGCTGATTAAACCGGCAGATGTTTCATTTGCGTCTCGTGAGATCCGTCTTATTGACGCAGATGGAGAGCAAGTAGGCGTTGTAACTTATGAAAATGCCCGCAAGATGGCTATCGAAGCCAAGCTGGACCTTGTTCTGGTTGCGGAAAAATCCGATCCGCCTGTCTGCAGGATCATGGATTACGGCAAGCTGACATATGAGCAGAAGAAAAATATCAAAGCTCAGAAAAAGCATGTCATCACGCAGAAGCTGAAAGAGGTCAAGTTTCACATCAATATTGATAAACACGATTATGACTATAAGTTGAAACACGGGTTTGAATTTCTGGAAAAAGGGGCTAAAGTAAAAGTCACTCTGGTTTTCAGAGGTCGTGAAATGGCTCACAAAGAGATCGGTTTCGAACTGATGGAGCGGATCATTAATGACCTTTCCAAACACGGAACAGCTGAAGAGAGGCCCAAATTACTTGGGCGTAATATCAGCGTCACTTTCTCTCCTCTCGGGAAAAAGTGATTATAAACGCCGGGAATGGCTGGCATCGGCCGTCCTGGATGAACAGTTAACAATGTAGAATAGGAGTTTAACTAACGATGCCCAAGCAGAAGACAAGGAAATGTGCCGCGAAGCGGCTCAAGAGAACAGGTACCGGCAAGTATCGTCACCACAAAGCCGGCGGTCGTCACCTCCTCACCGGAAAAAGCGCCAAGCGCAGACGCCGTCTGGGACAGGATGGAGCAATAGGCAAAGCTGAAAGAAGGCGCATTAAAGCCGCTCTTCCGTATGGCCTCTAATCCATTAACTGAAACAGAATAATCCCGGAGGAATTTAATCATGTCAAGAGTAACTTGTGCAGTACCTTCCCGCAAAAGACGCAAGCGCGTATTAGAGCAGGCTAAAGGTTTTTACGGATGCAGCAGTAAGAACATCCGTACCGTATATGACGCCGTGGACAAAGCCATGCGCCATGCCTTTGTAGGACGCAAACAGAAGAAACGTCAGTACCGCAGACTGTGGACCGTGCGTATCAACGCCGCCTGCAGAATTAACGGTACCACTTACAGCAAATTTATTAATGGTCTGAAGAAAGCCCAGATCGAGCTGAACCGTAAAGTTCTCGCCGACCTGGCTGTAACCGAACCGCAGGAGTTTAAGACTCTGGTCGAAAAAGTTACACAGGCCTGAGCAATTTGTTGATAGAACATTGAAAGCTTGAATAGGAGGCCTGTGCTTTCCTCTTCAAGCTTTCTTCATTTTAGCCGGAAGTCAAAATATTATGTCAAATCCAATCATTCAAAAGATCGATTCCGCTCTCAGCGACGCCGAGGCGAAGCTGTTGAATGCGGTGACTGAAGCGGAAATTGAAGAAGTCAGAATCGGAATCCTTGGTCGGAATGGCCTCTTTCCTGCTTTGAGCAAGGAAATGGGCGCGGTTCCGCCGGAAGACCGCAAAGATGTCGGGCAGGCTTTTAACACCGGCAGAACCCGTTTTCAGGAACTGATGGACGGTGCTAAACAGCGGCTTGCCTCCGGTTGCTGTGTTAAAAGCAGCGACGAACTTGACCTGACGCTGCCGGGACGGTTGCGCAAGTTAGGCCATAAGCATCCGGTAACTAAAGTCATTGACGACAGTGTAGCGATTTTCCGACGGATGGGTTTTATCGTTGCCGACGGACCGGAAATTGAGACAGTTTATCATAATTTTGATGCCTTGAATACTCCCGCCGATCACCCTTCGCGTGATCCCGGCGATACTTTTTATTTTAAAGACGGCAGATTGCTCCGGACACAAACCTCTCCGGTGCAGATCCGCGTTATGGAAAGCCAGGAACCGCCGGTGCGGATTGTCGCTCCCGGCCGCTGTTTCCGCCGCGATACGCCCGACGCGACCCATAGCATGAACTTCCACCAGATCGAAGGGTTGTACATTGACCGCGATGTTTCGCTGGCTGATTTGAAAAGCATCCTCCAGGCCTATGCCCGTGAACTGTTCGGGCCGAATGTTTCAATCCGGCTGCGTCCACACTTTTTCCCGTTCACCGAGCCCAGCGTCGAATACGACTTCTCGTGCATCATGTGCGGCGGGAAAGGCTGCAACGTCTGCAAGCAGTCCGGCTGGCTGGAAATTGCCGGCGCCGGTATGGTGGACCCCAATGTGCTTAAAGCAGTCGGCTACGATCCGGAAATCTGGAGCGGTTTCGCATTCGGAATGGGGATTGAGCGAATTGCCATGATCCGTTACCGCATCAATGATATCAGGCTTCTGTACGAGAATGATACCAGATTCCTTGAACAGTTTTAACCGGGGCGCAAATAATGAATATTTCATATAACTGGCTTTCACAATATGTTGACATCTCCTGCGGCATCGAAACGCTGGCGGCTAAGCTGACCATGGCCGGGATCGAGGTCGAAGCGATTGAACGTTCCGGTGGAATTCCGGCGGGTATTGTCGTCGGGGAGATTCTGGAACGCAAGCCGCATCCTGACGCGGATAAGCTCTCTGTATGCCGTGTTTTCGACGGCAGGGAAGAGTTGCAGGTTGTCTGCGGCGCTCCGAATTGCGATGCCGGCAGCAAGGTGCCGCTGGCGACAATCGGTACTATACTTACCGACAAATCCAGTGGCGAATCATTCAAGATCAAGAAATCTAAATTGCGCGGGGTTGAATCCAGCGGCATGCTTTGCAGCGGCCGCGAACTCGGCCTGGATGATGACCATTCTGGCCTGCTGATCCTGAACAGCGCGTTGAAGACCGGAACCCCGTTGACTGAACTGTTTCCCGGCGATACCATGTTTGAACTGGAGGTTACGCCGAACCGTCCCGACTGGCTGTCGCACTGGGGAGTGGCCCGCGACCTGGCCTGTCTGCTGAACAAGGAAGCCGCCCTGCCGGAAATCAAGGCTCCGATTCAGGCGAAGAATGAAGATACCGCCAATCTGGTGACTGTACTTGATCAGGAACTCTGTCCACGATACACTGCCAGAGTTATTCGCAACGTCAAAATTGCGGAAAGCCCCGAGTGGCTGAAAGAGCGTCTGCTTAGTATCGGCCTGCGCCCGATTAACAATGTGGTTGACATTACTAATTTTGTGCTTATGGAACTCGGCCATCCGCTGCATGCTTTCGACCTGGACAAACTCTCCGGCAAACGTATCGTCGTCAGACGAGCCTCTGACGGGGAGAAAATGACCATGCTGGATGACAGCAAGTTATCGCTGAAGCCGACCCATCTGGTGATTGCTGACGCTGAAAAGCCGGTTGCATTGGCCGGAATTATGGGCGGACTTGATTCCGGCGTAACGGAATCCACGGTTAATATTCTACTGGAAAGCGCCGCGTTTTTCACATCCAATATTCGCGCATCTTCCCGCGAACTGGGGATTGCTTCCGATTCATCGCACCGTTTTGAACGCGGTATTGACTGGAATATGCTTGAAACCGCCAGCGACCGCGCAACGTCGCTGATTCTGGAACTGGCGGGCGGTGAACTGGTCACCGGTCTGGTGGATATTCAGGGCAATAAACCCGTATTCAAACCGGTGGTATGCCGCTTTGAACGCATCCGCAAACTGACCGGGGTTGACTTGAACAACGACCAGATCGTGGATATTTTCAAAAAACTTCGTCTCAACGTTTCCGATATTGACGCGGTCAAGTGTGTGGTCACGCCGCCGTCATTCCGGCTGGATATTGAGCGCGAAGCCGACCTCGCGGAGGAAGTCGCCCGCATTAACGGGCTGGACGCCGTGCCTGTAGTGCCGGTTACCTCAAAATCAGTTGCGTCTTTCTCTAAAGATGCTTATACCGGAGTTCAGGGCCTTCGTGACGAGTTGATCGCACTGGGGCTTTATGAGTGTCTCCACTACAGCACAGTCAGTGATAAATCCGCCTTGATCGACTCCCGATTCGCATCTGAAGATGTGATCCGGATGAACAACCCGCTAAGTCTCGATCTGGTTTGTCTGCGTCCGTCGCTGCTGGGGGAAATGCTTGCCACGGTCGAACGCAATATTTCGCGCAAAAATCTTGATTTGCAACTTTTTGAAATAGACAATGTCTTCTGTGGCAATCCGCAGAAATTTCCGGAGGAAAGACTTGAATGCTGCATTGTCCTTGCCGGACACAAGCACCCGGAACGCTTCTCCTCCGAACGCCTTGAACTGTTCGATTTCTACGACCTGAAAGGGCTGACGGAAGCCTGGTTTACCGGTCGCAAAATCGAGAAGTTCCGTTTTGAGAAAGCCGAAGACGACAGATTTGCTCCAGGTCGCTGCGCCGCAGTCATGATTGACGGCAAATGCGCCGGGCATATCGGCGAACTGAACGGCAGGTATTCAACGAAGTTCCGCTCCGAGTATCCGATTTTCCTGGGAGTCTTCGAGACTTCCGCGATTTTGCAAGCGAAGCTGGAATCCCCGTTGTATTCGCCGCTGGCGATGTTCCCGTCAACGACCCGTGATGTGGCATTTCTTGCCGATCAGTCGCTGCAGCATCAAGCCGTAGTGGATTTTATCCGCAGCTCCAGATTGAAGAATCTAGAAAAGGTCGAACTGTTCGACATCTTTACCGATGAAAAAACGGTCGAAGCCGGCAAAAAGAGCATGGCTTATACTTTGACATTCCGAAGTTCCGAACGGACTTTGACTGATAAAGAAGTCAACGAAGCCTTCGACAAGTTGCGCGAAAAGCTCAGTTCAGAACTCAAAGTAGAACTCCGCTAATACTCGATACTCACAACAACTCCGGGCTTTAAACGCCCGGAGTTGTTTCGTAAGCCCCCGACGAGAACACGTTTACGAACAGCTTGCTGAATGCTAACCCAACTTCCGCGGACTAAAAATTGACATGTTTATAATCAAGCACTTAGCCTATGCAGTGGCACTACAGTCGTTTCATATCTTCCGTCTGAAGACATTTGTGCGAACCGGCAGATCGTCCAGTTTTATTCCCAGAACCTCATAAATCAACCGCTGTCTTTCATCCAGCCTGCCCGGTTTGCGGATGCGTCTTATCACCCCGTCCGGCGACGGTATGATGGAGCGTACTGTAACAATGAGTTGAGAGCAGGCGGCGGAGCTTCGTATCCGGATAACTTGCCAGCTTGCCCTGTTTGATGTTTCTGTCGTTAATGATTTCTCCAAGCGCACGCATGGCGACTCCTTTTTATGATTAATTAATTTAGTGAATGATTAATGTTATAAACCATTGGACAAAGAAAAAGCAATAAATTTTTTAATTTTTTTAAAATTTGTTGAAGTTAAGGATATGCTGTACTATATTAATAGAGAAGTTAAGTTTAAATTAAACGTTACCTCGGAGTTAAAAATGGAAAACAATGCAAATGGATGGCCGATCGTCTCGAAATGGCTAGGAATCAGAGAAAAAAGACAGGCGGATCTGGCCAGACTGCTCAATATTTCACCATCCGCCATTTCTCAATTGAAAAAAGGCGATATTCTGTTAAACGCCGGACAGATGGCTTCCGTGCTGGAATATCTTAAAGTAAGCGAAGAGGATGTCAGTTTATTCTATACCGAAGTTTTCAACGTCAGAATGGGCAGCGGTGCCAGTAGCCATGAAGAACTGCTCCGACTGAAAAACAATAATAAGTTCACAGTTCAGCTCACGCGGGGAGGGCCGGGCGGCAATAAAAGCTTCATGCAGGCTCGTGAGCCGGCCGCACAATATCTGGCATCCACGCCCGATGATGAAGCGGTGGCGGTAAAACGCGGCGATCTGCGGGATGTGCCGGTGCTTAGTTTCGCGCAAGCCGCCGGATATGAACCGGCCATCGAACCGTTTGATGACTTCGCCCGCGACTGCTCCGATGAGACTGCCATGTTCACCGAGTCGCGCCCCGGATTTTTTGCCCTGCGGGTGGAAGGTGACAGCATGTCGCCGGAATATCCCAACGGCACCATCCTGCTGGTGGCCGGTGGCGAATATCCGCAGCGCGGCGATATTGTCGTGGCCAAACTCAGTACCGGACAGGTGGTGGTCAAGCGCTACAGCCGGAAAGACAATGTCATCAAGCTGGAATCGGAAAACCCCAGCGGCATGAATTTCTCCTGGCACTGCAAGGAAGACCCCGGCTATGTGCTGTGGATGTATCCGGTCATTGAAGTAACCCTGAAACTCCGCACCCGCCGCTGGGAGCGCACCCGCAACGGTTTTTCTGTAGCGGATTGAGCAGAGATGATCTAATCAGGATTGATGAATACCATGATGAAAAATCTATTAAAAAGCTCTTGGCTGAACATTTGCAGCAGGCCGATGCTATCCGCAAACTGGCCGACTATGCGCGGCAAACTATGGAATTCAGCATCGAATACAATATGAAAAATAGTAAAAAAAGTCATCGAAGTGACCCTGCCCCTACGTGAGTGCGGCTGCAACGGTTTTTTCTGTAGCAGATATGGAGATTGTGCTGACTCAGCCCAAGGCAAAATTCAATACTCGTAAAGGATTGGACATGAAAAGAAGCGTATGGTTTGCATCATTTGTGCTTTTGTCACTGCTTTGTGGCTGTGAATCAATGGATGAACCGGATAACAAGGATTATGACCGTCAGCAAGGCTTGACAACTGTCACGCACGGGGACGTGTGCTATAAAGTCTATGCCGAGAAAAGGAAGCTGGACAATCAGACGCAAGTAGCTATTGAACTCGTATCGGATAATACATCAATTTGTATACAGGATTGCCGGTCAGGGATAGATACGGATGGAGTCGAATGGTTTGTGGTTTATTTCGAGGCGAAACACAAGCGCGATCCAAGTGTTACGGATCATTTCATCGATAATGTCTCTGTGAAGGTGGCTGCCGTAAATAAGTTTTCGCAAAAAGGAACTTTGGGCGGCATCATACCGGCCGTCAAAGGGAATATTACGCTGGTCTATAAAGGAGCCGTTTCCTTTGATGATAATTTCAAGTTAAAATACTTTAAAGAAGATATGAAGAATTCTGAACCGCCGAAAGTCCAGTCTCAATTCAAATTAGTGACGCCGAAACCAAAACAGTAATTTACCGGGATTAGTATGTAGCTCCTGCATAGCTGAATGTTTTTATGAGATGCCATGCTATATATGTCGCCCCGTTGACGCTAGTAATAGCCAGCACCTTGGCACTATTGGCTATGATTTATCTTTGATGATTTTTAGCTGCATAGCACGGAATATTAATAACACCCTCATGTCACTTATTCAAGCGGGCTGACTTGCGGCAGGGCAGGGGGGCGTGACAGATGGACACGCGGCGGAGGCTGTCCGCCGCTGCCGCCTGGCTGTTGCTGGTTTTCCGGTCCGCCGCACTCGGCGGTGTAACCGCCGTCAATGGCTGGACCGGACGTTTTTAGTTTTACTTCGCCGCCTCTGACGCAACGGACGTAATTATAAATGCGGATGTCGTCGCCCTGCGGTCCGCGGCCGTCTTTCCATTTTAACGGATCGCCGGATTTTGGATCGCTGCGCTGTGCGCCTGCGCCGTGAACATCCATCTTGACGCCGTGCATTGTTCCCAGCGCCCGCCCGAAGGCGATATATGCGGCGGCGCCGCAGGTGCGCCGTTCCAGATGCGTGGTGGATGTCCAGAAATATGATTCCGGGCTGGTGATATTGAAGATATGATCAATCGCCGGTCCGCGCGCGGCGGAACTGGTCGCTTCGGGGGCATGGGTGTAATCCACGATGCTCTGCAATTCCTTGGCATTGGGGAGCCGCCAGTCGTCATGACCGGCGCATTTGATATTCTCCGCATATTTCAAGGATTCCCGCCAGTTCATTTTGGTTTTGCTGTCATCTTTCGTCCACATCAAGCCGGTTGCCAGGTCGCTGACGGTGCCGTCGCCGTTGTCCTTGAAGTCGTTTTTGCCGTAAGCCGGATTGCCGCGGACATAGCGGACAAACTGTTTGTTCCGGCGTCCGCCGGGCATTTGCAGCGGGTAGCCCTTGATGCGTCCGTCGGCAAAATTAACGCCGAAGACGGTCGGGTTGCCGTTCATGGTTTTGCCGGCGTAAATAGTGGACGATCTGTACTGCGCGTCAATCAGGCGTTCGCCTTTGGATTCATTGCCATAGACGAAATCGAAAAATCCGGTATCAATATATGGTCTGGATCCGTCGGCGGTGCGGTTGCTGTATCCCCGGAAATCAATCAGGGAATAAAGCTCTTTGATTCCCGGCACCCGCCAGTCGCTGTAACCTCCAAGACGGCAGGCTTTGGCTTCGGCGACGGCCTGCTCATGAGTTGTTTTATTTTTTAGATCAGGCGTTTTCTGCCACATCAATCCGGTATTAAGATCGCTGACGGTTCCGTCGCGATTATCTTTATACGCCGGATGATTGCATTCAAACTGTGCATCCTGGCCGTAGAATGCGGCTCCGCGTCCGGGCCAGGTGATTTCTTTGTCGTTGGAGAAGCACCGGTCTTGTCCGGTATCGACAACGGTATAGGGATGAAGCAGTTTCGGGCGAACTTCCGGTCCTGCGCCGGTTGCGGTCAGCCCGATCAGCAGCAGGCAACTTATCAGCTGTATGAGTGTGTTCATGTTCCGTTCCTTTCCGTGTAACTTTAACCGCGGCGACAGCCCGGCATATCAGGAAATATAGTGTCGGTAATTGCAATAAACAAGACAAGTTACCGTGGCAGTTGCCGGCCGCGCCTGGAGGCTCTGCCGGACATCAATTTTTTATCTGTAAATTTACATTTGGTTTCTTGCAAAAAGGCAGTGGCCGACTATTTTAGATTTTTTCGTGTTCATCATTTAACATAAAGGAACGATATGCATTTAGAAATTGAAATGCAAGAACCAGACGAACCTGGCCCTAGTTGCCGGGGGATTCTTGTCGCTCCTGACTGTTCTTACCAAAAATAGCCGCTCATAAGCTGGTTGCAGAATTGTTTCTGGCAGCGCCATAAATCTAAAATTAACACAGTTATATAGTATATTTTGTAATTAAATATACTCCGTATTTATTGTTTTTAACTTTGGCAATTATGCTTAAAACATTATTCAAGGCTATCTCATGGGATTTCCGGGAAAGACAAACAGAACGCTGCCCGCTGCTAAGACAAACTCATTGAAAAATGATGATGCCAGCGCCAGAAGATTATTCAGTCTTTGTTCCCAGCCGGAGGATTCCGCGTTTCGTGAGATCGGCAGCGCTCCTGGCGGGTTGAAAGGAGAAGATGCCAAAGACCGGCTGGGGGAGTTTGGCGAGAATGTGTTCTTCAAAGGGCACACACTGAATCCGATTATCGAAATCCTGATGCGTTTCAAAGATCCGCTGGTGATCCAGTTGCTGGTTATCTGCATTATTTCTTTTTTTATGGGCGATCTGCGGTCCTTGATTGTGGTTGGGGCCATGATCTTTATCAGCGTGTTTCTCGCCTATTTTCAGGAAAAAATGTCCAGCAAGGCAGTCGAGAAACTACAGACCATGATTCAATCTTCGACCATTGTGCTGCGCGACGGCGCGGAAATGTCGATTCCGCTTAAAGATGTGGTTCCCGGCGATGTGGTGGTCTTGACCGCCGGTTCGATTATCCCCGCCGACGCGCGAGTTGTTCAGGCCAAAGATTTTTTTGTCAGCCAGTCGGCGCTGACCGGAGAGTCGATGCCACTGGAAAAATATGCCTGCACTGCCTCCGCGACCGAGGGGAACCCGATGGAACTGCCGAATGCCTGTTTCCAGGGCAGTAATGTGATCAGCGGTTCCGCCAGAGTAGTAGTAATCAACACCGGGGACAAAACTTTTCTCGGGTCGGTGTCATCCTCGCTGACTGCGGCAAAAGAGGATACCAGTTTCGATAAGGGCGTGGCATCATTTGTCTGGCTGATGATCCGGTTTATGCTGGTCATGGTTTTCGCCACGTTCATGATTGTGGGAATCACCAGGCACGACTGGATTCAGGCACTGCTTTTCGGGCTGTCGGTGGCTGTCGGACTCACTCCGGAAATGCTGCCGATGATTATGACGGTCTGCCTGTCCAGGGGGGCCATGGTCATGTCGCGCAAGAAGGTGATTGTCAAGAAGCTCAAGGACATTCAGAACTTCGGCTCCATGAATATTCTATGTACGGACAAGACCGGTACGCTGACTCAGGATAAAATCATTCTTGAAAAGCATATCGATGTGATCAACCGGGAAAGCGAAGACGTACTCCGTTACGCTTATATGAACAGCTTCTACCAGACCGGACTGCGCAATCTGCTGGATAAAGCCATTCTTGCCAATAAAGACCTGGACGTCGAGAAAAACTGCCGCAAAGTAGATGAAATTCCGTTCGATTTCGAGCGTAAACGGATGTCGGTCATCATCGACTACGAAGAAACCCATGTGCTGATCTGCAAGGGGGCGGTTGAAGAAGTCTTCAACTCGTGTGACAAATATCAGGTTGATGAGGAGATTTATCCGCTGATCGACATGATCAAGAGCGACCTGATTGAGGAATACCAGCGACTCAGCGCTGACGGGTATCGTGTACTGGCCATTGCCTATAACGAATTTCCGCGGACGAAGGAAGTGTTCAGTGTCCAGGATGAAAAGGAACTGATTCTGCTGGGTTATATCGCGTTCTTTGATCCGCCCAAGGATTCTGCGGCCAGCGCCATCAAGGCGCTTCGCAATTCGGGAGTTGAGGTGAAAATTCTCACCGGCGACAATGAACTTGTCACCCAGAAAGTCTGCGTTGACGTCGGTCTGACGGTCAATAAAGTCGTAACCGGCAAAGAGCTGGCGGTAATGGGCGACGAAGAGTTCCGCCATACCATTAAGAACGCCAATGTATTTGCCCGTCTGACGCCGTCACAGAAGGAACAGATTATCAAAGGCTTGCGCGAGATGGGCAATGTGGTCGGTTTTCTGGGGGACGGGATCAATGACGCGCCGGCCATGAAGGCGGCAGACGTGGGTATTTCTGTGGACACCGCAGTGGATATTGCGAAAGAAGCGGCGGATATTATTCTGCTGGAACGCAGTCTGCTGGTGCTCGAAGACGGCATTATCGAAGGGCGGAAGGTTTTCGCCAACATCATCAAATACATTAAAATGAGCGCCAGTTCCAATTTCGGGAATATGTTCAGCGTGGTCGGCGGCGCTTACTTCCTGCCGTTCCTGCCGATGGCGCCAATCCAGATATTGTTCAACAACCTGCTCTATGATGTTTCCCAGATCGGGATTCCGACCGATCGCGTAGACGACGAGTTCATCAAGAAACCGCAGAAATGGGATATCACGTTCATCAGGAAATTCATGATGCGCATCGGTCCGATCAGTTCGATATTCGACTATGCCACGTTTTTCCTGATGCTGTATTTCTTTAACTGCGTTCTGTTCTCCAGCGCCGGCACGACGCCGGAAATGAAAACTTATTACGAGCAGTTGTTCCACACCGGCTGGTTCGTCGAGTCGCTGCTTTCGCAGACCTTGATTGTCTATATCATCCGGACCAATAAGATTCCGTTCTTCCAGAGCCGTCCCAGTCCGTTTATGGTGCTGATGACGCTGCTGGTGATAACCACCGCCTGCATTCTGCCCTATTCGCCGTTCGCATCTTATCTGGAACTGGTTCCGCTGCCGTGGACTTTCTGGCCGTGGATGGTGTTGTTTATGTTGATGTACAGTATTATCACTCATTTTGTTAAAGTCTGGTTTAACCGTAAATTCGAGGTTGCTAAATGAAAAGTCTTTTAAACGCATTGCAAGAAGGGCGTCTGGTCGAACTTCCAGTACATGAAAAAGAAAAGGTGCTGGAATATCTGGCGATTCTGATTGAGGCCATTCCTGACATCGGCAACAATCAGGACATTGTTGCCGCCGTCAATAAGCGTGAAAGCGTTTCCAATACCGGGATCGGCATGGGCGTGGCTTGTCCGCATGTTCGCGCCGTCCGTGACGACGGCGAGCTGTTCTGCGCGGTGGGCTGGTCTCCACTTGGGATTGATTACGGTTCGCCTGACGGCAGGAAAGTCCATCTGGTAATCATGTATTATATTCCGAATTCACAGCGCAACGCCTACCTGAAAGAAGTTTCCGGGCTGGCTAAGGCGATCAAAAATACCGACGCCTTTCAATTTCTCTCCAGTATTCCCGATCTGCAGAGTTTGCGCGGCAAACTTCTGGACTGGATGGAATTAGCCACCGACAAGGCAATTCCGGACTTCAAGGCCCGGATGATCAAGCTGGAAGAAAAACAGATGGTGGCCAGCGCGGCGGAATCGGTTAGAACAACTAAACTTACAGTCGTGCCGTTTTCGGTTCTGATCACGGACTCGGCCCGGTGCATGGTGCTGGCAAACGATCTCGAACTGATGGAAAAATTGGAAGGGGCAAAGGATTTCGCTTCCATGTTTAGCAACGGGCGCGATTTTGAGTATGCCGGGCATCGCATCTCGGTGGTTTCGGAAGCTTCTTTTCCCAAAGACCGCTGTCTTTATCAGTGTGTTGCCGTCAAATAGCGAATTCACCGGAGTTCAGCATAAAAGGCAAGTTTTACGGAATTAATTTTGCATTCGCGCAACGGCGATTTAAATTAACAGCTAATAATAAATGTTCATTTCATTATCAAAATATAATATAAAGGTAAAAAGCAGTGAGTAATAAAGGGGTGAAAAGCGACCTTTACAAGGCGGCGGGCGTGGATATCGACCTGGCAACTAATCTTCTGAGTAAAGTAAAAGCCAGACTTGGCGCTACCCGGAGACCGGAAATGCTGACTCCGATCGGCGGCTTCGGCGGTCTGTTTCAATTGGACTTGAGCAAGTACAAGCAGCCGATCCTGGTGTCCAGCATTGACGGAGTAGGCACTAAATTGATGGTTGCCGCCATGATGAATAAATATGACACCATCGGGTTCGATATCGTCAATCACTGCATCAATGATATTTCGGTGCAGGGTGCGGAGCCAATCTATTTCATGGATTATATCGGTATCGGGAAGTTGCGCAGTCCGCTTTATGAAAACGTACTTTTCGGGATTGCTGACGCCTGCAAAGCTGCCGGTTGCGCCGTGCTCGGCGGTGAAACCGCGGAAATGCCCGGCATGTACGGCAATGAATTCGATCTGGTCGGCGTAATTACCGGTGTCGTTGAAAAAGACAAGCTGATCACCGGCGAAAATATCAAACCGGGACATCTGGCAATCGGGCTGGCTTCGAACGGCCTCCATACCAACGGCTTCAGTCTGGCGAGAAAGATACTTTTCGAGCAGAATAAATATACGGTGAAGAGCAAGCCTAAAGGCTTTACTGAGTCCATCGGAGAAGCGCTGCTCAAACCGCATACCTGCTACTGGTCGGCAATCAAACAGGCAATGGATAAAGGTTTGAACCTGGACGGCATCGCCCACATTACCGGCGGCGGCTTGTATGACAATGTGCCGCGCGTTCTCCCTGCCAAAGTTGATGTTGTTTTCGACAGCAGCGCACTGCCGATGCCGCCGATTTTCAAGCTGCTTGTCGAAAAAGGCAATGTCAGTCATGAAGAAGCATATCGCGTATTCAACATGGGGTTCGGCATGATCTGGTTCGTGCCTTCAAAAGAAGCTGCCAAAGCATTGAAGATATGCAGGTCAGCAGGATTCAATGCCGCAATTTGCGGGGAAGTCGTAAAAGGCAGCCGGAGCGTGACCGTCAACTGATCTCATAAATTTAACATGGACCCGAAAATGAATGGTAATGACTGGATATCAAAAGCACAATGGCTGAAAGGCGTTGTCGAAAAGCCTGCCGGGAAAGCATATTCCATGATCTCCAGTTTCCTGCCCCGCTCCGGCGGGGAACCCCCGGAGACGTCCACGGCGATAGCCGCTCTCATGGGAGCAGTGCTCTGGGCGGATGGAAAGTTGGAGGAAAAGGAAATAGACGAGTTCAGGAATATCCTTGCCAGGACGCATTCTCCTGAAATGGTGGAGTATTTTGTTCATTCCCTCAAGAATTTCAAAGAAGTTGATATTTTTAAAGAAAGCGCCGTGATCAGGCATCTGCCGGACCCTGAAAAATTGAAGATTGTCACAGCGCTGTTAAAATTGAGCTGGGTGGATAACGACTATCTCGAATCGCAGCGGAAATTGATTGCCCGGATCGCCGCCAATCTGGATATCAGTGAAGCGGTGCTCAAACAACTGGAAGACGATGTGGCCAAGGATAATGAAAGCCGCAGGCGGATACTGAAATCCGGCGCCGGAATAATCGTCGCCCTGATCGTGATCACCATCTTTATTCTGACTGCGACGTTTTTGAAATCGGTTATTTTTGGCTTGATTCTGGCTTATATCTTCCTGCCGCTTGAGAAATGGTACGAAAAACAATTCACTTCAAATACTTTTTTCATCAAACTGTTCAAATTCGGCACTACCATTATTTCCCCGTTAAAGACCATCGCCGCTAAATTCAGCAGCAACCGGGAGCCCGTGGAGTTAACCCCTTCGGAAAAAGAGAAGAAGGAGCGCAAGGCGCTGGTCGGCAAAGCCACAACAGCTACAATCAGTACTTTCGTCCTGATATGTATTATGCTCGCGATCGGTTTTGTCTCGCTGTCAGTATCTTATGTCGCCGGATTGAGCGCCTCGATCCAGGAATGGGTTGATCAGCAGCCGGTCAAAACCGCGGCAGCCGGAACTGAAGGACAAACTCAAACGACACCCGACGTCAAGGCTGCTTCCGACGGACACAAACAGCTTATGCCGGTAGTTAAAAAATATATTGAGAAACTGGAATCACTGAAGCCGGAACTGGAGAAGCTGCCGTTTGTAAAAGTCGCGGTGGCCGAGGTGACTAAGTTGCTCGCCGATGCCGGCAATCAGAAAGAAATTGTTGCAATGGTCCTGCAGAAATCGGGCGGCATGTTCGCCTTTACCGCCGGTTTTGTAAAAAGAATCTTTTCAGTGCTGCTTGACGTACTGCTTACTCTCTTTTTCTTCTCGCTGATTCTGAAGACGATGGCGGATTACTGTTCCGAGCAGCAATGCGGCGGCGATAAAAAAAGCGAATATTTGATACGGGGCATATACAACAGCAAATGGCTGCCCGGGGCCAGCGAGGAAACGCTGGCCAGAGCCAGAGACATTCTGTATAATATCATTCTCAAACTGAAAATATGGGTGCGTGGCTACCTGACCATCATTCTTATCGAAAGTACGCTTTACACCATCATGTTTTTCATTCTGGGTGTACCCTATGCGCTGATACTGGGCATAATTGCCGGCTGCACGGTACTGCTGCCTTATATCGGGCCCTGCACCAGCGCTTTATTGACGATTATCGTCTGTCTGGCGGCGGGAACCCATACCAGCATGCTGCTGCTGGTGACTGTTGTCCTGACTTATGTCGCGATCACCGGAATTCTTGATCAGTTATTCATATATCCAACGGTCATCGGCGGGGCGCTGGGGCTTACCACGCTTGAAACAATTATCGTCGTGCTGCTCGGCGGTCTTTTCTTCGGTCTCACCGGCATGATTTTCGCGGTGCCGACCGCCTCCGTGTTAAAATATCTTATCCCGCAGATTTATAATTGCTGGAAATGAATAAAATCCAGAAGTCAGAATTCATCGTGTTACGAGTTACGAGTTACGAGTTACGAGTTACGAGTTACGAGTTACGAGTTACGAGTTACGAGTTACGAGTTACGAGTTACGAGTTACGAGTTACGAGTTACGAGTTACGAGTTACGTTCCGAACTTAACACTTAACACTTAACACTTAACACTTAACACTTAACACTTAACACTTAACCCCTAAAACCTGAATAAAGGGTAAAAATGCGTTTCAATTATAATCTTTTTCGTTTTTTATCAGCGGCAGTGGCGGCAGTTATTCTGGCCGGATGCTGCGCGTCTGCGCCGCAACACACCGTATCCCAGGTTTCCACCATTGATGCGCTGCTGGCCGGAGTTTACCGCGGCCATGTGCCGCTGCACCATCTGCTTACTATGGGCGACACCGGAATCGGCACTTTTGACAGTCTTGATGGTGAAATGATTATCATGAGCGGCACGGTTTATCAGGTTAAAGCCGACGGTAAAGTGTATCTGCCCGATTTAAGTATCAATACGCCGTTTGCCGCGGTGGTGAATTTCAAAGCGGACAAGAAATTCACGCTGCCTCCCGGAACAGATTTTAAAGGTCTTTCCGCAATCATTGATAAAGAAGCCGCGAACGGCAATTTGTTCTGCGCTGTCGTCATCCATGGCTCATTTGCTAAAATGAAAACCAGGTCGGTGCCCGCTCAGCAGGAACCGTTTAAACCATTGGCGGAAGTAACAAAGCATCAACCCGTGTTCAATCTTGAGAATGTTTCCGGTGCAATTATCGGATTCAGGCTGCCGCCGTTTGTAAAGGGCATTAACGTGCCCGGTTATCATCTGCATTTTCTGAGTGATGATTTGAAGAGCGGCGGTCATATTCTCGATTTTGAACTTACCGGCGGAACCGCTGAAATCAGCATTTGTGACAAATTCTTCATGCTGCTGCCCGGAAACGAAAAAATGTTCAGTTCCATCGATTTATCCAAAGACCGGAGCGCGGAACTGAACAAAGTGGAAAAATGATTCTGAATCCTGAATACAGGGACGTTTAACCACGAAAAGCACGAAAGTTCACGAAAAAAATCAATACAGCTTCACCATGAAGAGAATGAAGTAACCCCCGGGAGCGCTGGTCGCCTGACCATCTTTATGCATTTCGGGTAGGGTCAGCCGTCCCGGCAGACCGTCTTTATGCATTTCGCCTTTGGCGACTAATCCCGCGACTGCGGGACCGTTGGATCACGCCCGGCGGGCCGCCGGTGGCGAGTAACTGGAAACAATATTTTGTTTGCAGTCCCGCGACTGCGGGATTGACAGTTCCGGGTTCCCCCTTGCATCCCTCCTCCTGAACTTTCAATTGACGGATAAAATGACGAAAGTTCTCCATTGCATTGCGGAGCATTTTGCATGTTCATAATTAGAAACTTATGAACACGAATATGTAAAAATCTTTCTAAAAAAACAAGAAAATGACGGATAGTAGTACGAAAGTTAACGAAAGCGGAACAACGTAAACAGTCATCTTTCTTTATTCTCCGTGTCCTCGGTGGAGAACATGGATTTCTGTATTTGCATTATTTCGTGAATTTTCGTGCTTTTCGTGGGAAATCGGTTTTATCGGTTTTTCGCTTTCAATTATTTCGCATGCGGATGGGCTTTGTTATAGGCTTTTTTCAATCTTTCGGCGCTGACATGGGTGTAAATCTGCGTGGTGCTTAGATTCTCGTGGCCTAGCAGTTCCTGCACACTGCGCAGATCGGCTCCGGCGTCCAGCATGTGAGTGGCGAATGAATGGCGCAGTTTGTGCGGAGTAAGGTCGGGCGGCAATCCGGTTGCTTTCAGATAAAGTTTCAGGTTGCGCTGAAATGACCTGGCGGTAAGCCTGGTTCCGAGCTTATTGACAAACAGCGGCGCGTTGTTCCGCTCATTCGAAGTGCGCAGTTTTCGCAATTTCATATATGCCCTGATCGCTTTTACTGCCGGTCCGCCAAGGGCGCAAAGCCGTTCTTTTTTGCCTTTGCCTTTGACTTTGGCAATATCGCTGATCAGATTAACGTCGCTGAGGTTGAGGCTTACGGCTTCATTGATACGCAGTCCGCCGCTGTAGATGACTTCTATCAGCGCGGAGTCGCGGGCTCCGGCGAACGCGGCTGAATCGTCGTCTTTGGCCGTTCCTGATTCTGCGGCGTTCTTCCAGTACAGGGCAGGGGCGTCCGCCAGTCCGGAGACTTGATCAACCGACATGAAGCGCGGCAGATTGCGTTCTTTCCTGGGTGAATTCAAACCGGAAAAAGGATTTTTTTCAACAATATCTTCGCGTTCCATAAACCTGAAAAAAGATCTTATGGCGGAGATTTTGCGTAGAACTGAAGTTTTCGCCAGACCGATTTTCTGAAGTTCGATGACCAGGCTTCTGGCGGTGAAAACATCCACTTTCTTCCAATCCTGAAAATCCGTTTCTTTCGGATACATTAATTGGACGAATTGCGCTATATCCTGACGGTAACTTTCAATCGTATGATTGCTTGCCTGACGCTCATGGGTCAGATATTGAAGAAATGATTCAACCGGATTCATGGCAGTTTCTCTGTTTATTCAATTGTTTTTTGTTTGTTTAATATTACGTTAATATCACAGGATATTCAAATTGAACAGTAAAATTATAATTACATATAAAGAGGATTTTATATTTTATGATTAAAATGTTGAACATTATTTTAGGTGCGGCGATGATTTCGCTGAGCGCGGTCGGTGCTGAAACGCAAAAGACTCAAGCTCAGGGGCCGGCGCAACCGGTAAAAGGTGTGGTCAAATCGGCAGTGCTGAATGTCCGGGTCAAGCCCGGGCCGCGCTTCTCCGCAGTATCCAAACTTAAACGCGGCGATGACGTCGCGGTGCTGCGGCAGATGAAAGACTGGTACGAGATCGTGCTTCCCGCCGATGCCTCGGTCTGGGTCGCGGCTTCCCAGTTGAAAGACGGCAAAACGCTTTCCGAATCGAAACTCCGCGCCGGCCCGGGTGTGGCTTACGAAGCTTATGTCACCACAGTTCCAGTTGGAATTGAAGTAAATGTTCAGGATAAAAGCAAGCCTGACTGGATAAAGATCGCCGCGCCTTCGACCCTGACCGGATGGGTCAGCAAGGAATATATCAATGTCAGCGCCGAGGATGCCAAAAAACTTGAACCGGATGCCGCCGCGGCTAAGCCCGGCGACTCTAAAGATGTAAAGACCGCCGCTAAAGATACTGACAAGAAGGATACCGTCGATGCTGCCGCCAGACCGGAGGACAAGAAAGCGAAAACCGCCGATAAAGAAAAAACACTGCCGTTTATTGCGGACAGCGATAAAAACGTGACGCTGGAAGGGGATATTTATCCTTTGGATAAGAAAACCGCGGTTTATGTAACTCACGCCTTGTTCAAACCGCAGAAAAACGGCGATCCTGTTCTAGTGTGTTATCTGCATGCCTCGAAACTGAGTTTAGCTCCATGGAATGAAAAGTCTGTTCAGATCAAGGGTAAGCAGCGGATGGTAAGAAAATGGAAGACTCCGGTAGTTGAAGTAGAGAAGGTGACGCCGCAACTTTAAGGAATTTAACCATGCGTAATCTGCTTTTGATATTGATTCTTGCCGGTATGGCCTGTACGGCCCTTGCCGCGGAGCCATCTTTGAAAATTGATAAAAATGATGAATCACTTATTCAGGAACTGCGCTTGTCGCCCGAGAAATATTTGTTAAAATATGTTTCGCTTAAAGTTAAATTTGTTGCATTCAAGACTAATTTGTCGAAAGAAGCAGTTGCCTCAGGCATGAAACATGACACCTACTTAGGGCTGAATGTTCATCCGGTGCCTTTAGATGTTTTCATGTTTAAGAAAGGCGCTAATTTGGAGATGAAGCGGGGAACTGAGTTGACTTTATATTGCAGAGTGATGAAATTCAATACCACTCGCAATGTAAGGTATTATCTGCTGGTTGACCGTATTGACTCGGAAGACAAGCCGGATGAAAAAGCTGGTGACGACGGCAGGAATATGAAGAAATCCGGTAATTGAGTCGAAAAAAACTCTGCCGCTTACGAAGGAATTTAATTGTGCGCAATATGTTTCTGATATTGATTTTTGCCGGAATGGCCTGTAATGCTGCTTTTTCAGCAGACTCCGGTTTTAAAACCGATAAATATGCCGAAGCTGTTGTTCAGGAGATTCGTTTATCGCCGGAAAAATATTTGTTTAAATATGTTTCGCTAAAGGTTACATTTACTGATTTTTATGCAATTTTCACGAAATTTATGACCAGTGCGGGGATAAAGCCGGACAGATATTTATGGTTGAATGTTGAGCCATCACCTTTGCCTGTTTTGATGTTGAAGCAGGGCGCATATCTGGAGATGAAGAAAGATTCTTCGATTACGCTATATTGCAAGGTAATGAAATTCAGTTCAACCGGTGCCGCTCAATATTATCTGCTGATTGAGCATGTTGATGATGGAAGCAAGCCGGATTAATGGCGATGAAGATATGAAGAAAGCCGGTAAAACGACTGATGCCCGTTGGAAATGTTTCTGGAATTTCTAAACTAAAAAATAAATTATAAATATGCAAGGAGATTTCTGATGAGAAGATTTTTAGTTTTTTTTGCAACAATTTTTGCCGCAGTCAATCTTTTCGCTGTCGGTCCGGAAGTTCAAGTTCCGCAGGAAGCGGAAATCATGGCTAAACGAGACGCCGATTCTGCCGCTAAGCGTATTGAAATGGCGTCTGTGGTGAAGATTTTCACGGTAAGCAGCCAGCCGGATTATTATCAGCCATGGCAGAATCAGGGACAGCGGCAGTCAACCGGGTCCGGATTTGTCATTGCCGGCAACCGGATATTGACCAATGCACATAACATTGCCAACCAGACATTTGTCATGGTACGCAAGCAAAGCGATCCCACCCGCTTTATCGCCAAGCTGGAATTTGCCGGTCATGATTGCGATCTGGCGATTTTGAAAGTGGACGATCCGAATTTCTTTAGAGACCTTCCTCCGATGACGCTGGGAGAGATGCCCAAGCTGCAGGATAAGGTTTCCGTCCTCGGCTACCCGATCGGCGGCGATAATATTTCGGTTACTGAAGGCGTGGTTTCCAGAATTGAGCCGATTACCTATTCCCACAGCGGCGTCAACCTGCTGGCGGTTCAAATTGACGCCGCGATCAATCCGGGCAACAGCGGCGGCCCGGTCATGGATAACGGGAAAGTGGCGGGCGTGGCGTTCCAGGGGCTGACTCAGGCCCAGAATATCGGATTTATTATTCCGATGCCGGTGATTCGTCATTTTCTAAAGGACATTGATGACGGATCTTTTCAGGGATTCCCGGATTGTCCGTTTGAAGCCATGAAAATGGAAAATCCGGATTTGAGGCGCTGGATCGGCATGACCCCGGACTTGTCCGGCATCATGATTAAAGATATGCCGCCGCTTCTGAAGAAAAAAGGGATTTTTAAAATCAATGATGTGGTGCTGGAGATTGACGGGGTGAAAGTCGCCAATGACGCTACTGTGCCGTTCCGTCAGACTGAAGTGATTTTCTTCGCCAATATGATTTGGGAAAAATATATCGGCGACAACTGCCGTTTCACCATCTGGCGTGACAAGAAGAAAATTGATATAAATTACAAACTGGAAAAGCCTGAACGCCTGGTATCTCCGCGTACTTTTGACAAGCTGCCGGTTTATTATATTATCGGCGGTCTGGTCTTTGTACCGCTTACCACCAATTATCTCGACTGCTGGGGTGGTTACTGGATGAAAGCTCCGCGTGAACTGGTCAATTTCCTCTTTGACGGCGAAATCACCTTGAAACGGGATGAAGTGGTAGTGCTTTCCATGGTGCTGGCGGACAGCATCAACATGGGCTATCAGGAGATTAACGCCGCCGCCGTGATTAAAGCCAATGGCATCAAACTTAAAAATTTGAAACACCTTATTGAAATTATTGAAGGTATGAACAGCGGATTTCTGGAACTGGAACTGCAGTCTAAGGATAAAGTTGTTCTGGACATCACTGCGAGCAGGAAAGCCACCACCGAGATTTTAGCGCGTTACCGGATTCCGGCTGACAGGAGTGAAAATTTTAAACAGGAGTCCAGCGGTTTCAAGCTGCCGCTTATTCCAAAATTATTTTGATTTTAACCCAAAAAATATTTCTTAGTGTCTGTGGTTAATCAATTGGCGGTTATAGAGATATAGCTGTCATTGCTCTGGAAGATTCCGTTTTCCGCGGATACTTCCAGTGTCATTTTGTATTCGATGCTGTGCCCGGCATCTTGTGCTTGGCTGAGCAATGGATTGAATATTCTGACTTGCCTTAAACGTACCTGACTGCGGCCTTCTCTGACTTCTACCTTGTCTGAAGGCAGCAGTTCGTGCCCGTCTACTTTCAGGCTGGCGATAAGCACTCGCCGGGCCGGAGAATTTATGTATAGTACCGGCGTGATAACCGCCAGGCGCCGTTCATTTGCCGTCGTTATCTCGATTTCATAAGCAATATTGTCTATTTCAATGCCAAATTTTTCAAAAATCATGTTAATCCTTTCAGTTTTATATACTCTACACGGCTGAAAATTTAACATAGATCGCAACCACTTTGCGTCTAGCAGCCTGTCGGACTTATGCCTTCTACTGCGAAAATTCCGATGATTTTCTCGTTACGAAGTCTTCAGTCCGACAAGTTGCTGGCATCTTGCGTCTGTCTTTTTTCGCTCTTAATTCAGGCGATATTCATATCGCCTGTCAATCGGGTCGAAAAAATCCTATCCACAATCCTGTTCGTCTATTTTAAAATTTTCAGTTGTGCAGAGTATAAATAAATATATGATTTATAAAGCTGAATTCAATACGGGGAATGGCAGAAATCAGGAAGTAAGAAGTCGGCGACGACCTGCGGCGCCATCAGTGCCTCGCGAACTCCTGACTTTTGACTTCTGGAATTACAAAGTTTTGGTGATTTTTCTTGCAGACAGGCTTGAATCCGTGAAAAAAAAGAGTAGATTTATTATCTCATATTTTATTAAACAATATTATCACAGGATTATTGAGCGTAACAACCGTAATCAATCCTGGAACTGATATATTATAGTATTAAAACAACTTGTAAAAAAAGGGTTAAATTAAATGAAAAGAACGTATCAGCCGTCGAATAAGAGAAGGAACCGCAGAATTGGTTTCATGGCCAGAATGTCCACACGTGGTGGCAGACAGGTTTTAGCACGCCGTCGCCAGAAGGGCCGTGCCAGGCTGGCCTTGTAATTTGTAATAAGCTGAGCCGCTGGAAATGTTCCAGGTTCACGCGCATAACTCAATGGATACCGTTTTAAGCTTTGAAACAGACGTTAAAATCTTGTGACAAGTTGCGCTTGAAATCGGAATTTGATTATGTTCGCGAACACGGCAGAAAGTATGTTGGAGGCTTGTTTATTCTTGTCGTGGCCCCGTCTCCGGATGACAAATTGCGTTGCGGAGTAATATGCGGAAAGAAGTACAGCAAAAAAGCCGTGACCAGGAACCGCGCACGGAGACTTCTGTGGGAGTCTTTCCGGATGCTGAAGATGAACTTAAAGCACGCTCATCTGGTGATGATTCCCAGGCAGAGAATGATGGAGTTGAAGCAGCAGGAAGTTCAGGAACAGATGCAGAATCTGTTCAAAAAGTCCGGTCTTTCACCGGTGTTGTCAAATCTTTCAGATTAACTTGGATCGCGATTGGCGCGATTAAAATTTATCAATGGACGATTTCGCCGCTGCTTCCGCGCTGTTGCCGTTTCACTCCTTCATGTTCGCAATATGCGATTGAGGCTTTTAAGCTTCACGGTGTGCTTAAAGGTTCGGTACTGACCGTGTGGCGGCTGTTGCGCTGCCAACCCTTTGGTAAGGGCGGCTTCGATCCCGTGCCCCCCGTGCGGACATGCAGAAAAAAATAATTTAGGAATTAGATAATTGTGAAGTTCGATAAAGAGACTATCATTGCTTTTGTGATTTGCGTTGTTCTGCTTTTTGCCTGGACCCCGATATGCAAAATGTTCGGATGGATGCCGGAGGAACAGCGTCCAGCAGTCAATACTCAGGAAAAAACTGTTGCCCCCGTTGAAAACAATTCTATTCCCGCGGTTAAAGAGACCGTCGCCCCCGTTAAATCTGCTGCCGCATCGAAAGCTGTTGTCAAGGGACCGGATGTTTTGGTTATTCCGGCACAAACCATTCTCAATAAGTATTTTACCATGACAATCGATCCGGCTTCCGGAACCGTTAAATCCGTTGTGCTGGATAGATTCCTGAATTATGCGCATACCGGTAAAATTGTGCTCGACAAAAACCTCGAACCGGGTGCGCTGGCGGTATTTAACTCGAAGCCGTGGAAAGTCATGGAAGTTATTGACAACAATCGCAATTCGGATAAATCTTTCTCTGTGGTCAGAAAACTTGCTGACGAATCAGGAAACGTTTTTATGCTCACACAGAGTTGGAATATCATTGATGATTACACTACGGATTATACCGTTACTTTTAAAAATACCGGACGCGACGAACTGAAATTCCAGAAAATATCAATTAACAGCGGCGGTCTGCAACCCCTGCTGCATCTGGCCGGAGACACTATCACCACTGAAACCCATTGTATTGATTTCATGACCGTTGGCGGCACTCTGTACGATTTATACGCCGACGCCAAGGATAAGGACTTTTTTGTTCAACCTAAAGAACCGGTGACGTGGACCGGCGTTGGCAACAAATATTTTGCCTGTCTGCTGCTGCCGGAAAAACCGTTTGACGACGGCGTGGTTCAAGCCAGGGAAGAGACTTTTACTGCCCAAAAAGATAAGTATTTTACTGCCGGCATCGGCGGTTCATATAAAGATATTGCAGTTGCCCCCGGCAAGGAACTAACCTTGAAGTTCAAATACTATGCCGGACCCAAAATACTGAAGGACTTGAAAAAGTTTGATGACTCATCCGCCAGAATCATGCATCTGGCCTGGGGGCCGCTGGACTGGGTGGCTAAATTCATGCTGGTGGCGCTGATCATGCTGAAGGGCTTCTGCGGCTCTTACGGCTGGGCCATTATTGTCCTGACCATTATCGTACGCATTGTTTTCTGGCCGGTAACCCAGAAAGCCAACAATTCCATGAAGAAAATGCAGAAGCTGCAGCCGATGGTTACAGAAATCAAAGCGAAATTTAAAGACAATCCGCAGCAGATGAATGCCAAAGTCATGGAATTGTATAAAATCGAGAAGGTTAATCCACTCGGCGGATGTCTGCCGATCCTTCTTCAGATCCCTGTGTTCTTCGCATTATACGCGACGCTTGACGGCGCCGTTGAACTCCGCCAGGTTCCATTCCTCTGGGCCACTGATTTGTCCAGACCGGATACCATTGCGGTTATCTTCGGACTTCCGCTCAACCCGCTTGTACTGGTTATGACGGCGCTGATGGTGCTGCAGCAGAAAATGACTCCTGCTCCAGCCGATCCGATGCAGCAGAAAATGATGATGTTCATGCCTGTTGTTATGCTTTTCGTCCTGTACTCCCTGCCTTCAGGGCTTACATTATACTGGACGGTCAGCCAGGTATTCAGCATTCTGCAACTCTACATGACCCAGAAAATGGGCAAGGATCAACCAGCAGCCGATAAGAGTCAAAACAACAGCTTAAAGAAAGCTTGAACCGCCTAAACCGCAAAAAAGGAGTGTAAAACAAATGGAAAACACCGAAAAAATGGAAGAGATCAAAGTCAAAGTGTCCAAGACGCTTGCCACGATGCTTGACTACCTCGCGCTGGACGCAAAACTTAAAATTGAAGACAAAGGTTCCAAACTGGCTGTCATTATCGCTTCCGAAGATGCCGGTCGCATTATCGGACGTAAAGGCCAGACCCTTGAAAGCCTTCAGCTACTGCTCAACCGTATGATGTTCAATGCCGAACCGGATTGTCCAAGAATTGTTCTCGACATTGATGGATATTCCAGAAATAATACCCGTCCCGGCGGCGATGCCGAAGGCGAAGGCGACGAACGCAGAGAGCGCGGCGGAGATCCCCGTGACCGTCGCGACAGGGGTGATCGCGGCGACAGAAGAGATAGAGATGACAGAGGCGACAGGCGTGACAGCAGAGGCGGACGTGAACGCAATGAAGAAGACGAAGCCGCTCATGAAGAAACCTTGCGCATCCAGGCTCTTGATGCTTCCAAGGAAGTAAAACGCTGGGGCGAACCCGTCGTCCTTCCTCCAATGAATTCACACGATCGTAGAATTATTCATATCACCTTGCAGGAAGATCCTGAGATTGTTACCGTCAGCGAAGGTGAAGGTTCTCTCAAAAAAGTCGTTATCTCTGTAAAAAAGTAACTTTTAATTAGATTTGAGGTTGCTTTTTAGTTTTTTGATACTATTATAAAGGTCTCGTACTTCTACGATGACCTTTATTATGTCGGAGCGTGGCTCAGCCTGGCTAGAGCGCTGCGTTCGGGACGCAGAAGTCGGAGGTTCAAATCCTCTCGCTCCGACCATTTCCCCCTCTTTGTCACATCGTGACAATTCTTGTCTAATCGGTTCACTTTGAACAGCTTGTAAAATGCTATTTCCCCCGACCATGTGACAACGCATGACAGCGTAGACTACATTCTGTATCACATTCAACATTTGACTATCGCCAAATTTTATACCATTTTGCATTCAATGAACGACATATTCATTGAAAAGGCTGAATTGTTGACACAGCAAATCATCCAATGAAAGCGAATCGATATTAGTAATACAGATTCAAAAGATTATTTTCTGGGCGCTGTCACGGGGCGGGTTAAAACGGGCCACCTTATTAGTTGAAATGTTATACTATTACTTTTCTGTCAAAATAACCTATCACCCAAACGTTTATGTAGGCTGTTTTGAAAAGCAATAGTGATTTTTATTGGCCCGTTTTAACCCGCCCCGGAGTGGCCCATTTTGCCCGCCCCGTGACAGCGATGGCTGCTAAGATTGATAAGGATACTTGCACTGGTTGCGAAGTTTGTGTCGGCGTATGCCCGACCGAAGCTATCGCTATGAAGGATGGTGTTGCGGTTGTCAGTGTCAGCGAAGGCGCTTGCGTTGATTGCGGCGCTTGCGTCGGCGAAGGCCCCTGCGATGCGATTACCATGAGCTAATAGTAATATTCCGCTTACATGAAAAAATGCCGGATTCAATTCCGGCTTTTTTTGTAGAAGATCATCAATCCTGTAGTCTCAATGATTTAAAATCATTTTTATTAATTCTCTTCCTTCATAAACTCTTTCAGATTCACAATAGAATCCGGCTTTTTCATATAAATTTTTGGCTTTTATGTTGTCTTTAAAAACTTCCAGATAGATTCTATCCATACCCAGCGTATTAAAAGCGAATTCACAAATAGCTTTTGTTGCTTTTAGCGCAAGTCCTCTGCCGGAGGCATTAACCTCGCCAATGATTAACCTGCCAAATTCAGCATCTGAAGTATGCTTATTAATGTTATAAAGCGCAACTGTGCCAATTGAACTTTTTAGTTGCGCGACCTCTTCAATAATAAACATTAAATCATTGCATTGATTAAGGTACTTATCAAACCAGTTTATTTGTTGTTCCGCAGAAATTATCTTGTCAAATAAAAAACACTTTCTGATCTCATCTCTGTTTCTCCAAAGCCTCGTCATCTCAATATCTTGAGCAGTAATAGGCCTCAACAATATATTTTCTGATTTAATACAATAATCATGCCGCATAGAAATATTCGCCAGTTGAACTTATCGCACATATTTTATTACATTGCCGGCTACAAAATCAACATCATCTTTTGTCATCTGCAAGTGCAATGGTAAAGACAGAACTCTTTCACTCAGCCTGTGAGCGTTGGGGCAGGTTCCTTTAGCATAGGCATACATATCGTATTCGGTATTATCCCTGTAATGAACGCCAGGATAAATTTCACATTCATTGAGCGCCAGCAATAATTCGTCCCTGTTCTCTACCTCTATGATATAGAGATGCCTGGATGATTCACAATTTTCGGCTACCGGAACCGGTTTAATTTTATCGGAATAATCTTTAAAGCTTTCGTTGTACCATGCGGACAACTGTCTTCTGTATGAATTGTCCATGTCAAGATATTTCAGCTGAACAAGCCCCATGCTTGCAATAACAGAATTTCCATGATACTTATATCCTATATATTCTACGTCGTATTTCCATTTATAAGCGCCTTTATCGCGGCTTCTGGCAAATGTATCCTTATTAATGCCCAACCATGCAAGCTTTCTGCATATCTCATCATAGGCTTTCTCTTTAAAACAAATCATTCCAGAATCAGCCGTCGGAAGGTTTTTAACCGCTTGAAACGAATAAACGACTACATCAGCATCTTTTCCCGGGATCTCTCCGTTAACTCTCGATCCTGACATATGCGCGGCATCCAGAATCAATTTTAAATTATATTTTTTACATAAATCTACAATCTTGTAATATTGTCCAGTATTTCCGCCAAGTCCTACAAATAACACTGCTCTTGTTTTGTCTGTAATTTTTTTCTCTACATCCTCCGGATCAAGGCACAAATATTGGTCTACATCTGCAAATTTTACTTTTAGGTTCTCATACATAACGGCATGATTGGTGGATACGAACGTAATCGGGGTTGATATAACCTCATCGCCATCCTGCCAGGCACATTCTTGTTTAAGTATTTTAAATGCAAGATGTAAACCTACAGTGGCAGAGTTTAAAAAATGTGCATTGCCTGCACCTGTATATTGCTTCCATTTTTCTTCCATCTCTACAGTTTTAAAGCCTAAACCGGTCCACCCCAGTTCTAAACATTCCCTGATTTCATTCAGGCACTCATCTACCCTGAAAGTAGGCTTAAATAATTGAATTCCCATTTTTTTCTCCCCCTCTCGGTGTCTCTTTATGACATTTTAAAATAATATCGTTACTCATATTAAGAGCTTATCCGTAAATAACAGTTGAAATATTAAAAATTTGTGTCATTTTATTCTTCTAAAAGGAAGTACATAATGGCAAAGATCAAATCATGGGAAGTTTCTGATGCGTTTTGGGGTCGCGTGGAACCGTTAATTCC
>CAIPAT010000259.1 GCA_903863035.1 uncultured Lentisphaeria bacterium
ACTCATTCATGGTTCAATCGTTTCAGGAAAGTCCTGGTGAGATTTGAGAAAAAGTCCGCCAATTATGAGGCGCTGCTTCATTTGACAGCATCCATGATAATATACAGAAAATTAGGGGTTATTTACGGATAAGCTCTTAATATTGCCTGGCCGACTATGTTCAACATAGAAAAAAGATTTGATGACATTACTGGAGTTTACGGAGCCGCAAAAGCTGAATCAGGCAATTGATCAGATTAATTGTTCATGGTCAACGGTAAAAGAAGGCCGGGTTCATTCGTAAATTCGTGCTTTGCAGTTACTTTAAGTGACATATGAAAATGAATAATCCGACAATGAAGGGTAATTAAATGTCTAAGTTAAGCAGAACTTTAGCTGTTTTTATGCTTATGGCGGCCGTTTCGGCGCAAGCGGCGGCACCCGGCGCACCGCGGATTCAGCCGTCTGTGCCAGCGGGTTTCAAGGAAATACCATATACTGAAAAACGTCCGCTGCCGGAGTTTAACGATACCGAGAAGACCTTCGGCTTCATGCTTTTCTCCCGCTCCATCATGCAGCCGGTGTATAAAGTCTCCATTCCGCGCGCTTCAGAACGCATTGAGGATGTTTCGGCTTTCGCTGCTCAGGGCGAATATGAGCCGGTTACATTCAGCATTTACCCGCTGCGCGACATCAAAAATATGCGGGTGCAAGTATCCGATTTGCGTAGCGGCGAAAACGTTATCGGGCAAAAGGATTTAGATCTGCGCCTGGTTACTGAATGGAAAATACGATATCCGAATTACAGCTCAAAGGATACATATCAGCAGATGCCGGAACTGCTCGAAGCGGTTACGGTAAACTCTTTTTCAAAAGGCGAATGTCAGCGTTACTGGCTGAAAGTGCATGTGCCTCAAGACGCCGGACCGGGTATTTATACCGGATGTTTTACCATTTCTGACGATGCCGCGCAAAAAACGGTACTGCTGCCGATAAAACTTCGAGTTCTCGGATACAAATTGCTGCAGGATCCCGCCAAACGATATTCGGTTTATTACTATCAGAACGACCAGCTGCTGCGCGAGATGCCGGATGAACTGTTAAAGCAGGCGTTAAAGAACGATTATGCGTCAATGCGGGAATACGGGATTGACACGATTCCCACCATGACCGTTTCAACCAGAAAAGGCAAAGACGGCGCACTTGAAGTTTATATCCCGCGCCCGGAGGCGATAGATACCATGCTCAGCCTGGGTTTTACAGGACCGATTCCGCTCATCGGCGGAATTCCTGAATTTTACAGGAAGCATGTTCCGGGAGGAAAAATCGGCAGTCACTGGACCATTGACAAACTCCCGGCAAATGATGCCGTTTATCAGGAAATTGAAGAGGCATTCCGCAAACTCAGGCTGGAATGTGAAGCCAAAGGCTGGCCGGAACTTATCTGCTGTCCGCTGGACGAAGTGGCACCGTCCAGCGCTGATTTTTCCGCAAAGGTCTTTGCGGCAATCCGTAAATCCGGCATGAAGACATATATTACAAAAGACCCTATGGCGGCGGACGCCGTGGTTTACCGCAAACTTGATGCCGTTGACGCATGGTGTTCGCAGCCGTTTGCCATGCCGTATGAAAAAATAATCGCTGACAAGCGTTATGAATACTGGTCATATCCCAACCACGTTGCCGGAGAAATCAAAGACCGGGTAACCATGCAGAAAGGCGGACGGATGACTTACGGTTTCGGTTTCTGGCGCAGCGGCTATACGCTGTTAGTTCCGTGGATGTGGCGCTGGACAACCTGTAAGGCCGATCAGTTTGACTATCTGCGCGGCTCTCATTCCGGTTGCGGCAACCGGATAGATGAACAGGGCAATATCATTCCGGCAGTTTACTGGGAATGTTTCCGTGAAGGCAAAGATGACTTGCGTTATCTTTACACGCTGCAGCAAGCTGTCTATGAACGGAAAAATGCGCAAGATCCGGCTTGCCGCGCCCTGGTCAGTCAGGGGCAGGCGCTGATCCGGCATCTGTGGGATTCTATCGTTCCCCAGGAGAAATATCTATCCTCAAATATGTGGACGGATGAACAATTTACCGTTGCCCGGTGGCAGCTTGCAGATTTGACGGATAAACTGTTGAAATTCCCCGCAGCAAATAAAGGAATCGCGCCGTCGGTCATGGCGGATACGTCGAAACCGGCGGCAGTGAAAGCCGATATATTCGCTATTGCGGCAAAAGACGGCGTTCTCGAAAGATTTGACCTGGGCGGCGGCAATTTTTCAAAATGGCGGCCGGTCAACAAAGAAGTTACTGCTCAGGTCATCAAATCGACTGACTTATCTCCGGAGCGCCGGGTGTTGAGCATGACTGTCAATGTTGATCATAAACTTGACGGCGGCGGTGAAGATG
Organism: uncultured Lentisphaeria bacterium; assembly: GCA_903863035.1. Lineage (GTDB taxonomy): Bacteria > Verrucomicrobiota > Lentisphaeria > Victivallales > Victivallaceae > CAIPAT01. The sequence continues at coordinate 2,389 of CAIPAT010000259.1, forward strand.
GCAGATATCCTGTCGGCTGGCCGCGGATTAGAAGAGAGTTTACTCCGGACGAGTTAAACCTGAACGATTATGATTATTTGACGTTCAATGTGAAAATAGACTCAGACAGGGATGAAGTGGCTGATGATTTTACCCCGTTCGCCGTTAATTTTTCCAGCTATGAAGGCTCCAAATACGATTTGTCAATGGACCTTGGTGACCGGCAGCGGACATGGCTCCCCGTAAGAGTATCCATCACTGATATAATAAAGAACTCAAACTGCGACCGGCAGAAATGGAATCACCTGAAAGGGTTGCAACTGGTAATTGCAGAGGCCAAATATAAAGACGGCACCAGATTGCAGTTTGACCTGGACCAGATTGCGCTGGTAAAAGTCAAACATCCGGTTATTGAGGACGTCGAATGTGCCGATACGGTTCTGCTTCCTGCGAAATATCTCCCCGTTGGCGTAACCGGAATGGGTATGTCGGGTTCGGTATTAAATGACGGTTATCAATTGGTTGTGAAACTTTCCGATAAGTCCGGAAAAATGCTGACTTCAAAAACGGCCGGTTTGAATCCTGAAGACAATGTCGTACTGAACATTGAAGGAATTGCTGCCGGTCAGTATCGGCTGGATGCAATGATAACCGATAAAACCGGTAAGACAGTCTCCAGCCGGAACAAAAACATTGAGGCGACTGCCGGATTCTTAAACTGACTCCATGGCGCTGCCCGGCGCTTTCAACGTCTCCGGTACGATAAAAATCAGAAAGCTGTCAGCTGAAAATGAGACGACGCAGGGAGGCAGTGAATTCAGGCTGGAGTTGCAGGCCGTCCGTGCATTTTATGACCGGCTCGGCTGAAAGAGGCAAGCCTGTATCCGGCAGCAGCAAATCCGGCGCTAATTCCAGAAGCGGAACCGCCACAAAAGAATAATGCCGTACTGCTTGATCGGGCAGAACAAGTCCTGGCTCATCGATGACCAGTGTCCCGTATAAAATCAGGTCGAGATCAATGTTTCGCGGGACGAATTTGTCGGCGGAACGGACGCGTCCGAGCTGTTTTTCGATTTTCCGCAATACGTCAAATTTAATTTTGAATATTTACGGTTCACGCAGTCATGTTTATAAAAATACTTATTTCGAAAATATTCCTTAAAAACAATTATTTATTAATCAAAAGCAGAAGAACTTTCGCCGTATTTTCAATTTTTTTCGGAATTTTATTATTGCATCCTTGACTTAAACCATATTGCATTTTATACTGTTATATTGATTTATCGGTTTTTTTATCTAAATGCGTATTTTCCTGTTTTTAGAGAAGTAGTATTATTTAAGAGGAGTAGTAGAAAAATGCAAAGTTCAAAAAAGAGTCCCAAAGCGTCTGGAATCAGTCGTGACGCAACAACCCAAACCGGCAAAACCGCCGTTGCCGTGAAAAAAACGCCTGTTGCGAAGACGCCGGCTGTCAAAACTACCGCTCTCGTGAAAAAAGAGCCTGTCGCGAAGAAGCCGGCCGGTAAACATAAACATGTGAAATTTCAAGTACAGACCAAGCCTGGCAGCAGGGTATATCTCGGTGGCGATTTCAATGAGTGGAACCACCTGATACAAGAATTGATTGATGAGGCCGGTAATGGCGTTTATGAAGTCGTAATAGCGCTGGAACCAGGAATCTACGAATACAAATTTCACATCAATGATGCCTGGTGTGTCGATCCGGAAAATCCGAATTTCAGGCCGAACGCCATGGGCACACTGAACAGTGTTATTATTGTGGAATAAGCTTTCCTGAAAACTCCAGGCGAGGCGGTCAGGTTCTTCTGATTGCCCCGCCTGATTCTTTTTATCTGTCTATCTACCGCTTAAATACCTTGTTTTTGCTATCGGGGGACTTGAAACAATTTTCACCTGAGGTAAGATTATAAGATTCCTCAAAACATATAAAATTACGGAGGGCGCGAATTATGCTTTCATTTGATACTCCATGGCTGGAAAAAGGCGAGAAACTGGTCTGCTTCGGTGACAGTCTTACGGCGGCGCAGGACGGGTATGTAAAAATTCTGGAAAACAAGCTTAAGAAACATAAGATCAAAGTCATCAACGCCGGTCTCGGCGGCGATAAAACCCCCGCCGCGCTTGCCCGGCTGCGTTCCGAAGTGATTGCACTGAAACCGGCGGCGGTATCGATTTTTCTCGGCGCGAATGACGCTGCGGTCGGCCGCGGTGTATGGGCGGACGAACCCCGCGTTGAACCGGAAGCGTATAAAAGCAATCTTATCTGGATTGTTCACCTGTGCCGTCTGGCTGGAATCGGAAAATTCAGCATTGCGACGCCTGCCTGGCAGTTTGAAGGCGCGGCTTTGGAAAATTGCGGCAGCGTAATGCCCGTCTACTGCATAGCCGCCCGCGAAGCCGCCGATGAATCAGGCTCCCGCCTGGTTCCGCTGGATGCCGTATTCGCACGGGAATGGCTGACCAAAGGCAGCAACGCCAAATCCGGCATGCTGCTGACGCGCGACGGCACCCACATGACGCCCGCCGGCAATGAACTTATCGCCTCCACCATGCTGGCCGCCTGGAAGCTGGCCTGATAGAAAAATGCGATGGGTCCTATGAGTCCTGCGGGACTTATGGGACCTGTGTGGTCTATGATATTCGGACAGCCCTGTTTGTTGTGCATTCCTGGCACCTGCCAGTTCCCATCCATCCCATCCATCCCATCCATCCCATCCATCCCATCCATCCCATCCATCCCATCCATCCCGTACTTGTATAGAGGATAATAGATTGCAATATAATGCGGATTCGAGCATAGTAAGGGGTCTGTTTGCAATCCGCCTCATGCGCAATACTGTTCCAGTAGTAAAGCCGTAATTTCAGGTTGCCTGCACGGATAGTTCTATTCGGCGGGAGTGCTGGTTGATGGAGTATGTTTATTGCTGAAAGATAAAATAGAGCAAAAAGATAATAAAAGACAGGATGCATCCTGCTTCGAATGAAGTTATGTTTTCTATAATAATAAAATGTTATTTTGCAATGCGAGTTTGGAATTAAATAATTTTAAAGAAGGGAAGGTCATTATGTGTGAGTCATGCAAGGGGACGATTGTTGAACAGGTAAAAAGCGGTAAAGTACTTGTATCAGACGGCGCCTGGGGCACGTTTCTCCAGAAGAAAGGAATGCAGCCCGGCGAATGTCCGGAACTCTGGTGCGTGGAACATCGTGACGCTGTACTCGACATTGCCAAATCCTATATCGAAGCCGGTGCGGACATGGTCGAAAGCGACAGTTTCGGCGGAACCTCTTTCAAACTTGAACACTATGGCCTGTCTGACCGGGTTGTTGAACTCAACGAAGCCGCCGCAGGTATTTCCAGAGAAGCCGCCGGTGATCACAATTTCGTAATCGCCTCCATCGGGCCTACCGGCAAAATGCTGCTGATGGGCGATGTTACCGAAGAAGAACTTTACAACTGTTTCAAGGAACAGGCTATTGCCCTGGAAAACGGCGGAGCCGACGCGGCCTGTATTGAAACCATGTCCGCGATTGATGAGGCCGTGCTCGCAGTTAAGGCCGTCAAGGAAAATACTTTGCTCGAAGCCATCTGCACCTTTACTTTCGAAAGGACTGTTTCCGGCGAATACCGCACGATGATGGGCGTATCTCCGGCGGATATGGTTAAAGCGCTGCTTGACGCCGGCGCGGATATTGTCGGAGCCAACTGCGGCAACGGCATGGAGCGCATGATTGAAATTGTCAAGGAAATCAGGGCGGCCGACGCGGACATTCCGATTCTGGTTCATGCTAACGCCGGATTGCCGAAAAACATCAACGGCGTTGACGTGTTCCCCGATACTCCCGAAGACATGGCCAAACTGGTTCCAGCACTGGTCAAGGCGGGCGCCAATATTATCGGCGGCTGCTGCGGCACCACGCCGGCCCATATTAAGGCAATCAAAGAAGCGGTTTTGAAACTTAAATAAATCTCAGAAGTCAGAAGTCAGGAGACAGTAGTCAGGAGTCAGATACCATGAGTAAGTGACAAGGAATTTGTCACAGGTTAAAGAAAAAACTCCTTTGTCAGTTAAATTATGGTTTGCGACCTAAAACTAACAAAGGAGTCTCAAAATGCAGAGAAAAGGTAACATCGTAT
>CAIPAT010000260.1 GCA_903863035.1 uncultured Lentisphaeria bacterium
AATATGCATTCGCAAAATAATATTACAAGCATTAAATAAAAAATATCAATAATATATTACTGGCTACGTTTTTAAGAAAAAAAGTGACTTATATCACTTATATTAAACAAGATAGATGCAAAAACGCAAAAGAATATCCGTCTAAGCATAATTGACGGGAATTTTTCTATGTTGAAAATCCCTGTTTTCTCAGCGCAGAAATCAAGAGTGTACGGCCCCGCGTCTCTGAGCGAAATACCTTTCAGAGACACGGCGCTTTTCGACTCGGAGTCTATCCTTTTTAAAGCGCCATTTTTTGAAGCGTCAAGGCATTGATACCAGAAACTCTGATTGGGTTTGCCTGATATCTCGATAAGACTTATCAGATATCGAAGGTCTTTCTCCTCCCGCGGGATATACTCATATGAGGCGGTCACCCCGCGGCAGGTGAATTCAAGCGTCTGGGTTATGCTGCCCTCATCGCGTATATACTTGAACTTGAACATCAGCGTTTTGCCGTCAGTTGATTCTGAACGCCGGGCGCTCATCTTCTGAACCATCGGAAATCGCTGAAAAGACACCCAGCAGCGGATAAAGGAGCAGTTGACTATAACCGTGTTCTTCACGTCAAGCATGAAACTGCCGTTTTTAAAGACGGTTCCCTCATATGCCTCTGTTTTCACCACGCCCCACTTGCCGTTGTCGTTGAACTCAACGGCCTGGCAGAAGAGCGTGACTGCAGCCAGAGACATAGATAATATGATTTTTACCGTGCGCATTTTTCAATTTCTATTCCGTTTATGCAAGCATTTCCGGTCAGCTCGATGATAATTTCCTTTTCATAGACTTCCGCATCCTTGAGCTCCAATATATAAGGTTTGAAGATGCCGCCAGCTGACGCGAATATGTCTACTTTTTCATGGACCATTTTGCCGCATACTTTGACACTGAAAAATCTTGCGTTAGGCGCCTTGTTGTCGATAAATGTTTCCGCAAAATGCAGTTTAACGTTATACTTGCCGTCCGGAACCGGGATTTTGTAGAACATATGCGCACCCCATATTTCCGTGCGGTAGATATTCGGCTTATCAGTTTCCTGGATTTCAATATTACCTCTGTTGACAGCATTTCCAGATATATTGCCGTAGGCATTCCAGCCCTTGTACTCCTGATCCGGCAGCCAGCGGTTGCCGGACGGGTCAGTGTAAACCGTGTCCGCGCCGCAATTGATTCTGCCGCTGCCTTTTGTTTCCAGGTCATTCAGCAGCATTGCCTGATTGTCCAGCGCTATAATCGCAGTCTTCGCCTGTCTGACGTTGCTGATAACTTCAAAATCATTTATGATATTATACAGTTCAAACGCGTCTTTGCATGCCAGCGCTTTGAACATGCGCGCGGTCATGTCACCCGGAACTTTATTCAGCAGGAAGTCATTTTTAGTTATGAATTCAGCCTGGCGGATGATTGTTCCGGCGGCAGCCGCGGAAAAGTTAAATTCGCATTTAACTGCGTCTTTGAGTCCGGAAAGACGGAATATTCTGATGTCATTCGGCTTGAGCGAGACGCCGTATCTGCCGCCGCTAATGTCCGAGTCATAAACCATGTCATAAACTTTTTCAACGTCGGCAGTAAAATATCCGCTTGAAGCATAGGGGGTGTTGTTTATCAGCCGCAGACAGACAGAGCCGTCTTTATAAGTTGCGCTCTGTGCAAAAACACCCTTGACATTCTTCTCCGGCAGTTGCGCGAATTTAAGATCCGGCGTAGCGTAGAAAGATGTTGCGAAGCGCCTGAGCTGTGCTCCAAACCCTGTTTCCAGATTGCAGTCCAGCCACTGGTCAAAAATAACTTTCGGGACTTTGTCCAGCATCACCGTCTCAACAAACTCATTCATCGCGTTGTCCTCAACGCCCCGGACCGTGAAAACGCCTCTGGCAGTCTGTTTAAATATCCATTTCTTTGCCGCCCCGGCCGGTGAATCCACCTCGTCAAGACCGCCGCATCCGCCCAGGTAGGCCGTGCCGATATCCGACGTTATTTTCTTTGATCCGGAATTAAAATTCCAGCCGTAAACCCCGTCATAATTTTCATTCGGGGTAGCAAACTTTGCCCAGTACATCAAAGGCGTTGTAATTGAGGCGGAATCCGAGCTTTTATACAGGTTAAGCGGAATTCCTGACTCTTTAAAGCGTCTTTCCATATAGGCGTCGCGTTCCTCTCTGAAACTTTTGGGTTCAAGGAAAGGGTTATTCTTTTTTTCAGGAGCAGTCTGCGGATACTGGTACAGTTTCCATTTGTTTTTACCGCTCTGAACGGTTTTGATTATTTCATCAATAAAGCCGCGCATCTTTTTGGCGCGCCAGTTAAGCCATACCGGCATGTATCCGGTTTTTATAAGCTCATAACGCTTTTCAAAACGCTTTTCGTCTTTAGGGTCTATTTTCAGATTGATTCCTGTTTCCTGTTCAAAGAGGCCGACTGTACAGTCATCGTAACCAACCTCATTGTCTGTCATATCGGGATAGGCGCAGGTATTGAATGTCGGCATCCACCAGAAGCCGTTAACCATGAAAATCCCGGCGACTTCGCCGGCGCTCTCATAGCGTTTGTAAAGCTCGGATACGCAGTCGAGCATATAACCGCCAATGTCAGGATCGAGGAAGTTGCAGCCGCCGTTCATGTAACCGAAAAGCTGCCTGCCCTTACGGTCGACAAGTCTCGTACTGCGCTCCCCTTTCCACATGCGGCGCTCACTTATTCCTGCTTTATTGTTGACATAGACTTGCGGGGACATGAAATACTCTACGCCGAGCATCGTTTTGATCTTGTTCCGGCTGTACATTTTTATCATTAGCAAAACCGGATCAACCTGGTCGTCTGATATAGACGGGCAATGTTTAGCTGATGGATACTCGCCTTCAGCGTACATATACATACCCTCGACGCTCATATTGTAACCCTGTGAGCGCAGAAGTTTGATTTTTCGCTCAAATGTTTTATACCAGTGAAACCACACGTCGTCATGCGGAGCCATGCGTATTGACTTGTCGTGCATCAAAGGCTGTTCGCTCATGCCCAGCGTCAGGGTCATTGTGGAAAGCCGCTCATTGTGCGATCCGAACATTCTATCGGTAGCCGGCTGCTTTAATGCTGGCAGGCCGCCCTCTATTTTATATATATTTATTTCGCAGGCGGCGGCCGGAAATCCGCTGAATCCGCTCATTACCACGATAGATGAAGTGAAACTTGATGGATAAAATATGTAGCGGAGTTTGCGTTTTTCATTAGTCAGCGGATTGCGGACGCCGGTGACGCAGGTACCGGAGGCGGTAAACCAGCCGCGCGCCATGCCTGGCAGATTATTGCAGAAGCTGAGCATGTAAGTTTCCACTACTCCCGAATATATGTAGCGCGGCGCGTTATCCGGCACGATTATCTCCGCCAGATACGGTTCTCCGCGCTCGCGCATATGCAGACGATAAGAGAAATAATCCCAGCGGCCTGAGCCTGTATCACGGTATTTCATGCCGTCTTTTTCCACGACTTTGCCTTTGTTTACCGCCGCGGCGCTATACATCCCGGCGTGATCCAGAAATTCCCCGTTATCATTGGAAGCAGGTAATGAACAGTCAATTTTCCTGACCAGTTTCAGTCGTTTCTCAAATTCCCGATCATAATCCGAATACGCTATTTCATCCTGTTTGACCGGGCCGGCTATCACCGCTTCACCGCGCATAGTCTCAATCTCTTTTCCCGCCTGATCTTTGAGCGTCCAAATCAGTCTGTAAGCTCCCGGCTCACAGACTTTCAACGTGAAAATGCCGGTTATAAAGTCCCCGTTGTCTTTGAATTTATCGCCGGATACTTTTTCAACCACATCGTTTGTTCCGCCTTTGCAGACATCCAGCGAGAGTTCGTACCGGCCTTTGACTCCGGCAGGCAGCAAGGCTTTGAATTTTACAGTTTCGGCGGCGTCGAATATCGGGTATTTACGGCCAAGCGGCTCTGTGCTGAGTATTCCCATGTGTTTGGGGTTGATTCCGTTAAATGCCTGCTCCCCTTTTAACATCTGAGAGCCTTTGACGGAGCTTGTCAGCGCGTTTTTCCACGCGCTGTCGTTGAAGTCCGGCTTCATCCAGCCTTCGGCTTTCACGATGCTTGTTTTCCATGACGTGTCGCCAATGATAGGTGTTACATTGCCGTTCCGGTCAACCGCCACAGCCTCGAACAGCCATTCCGGGCTGCCCATCGCCCAGTAGATGAACTGTTTCCCGTAAGCGATGACGTTTCTGCCTTTTTGCAGATAAGGTTTTAAGTCAATGCTTTTGATGTAACCTGACGGATAGACATTTGTTCCGGCTGATACTCTTTGTCCGTTTACATAGAGTTCGTAATTGACCGCATCGCTGAATGTGCAATGCGCGGAAACAGGATTTTCGGCTAACTCAAACGTTTTTCTGAAAAATACTTCCGCCGAACTGGGGGCTATTTTAATGCTTTTAATTTTAACTGTCGCGCCGGGCGTCAGGCAGTTAAACTGTATTCCAACCGGATATTGGCGCGAGGCTTCTCTGACCATGCCCAGGTCAATCTCAAAGGTCTGCAGCCCTTTTCCTTTTATTTCAAATTTCTTTTTCGTTTTGTCGTAACTGGTGTTTGTTGTAAATTCCCACTCGGTTTTATCTTGATTCTGCTCGATTTCCATACGCAGCCGGTAAAGGTCTTTCATCTGCGCGCCCCAATTGAAACCAAACCTTATTGCAGGCGCACTGTCCTTGCCCGGCTCCTGCCCGAAGCCGAACGCGAAACCTTTGGAGCCGCCGGTGAAAACAAGTTCGCCGTTTTCTATTTTGTAATCGCCGCCGGTGCCGTAGCCGTATTTTTTAATCCAGTCTTCGGTGAAAATGCAAGGATTGCCATACTCGCCAGTGAAAAAGTCCTCACCGGACCAAATGCGTTCTTTAGCGGTAAGCCTGTCAGGGGGAAGCAATCATTTTGCTCTTCCAGCGGCTTTCGCTCATGCTTACCACCGGTATCCCGTAATTCGGTGTGTCAGTTTCGTTAAGCTGCTCGAATGCAAACGCTCCGGTCACGGAAAGTAATAACGTTACTGCGCCAAAGAATTTTCTTCGCATGGTTTCTCCTTACTATAGCTATTTATGTAATTACTCTTCAGATTTAATTATGATTCCAAGATAAAGTCAAATTTTGTCCGTGATTTTACTATTTGTCAACTGTTACGCTCAGCAGGCGGTCAATCGTTTCTTTAAAGGCTTTATCGAGCATTTGCGGCAATGGCTGTCGCTTTTGCGCAGCGACTGCACTGAGACGGTCATATTGCGCCAGTGTCAACCCGGTGTTGCCATAGACCGGACATCCCAGTGTCAACCAGACTTTTTCCGCTGCTGTAACCTGAACATCATTCAGTCCGAAAGTACGCAAGATACCTCGTGCCATCATCCGGTCGCCATTGGGGTTCATGTGTACGCCGTCATTGGTGATCCGGTTTTCCTGGTTGGAATAACCGCCGCGCTTCTGAATTTCCGCCTGCATGTCGGCGTTGAGATCAGCCAGCAGGCACTGCTTTTCCACTGCCAGTTTGCGAAGAAAATCGTTATAGGCCTGAAGTTTCTGATTATTTTCCTTCGACTGATCCTCGGTAATCATCGTCGCGGTCAGAATCATCACTTTAATCCCGGACTGCTGAGCCCGGTTGACGATCGCGGTAATGTTTTTCTTATAGTCATCCAGCGGCACTCCGTTGGCTCCGTGCCAGACATCGTTAACTCCGCAACTCAGAGTCATCCAGTCCGGTTTTTTCTTGATGACGTCGCGGTCGAGCCGTTCCAGCATCTGGTTGGATTTATGGCCGCTGATTCCCGCAGGAATGGCTTTAATATTGATTCCATTGGTTTTTAAGCCGCTGATTACCAGGTTGACATAACCGGCTTGCGAACCAGCCCCCTGCGAGGTGATTGAATCTCCCATAAAAGCCAGTGCTTGTCCTTTTTGTATTGTTTGCGCACTTACTCCGCAAACAACGAAACCGAAAAGGAACACCGGCAAAATCAACTTAGCTGTCTTAATCATCTCGAATCTCTCCTGAACTTTCTTGTTCTTTGGTATTTGGTATGCCGAACCGCAGTCTGATTTTCAACTATGGTTCGAAGTTATATCGCAATCAATCTGTTCAAAGGGATATTATTATTTATACAATGCAATTGAACGAAAAACTTCCAGTTCCTTTATCGTCAAGATGACTTTGCCGCCTTGCTGTTCAATTTCCGGCTTTTCTGCGTCTTCCGGGAAAACTTTAATGTTTTTAATTTTTGCCGGATACGGCAGTTCCACCTTGAATTCGCTGACTTTTGCGGAAGTGTCGATATAACTGCAATCAAACGCCAGTTCCTTTTCCGGCACATAGTTGAAGCAGTGCAGGAAGGTTGCGCCTGCCGACTCGGAGCGCGCGAATTCGACGCTGTCCGGAGCATCATGACTGATAATCAATTCCGGTTTATAAGCCATAATCAACGATTTAATAAAATGTTTAATTTGCGGATTATTTGTTTTACGGTAATTGCCGAATATTTCTGCGCCGCAGTAAATTGCGTGGCCGTATCCGTGCTGCCGTACCGAGACTCCCGGCAGCGCTCTGGTCCGATCGATCGGGCCGAAGCCGAAACCGCTGTCAATGGCATAGACGGAGTGATATGCCTGAGCGATCTCTCTGGCGTCCTTGCGCTTGAACTCCATGAACCTGGCGTCGAACGGAATTTCCGGGAACGGATATTTGCCGTGCATAAACTCTGGAGGGATGCTGATGAATCCGCGCATGAATTCCTGAAGACATTCGATGCCGAACAGTTCTTCCATGCAGCTGCCCAGTCCGGTTTCAAGCGAACCTAGCAGCAGACCGCCTTTTTTGACGAATCCGGCCAGTTGCTTTTGCAGTACCGGGTCGCGAATGGTTTGTTCCGGAACGATCAGCAGTTCAAGCCGGTCAATGTAACGCTCCAGATTTTCCTCGTCGATAATCAGACAAGGAATATGGTTTTGCACCAGTATCTTATGCGCCGCTTCCATCCCGGCCAGCTGTTTGATAATGTCGTTGGACGGCGATTTGCCGGCGTTGCGCTGCGACTCCCGGCAATTCAGGATAGCTGCTTTTGCTACAGGAACCGCCCCCCCCAGATACCTGGTTACGCCGGTGATAAACTCGTTCATATCGGCGAAATATTGCATAATGATATCATCGGAATTCCAGTCCAGGTCCCAGCGATCGGCCAGAATTGACTTGCCGCCGTGAGTCTGGATGACGGCATTCTGATAGAGCAGAGTGTTATATGGTTTCAACCCCCATGAAGACCACCAGTTGATCATCCGGGTGGTCATGATCTCATAACTTTTGTTGACGGTCGCCAGATACTTTGCGTTAAAACTTACATTCAGCCCGCAAGGTTCGTTTTTTTCAACAACATCCATGGTGATGAAATCGGTCAGTTTCGGTCCGGATTCCGGATTCCGGACTGTATAGGAATAGTTCACGACAAAAGTGAAATCTTTGTTAAAGGTATTGCGCAGCGCATCCATTTTTTGCTCGAAACGTCCTTGTTCGCCGCGTTTCCAGAGGATATAATCACCCCAGTTCGGGTCATGCTCATCATTCTCCGGCATGATCAGGCCGGTTTCAGCTTTGAATGCCTGCTGACACCATTGGCAGCCGCAGTAAGAAAAAGAACGACCGAAGTCGAAAAAGATGCCGGAAACAGGATAGTTCTCTGCAATTTCTCTGACTTGCGGCAGGACGATTTTATCAACATACGGGCTTTGCAGGCACATGCTGGTGCAGTTTGTAACATGATCAAACCCCAGATCCTGTTTTTTGTCATAGTACACCGCCCAGTCCGGATGAAGTTTGGCCTGTGCCGCGTCAGGAATCAGGCTGTAGTAGGCGATAGCGGTGATGCCGCGCGCAACCAGCGCCTCGCTCATCTCCCGGAACATGTCCACCCGCAATGCCGGATGCCGGACGCCGATATCCGTGAAGTAATAACTGTTGCCGAAATGGCATTTGGTGAATATCTGCACCATCTCGAATTTTGCAGCCACAAATTTATCCGCAGTGGCTTCGGCGTTAAAATTATTGCCCAGTTCACGCGCTACAGCGGGAACGTGGGAGTCAATATGGATCCTGCACAACTTCTCTTCAAACCATTTTGTCATCTTGCTTTCTGTTTTTTTATTGGAAAATTATCTTATGATTCATGTCTGGCTTTCCGGCACTGGGGCGGGCGTAGATTTTACTATTCCTTAACTGCGTCAAGCCATTTTTCGGTGTTCTGTTTGATTTCAACGGAACTGACTAGGCCGCGGTTTACCGCGATATTGGCAACGCACATGGCGCACGGCGGCTCTCCGTCCGAAACGGGGACCATACTGCAGAAATTATTGTTGGAAAGCTCTTCCTGAGCAAGCCCGGCGATTGAACCTTTGCCGGCGGCTTCGCCGTTGATGTAAATCACTGCATCATTTTCACGGTAGACGACTACGGTCACATATATCCAGTTTCCGGATTCTGGACGTTTGTCGGCATCAGTATTTATCTGCACTTTATTGAATTTGTCAGGTGCAAACGGCTTGCCGACCAGCAGCAGATAGAAGTTGATTTTGCCATCGGAGACCATCGCGCCGAGGCGGTATCCCATACTTAAATAGTTGCCAGCGCCATTGCACATTACATAAATATGTCCATTGGTGCCGGTGATCCTGACCATTGCCGACAGGGTCATGCTGCCTTTGCCCATACTCAGATATTTCAGACTCGGGGCACCGGGAATATACATATTACCATTCAACGGGATCTGCATGACGGCATTATCTTTTACCTTGATCTGGGTTGCTCCGCCGACATTTCTCATATCCAGTTTATTGTCGCCGGTATCCTGAAATTTACCGTCTTTCGACTCCAGATTCAGCAATAGGTCCGCAGAAAAACCCAAAGATCCGCAACAAATAATTGTTCCGGCTATACTTTTGCACAATAGTGACCTAAACATTTTGAACTCCTTGTTTTCGGTTTATTTGTAATTGATGATAGCTGATATTGACTGGTTGCTTTCGCCAATTCTCCCTTTATTTTGCCTTCTCGATCTCGATGCCGTTCAGTCCGACACCGCCCCAGGCCTCGATGGACAGAATGCCGCTCTTGACGGTAACGTCTTTCCATACTTCCACATACGGTTTGGCAAAACCTCCGGCCTTTATAAGCGGATTAATGTCCTTTCTGATATCTTTGCCGATTTTTACCGAAAACACACGGCCTTGTTCTTTGAGCGGCGGATAAGTTTCAGCGATATGGACATAAACGTTGTACTTGCCGTCCGGCAGCGGGAAGTGATAAAATAGCTGACTGCCATAGGCTTCGGTCTGATACACACGCGGACAGGACGTTTCTTCAATTGACAGATCGCCGCGGTCGGCGGCGTTGGCGAATTCGTTGCCGTAGCTGGAACCGTTAAAACTCTGGTCCGGTAGCCATAGATTGCCTTTGAGGTCGGTATATTCCTTGTCGCAGGCGCAGTTAACTCTGCCGCGACCAGTCTCCAATTGTTTCAGCAGTGTTTGCTGCCGGAGCGCGGCGGTCTTGTCAAAGACGCCCTGCAAATGTGTTGCTACTTCAAAATCATCCATGACGTTCTGCAACTTGACGGCGTCGCGGTCTTTGGCGGCATATCGCCGGATTTTTTCCATGACCGGAGCCGGAATCTTCTTCAACAGGCTTGACCGCTGTAATATTGCATTGCCAAGAGCAAAAACTTCCGCTTCTTCCTTTTTCGGCAATGTGAATTGGCAGCGGAAAACAGTCGATTTGGCAGCGGCGCACTTAAATATTCTTACCGAATAAGGTTTCATGGTGACTGGAATCTGTTGCCCATTCAAAGTCTTGTCATAGACCATGTCTTCAACTGTTTTGCCGTCGGCCTCAATCCAGCCGGTCAGCGGATACGGCGTGGCATTGACCAGCCTCAGCCAGGCGGCACCATTGGCTTTGGCGGTTTGCGCCGCCGATACCCCACGGCATCTTTCATCCGGCAGTTCCTGAAAATCCGCAAGGGGAGTCGCGTACAGCGACTTGCAGAACATCCGCATAGATTCGGTTCCGGCGCTTTCCCAGTTGCAGTCGGTCCAAGCAAAGAAAATGGCTTCCGGAACTACTGTTTTCGCCATGTTGACGAATTCTTCCGAGGCATTATCGCCAGCGCCGCGGATGACAAACGCCGCCCGCATGGTCATGTCCCAAAGCCAGTTTTTAGCGGCGGCGGCAGGACAATCTATTTCATTCAGCCCGTCCAGGCACGGATAGAGTCTTGGAAACTTTTTTACGATTCCCATGGTTCCGCTATTGGTGTTCCAACCGTGCATCGGCAGGAAACTGTCAGTCGCTTTGCCTCCGGAAAAAGTTTGTTTATGGTTCGGGACAATCAGCTTGATTCCGGGCAGATTTTCATACAGCGACAGTGGCATATTATTGGATTCAAACGCGCCGTTCATGGCGTTATTCCGGTTTTCCGGAGTGGCGCTTTTGGAGGCAAAAGCCTCATAGCCCATAAAGAAGTCTCTGCTCCATCCGCCGGAAGGACTGGAATGCAGGCTGGCGTCGCAAATATACAGCAGCCATTTATTTTTTCCGGCGGAGATGCTGGAGGAAACTTCCTTAAAGAATTCCTGCACTTTTTCGGCGCGCCACTGCATCCAGCGCATCCGGTGTTGTCCGGTCAATAGTTTGAACCGCTGTTCGAACCGGGCCGGCGCACTGGTATTAATCGCCAGGTTGATTCCGGTTTCTTTTTCAAATAAACCGACGGTCAGGTCGTCATACCCGACTTCTTCAGGAATGGAGCCTAATACGCTGAATGTAGGCATCCACCATGCTCCGCGAATCATAAACATCCCGTCCACTCCGCCATCCGCCTGATAGTTGTTGTAAATAGCGGATACTAGTTCCAGACAGGCGGTTTTGACTGCCGGGTGCAGGAAATTAAGGCCGCAACCCAACGATTTCATCACCGGCTTGCCGGACCGGTCAAGGAAGTAGATGCTTTCCGCCTTGCCTGACTGCATCTGGCGCTGACTGCCCGCCATGTCCAGTTCCACCTGCAAAGTTGGTGACGAAACGAATTCAAATCCGAGCAGACAGTGGATGCCGTTGGCGCGGTACATCTGAATCATCAGCCGGAGCGGGTCGAAGCCTGCCTCTGTGATATTATTATTATGCCTGACCACGGGAATCTGGCCATTGTCATACATGTAAGCACCTTCCACCGCCATATTCATGCCCTGGAACCGCAGCAACTTGATTTTCCGCTCGCAAATCTTATACCAGTAATACCAGTTGTTGCGCCGGTAGTCCATGGTAACCTGCCGCATCAGGGGATTGCCGCCGTTGCCGGATACAGCCGCCTGATTCATCCGTTCATAATGTGTGCCGAACATGCGCTGACTGTCCGGCATTTCCATGCCGGGAACGCCGCCCTTCAGTGTGTAGATATTGATTTTAGTCGCTGCCGCTGTACTGCCGCCTGCCGCATTCATGACGACGACTGCCGCCGCCTGGCTGCATGGGAAATAAAGATAACGCAGTTTATGTTCTTTACCGGTCAGCGGATAGCGTTTGCCGGTAATGCATGAACCGGTGGTGTTGAACCAGCCGCGGTTGCCACGGTCAGGATTATTCGGGAATGGCATTGGAAGCTGTTCGACAACTCCGGAATAGATGCCTCGGCTGTCGTTGTCCGGAATGATGACTTCTATCAGATAGGGTTCGCCCAGCTTCATACCGTGCAGCCGGTAGGCAAAATAGTCATGCGCGCTGTCCCCGGTTTCGCGGTATGTCATGCCGTCTTTTTTCACGACTTTGCCTTTATTCCGCTTTGGCGTATTATACATGCCAGCATGGTCCATAAATTCCGTGTCGTCAGTAGCCGCCGCCGCGCAGTCAATGCTGCGCACCAGTTCTAGACGACGGTCAAGTTCCTGTTCGTAATCTGCCGCCTTGACCATATCCTGTACAATGGGACCTGCGACCACAAACTCGTCACTGCGCGTCTCAACAGCCCGGTCATCGGCGGCGCTAAGTTTCCAGTTGATACGGTACGGTCCGGCGGGAAGCTTGTCCAGCGTGATCGCGCAGAGCGCAAGACCGTTTTTATCCGTATATTTCTGATTGACGTTAACTGTTTTTCCGGTAACTCCGGTGTCCTGATTTTTGACATAATAGCTTAATGATGATTTTCCGATCAGCCCGGACGGTATTTTTACGGCAAATGCCGGGGCTTCCGAATCCGCGAATATCGGGAATTGCCGGTCCGCCGGTACTGCGTCCAGCAAGCCCATGTGCGCCGGATCCAGGCCGGAACCGGCGGTCTGTCCTGTAGACAGTTTTACATAATCATCATTTGAAATATCAGTAAGGGCGGCATTGGCCCACGCATTGTCATCACATACCGGCTGCATCCAGTCCATCCAGTCCGGTTGACGCAGAATGGAACATTTCCATTTCTCATCGCCCAACAACCGGGTCAGTTTGCCGTCGCGATCCACTGCAAAGCCCTCGAAATGCCAGTCGGGATTGCCGCCGGACCAGGAACGGAATTCACGGCTGAACGCGATGGTGTTTTCGCCTTTGCGCAGAAATGGTTGAATATCCACAGTTTTCTGAATGCCGGACGGATAGATTTTATTGCCGGAATCCGCCTTTTGCCCGTTAATGTACAATTCATACGACGGACAGACCCGGAAGGTGGCTTTCGCCATCACCGGCGCTTCGGACAAGTTAAATTTCCGGCGAAAACAAACCGCCGCCGAAGCCGGGGTGATGCTGAGTGTTTTGACTTTGACCTGGACATTAGGGGTCAGGCAGTCAAACTGGATGCCGACGATCAGCGGAGATGGAATTACTTCCCTCACATTTCCGAGATTGTCGTTGCAAGATTGTGCCCCTTTGCCATTTACCGTAAATTCTTTTACCTGACGATAAACCGGATTGCCGTTTTTCAGCGTGAAATATCCAAACCGCCACTTGGTAGTGTCGTTCTGTTCGACTTCGAGATGCATCCGGTAAACATCTTTGCGAGCTTGATTCCAGCCGGAGCCCAGGCGGATGCACGGCGCGGACGGCGCAATTTTGCTCCGGCCAAAGCCGAAAGAAAACTCCCCGGAGCCGGTATTGAAATTCAGCGTTCCGTCTTGAATCGAATATGCTCCGCCGGTGTAAGCATTCTGCTTGAACCAGTCTTCGGTGAAAGTCAACGGCTGTCCGTATTCTGCGGTGAAAAAGTCCTGCCCGGTCGCAATCCAGTGTCTGTCTTCAAGCTTGAACGACGGATATGTCATGGCCCGGCAATGCCACTGGCTTTCCGCCGGGTATACTTCGATTCCGCCGTTCGGCACATTTTCGTGTAGAATTTTCGGCCCGGCCGACAGGTTTCCGGTGAAGCCGGAAACGGTTAGACATGCAGTCATCGTCAGAATGAACTTTCTCTTGATCATATTTAATATTCCATTCATTTATATTATGTTTTGTCAAGCCACGACCTCATTTCTTGTTTTAGTTTTTAGCTTGATTTAGTTTTATTCAGTTGGGAAATACCTCGCCCATTAGGCAGACTTTGTTCTTTGTCTTGGCTTTGGTCTTCGAATATCCGGCCCGCCAGCAGAGAGTGGAAGTCCGTTAGTAATACCCCTGTCGCTTGCGGCGGGGATAGGATGGACGGGAGGATATTATTTATTAGATTTTCAAGGTGGAAACCGACCTATTTGACATCACCAACCATATACTTATAGTCCATGTTAGACTTAGACGGGTCAAGTGAATAAGACCTTAGTTGTCGGTACTGAAACCCCTCCACATGTCCATCCAGAAGCAGAATATTCATGACTGCCGTGTTAGGCGGAATTATGCCGCTGACCCATGCGATGGAAGAGGCATGGGGATACCATGCGCTGCCGTTGCCGCCAGGCGTTGTGCTGGTTCCGCCCATCCATGGAGCAGAAGCATCGGTGATCAGCATTCTTAACGCCGGCTTGGTAATACTATCTTTCTTTATCCATTTATTGTTGGTGTTGGCTAAAATTCCGACCTGAACCGACAGATGGCAATTCATGCCATAATTCCATTTGCCGCCGTCATAAGTGATTTGCTGATAGGATGTCGGGCATCTGAGCAAAGGACAATTAAGGGCAGTTGCTCCATAATTATTGTCATTGCTTATTACTGGTAACAGTTTTTCTGTAAAAAGCTGCTGACTCCACCAACCGTTTGCGGCTCCCTGAGAACCTAAAATAGTCGAGCAGAATGCTGGCAGCACGCCCCATGTTGTATCGTACATTGCACATGCAGAGCCTAACTGCTTTAGATTGCTGGTGCATTTTATTGTCTTGGCTCTCTCCCTTGCCTTGTTCAGCGCCGGCAGCAGCATTCCAGCGAGGATTGCGATTATGGCGATCACCACGAGGAGCTCAATGAGCGTAAAATTCTTCGATTTCTTCCATCCATTTAACATTTTCATACCATGACTCCTTCTGTCTGCTTGTTTTGTTGCTGGGTAATTTGTTTGGTTTGTTTGGTTATATTAATTGATTTGTTAGTGCTGGATTCTCTGACTATCAGGTGGGTGGAGAATATTACCTGCCACAAACTTTTGCTTCTTTTTTCAATCTTATCAATCATCTCGGTAACCGCCAGCCGGGATATTTCCTTGACGTCCACCTTGACGGAGGAAATTCGCGGGCGGGTAAAACTAGCTTCACGCAGATTACTGAAACCAACGACCGCCACCTGGTCGGGGACGGTGATTTTATTGTCGGCCAGTACCTGCATCGCGCCCATTGCCACCATGTCGGTCACGCAGAAAATCGCATCCGGCATCTTGCCGTCGGACATGATTTTCTGCATGGCTTCATGCCCGTTGTCATAATGGAATCCAGCATATTTGACCCACGGTTCCATGCCGTATCTCTGCATCGCCGCCAGATAGCCGTGTTCGCGCAGCCCGGCGTTGATGAAATTACGATCGCTGTCTATAAATAGAATTTTCTTCCGCCCCTGCCGGATCAGAT
Source organism: uncultured Lentisphaeria bacterium (assembly GCA_903863035.1). GTDB lineage: Bacteria > Verrucomicrobiota > Lentisphaeria > Victivallales > Victivallaceae > CAIPAT01. The sequence goes on from CAIPAT010000260.1 coordinate 15,097, forward strand.
GCTCGGTGGCGGCAAATGCTCCGGATTCATCGTCAAATTTTATGTAGTCCACTTCCGCCCCGGCAACCGCGCCGTCCAGGAAAATCATGCACATGCCAGGACAGATTGCTTTAATCTGTTCATAATATTCCCGTCTTAATTCTTCGGCGACCAGCAAGCCGTCGAGCGTAGTGTGTTCTAGAAAACGAATCATTTTACCCTGATCAGCTTTGCCATCCGCATCAGTCATGCAAATTAGAAAGAATTCGTAATTTTGGCCGGTAATCAGTTTTTCCATTACCTCCACCATGTCTGCATAGTACGAAAGATTAAGTGTATCGATCAGCACTCCGATTTTTTTATTATTCACTTTGACGTTATCTTTGACGAAAACCCCTTTGCCTTGAACTTTTACCAGCAATTTTTCGTCAACCAGGGACTGAATAGCTTTTCTGACTGTATCATAACTGACGCTGTAGTTCTGCGCAAGTTTTCGCTCTGAGGTAACTGTATCTCCAGGTTTCAGCTCCCCGGTCTCAATAGCTTTCTTTACGTCCGAAGCTATTTTCAGATAAAGCAACTCTGTATTCGGCGCTTTTATCTTTTTATCCATTATCTTTATTCCGCTGTATTTTATAATTACAACTGCTATGCAACTGCTATGCCTGCTGTTGTTGATTATAGCTCATGGTTCCGATAAAAGCAATATCATTACTTAAAAAATCTCTAATCTTTTTAGAAATAAGATAAATTAATGAATAGAATGCTGATATGTTATTTCCCTTACTGCTATGGTTGTGCAATGCTATTGTGCCGGTAATTGCGGTGGATTAGAATTTAAACAGCGATCCGAGCTTTTTGCCGAGCAGAATAGAGGCGGTGAGCAGGGTGCAGGCCAGGAATGCCATTGCCCAGAGACCAAAGGCGCAGGCGATATATGAGCCTTCGCCGAGAATCTGCGACAGTTCGAAAATGGCTTTGGTGATCGGATAGAACGCGCTCTTCTGCGCCAGAATCAGGGAGTCGGAGACTTCCAGCATCGAGAAGCTGAAGGCGAACAGCGCGCCGACGACCAGATTGGCCCCGATCAGCGGAACGACTATCCGGCGCAGCGTCATCCAGGAACTGGCTCCCAGGTTCCGCGCCGCTTCCTCCAGCGTTTCCGGGGTCTGCTCGAGTCCGGCGGCAACGGCCCGGACGACATACGGCAATCGCCGCATGGCGTAGGCGGCGGCCAGCAGCAGCGTGGGATTGGCGATCGGGTCAAAAATCTGGTTGAGCCATGGATTTCTGGCGCACATGCTGAGGTAACCGAACGCCATGATGATGCCCGGCACCGCCAGCGGCATCATAATCATGACGTCAAACAACTGCCAGCCTTTGGGCCGCCAGCGGACAATCAGCAGCGCCGCCGGCAGTCCGATCGCGATGCAGACCAGCATCGCCAGCGACGAATATTTCAGGCTGTTCATAATGGACGGAATGACAATTTCATGCGACAGCGCGTTTTCGAAATGCATCATCGTATATGATTTTGGCAGCACCGAGCCGTACCAGTCGAGCCCGAACGCCCCGAAGGTCAGCGCCATGTGCGGCAATACAGCACAGAAAGTAATCAGCGCGAAGACGCCGGAACACAACCATGCCTGATAATATTTAAGTGTCCTGGTGACGGTTCCGGTGGAACCTTTCATCATCTGGGCGCTGCCGTTGCTGCCCAGCGCCAGACGGCTGAAACTGTACAATCCGGCGGAAAGCAGCAGCATGATGACCACCAGCGCATAGGGCAGGGGATTGGTTTCGAGTTCGGTGATGCCGTTGAAAATCTGTACTGTAGTCACGGTATTGTAGCCGAGCATCAGCGGGGTGCCGAGTTCGGTAAAGCTCCAGATCAGCACGATACTGCCGCCGGCGAAAATTCCCGGACGGATCAACGGCAGCGTTATTTTTAAGAACCTGCGCAGCCGTCCCGCGCCAAGGTTTCTGGCGGCCTCATCCAGCGACGGGTCAACATTGGCCAGCGCGGTGACCAGATTCAGATACAGTATCGGGTACAAATGCAGCGCCTCAATCAGACAGACGGCATAGAACCGGCCTTCGCCGCCCAGCCAGTCCACCGGCGCTATAGAGAAATATTGCAGAGCACTGTTCAGCACGCCGTAATGCCCGAATATCTGCTGAAAGCCGAGTGCGCCGACGAACGGCGGCAGAATCATCGGCAGCATCATCAACATATTCACCATGGTCTTGCCGGGAAACTCAAAACGGTCATACAGCATCGCCAGCGGCAGCGAAATCAGAAATACCAGACAGGTAGTAACTATGGCGATCTTAAATGCGTTGAACAGCCCGGTCTGATAAACCGGCGAGGCCAGGGCTTCCCCGATGATTGCCGGGTCAAGCCCCTGACTGACCACAGTGTAAAGCGGCAGCACCATAAACACGGAGAAAAAGACAGTCAGCACAACAATTGTCAGCACTCTGAATGGTTTCATTTGCCAGCCCTCGCCAGTTGCGCCGCTTTATTATATTTGCTCCGGCAGAATTCGCTCCATTGGCGCTGTGTCCGGAGGACGCTGCGCATGGAGTTGCCGGGTTTATCCGGGTTTAAATCATCTTTCGCTTTCGCGATATCAGCGTAATCAAAAGGCAGTTCGTTGAAAACTTTCATGGCTTCCGGCACCGCCTGCGGGCCGCCGGCGCGGATGATCGCCTGCCAGGCTTCCTGCAATTCCGGCAGCGGGTCCAGCGCAACGCATTTGATGAGAATCCGGATCAGCCCGAAATACGGTCCGGTCCAGGCCGGATGGTATTCGAACCCTTTACAGGTCTGGTAGGGATCGGCATTGGCATCGGCCATGTATCTGGTAAATTCCGGCTGATATATGTCTTTCCGGATCGGCATTCTGCGCAGAACATATTTTTCCGGCCCCCCAGGCGTATCCTTGCGGAAGTCCCATATTTTCTGTCCGTCGACGGACAATACGAATTCAATAAATTCGGTGGCGGTTTTCCGGTTCGGCGCTCCTCTGAGCAACTGGATGGGATCGGCAGATACCGATGTGCCGTTTTCCGGCGTCATGAACGTCATCCGGTCGGTGCCGCCGCTTTGCACGGCGGCCCATTCCGCCTCGCTTCTGCCGTAAAAATCAATGCAGATGCCGGCGGCGGCATTCCCGCCGGCGATGTCATGCGGCACTTTGCTGGCGGAGTCGGTCACATAACGGGTATTGGCGGCAATCCGCTTAATCAAATTCAAACCGTTCGCCCAGCCCGTTGAAAGGCCGCCTTCAGAGTCTTTGCCGCAAGCTTCGCTCATCTGCTGCTGGATCAGCATCTCAAAGCACTTATTGACGGAACCGGATTTAGTCGGGTCGGCAACCGCGATCTTCTGGAAGAAACGGGGCTCGCCCAGGGCCGCCCATTTTACCGGAGGCGTTTTGTCCGCCATTTCCGCCAGACGCTGGTTATTCCAGCAAATACCGAAAGCGGCCAGACATACGCCATAGTATTTGCCCTGTTTGTCGTAGAATATTTCACCGCTGAAACGGTATGGAATGACTTTATCATCGAACCATTCGGGATGTTTCTGCTGGATGCCGGCGTCAACTGAGTAGCCTTTGGCCGCCTGCCGCTGGTGGTCATATTGGCCGCCGCCGAAGAAGAGGTCGATGCCGATGCCGGTATCGGAGTCAAGAAATTTTTTGCGGGATTTCAGCGCTTCCTCCGGCATGCCGCTGCCTGCGACAGCTTTCGGGTTGTCAAAATTAGCCGCTGAGGCTGCACCCCACGGACTGTTTGCCGGGTCGGCTTGCCAGACAGCGCGGAAGGCCGCTTCGTAGCGGTCATCAATATATTTTACAATGTCCGAAGTCCCGCCTGGCGTCCGCCATTCGATGCTGACTTCTTTGCCGTACTTATCATTGTAGTATTTCCGGAAAGCCCGGCTGAATTCGTAACGCAGGGATTCGGAATGCGGCGTGATGATCACCACTTTGGCGGCATCGGCTTGTTTTGTCTGAGTCCTGTCTTCCGCTTTCGGCTGGAGCAGCAGCGGAATGGCGATAAGCGCCGCCAACGGAAGAAATGCCATGAGCAGTTGACGATACATAAATTACCAATTCCTGTACAATTAAATTAACCACAAAACACAAAGGAAAAGCGATTTTTTGTTTTAAACCCGGTTCCATTCTGGTATCTGAGTTTTTTCTTTAAAACTTTTCTCGCTTTCAACTTTAAACTTTAAACTTAATCATGCCTCCGGCAGCAGAACGATATTTTCCGGAGCTACTGCGATTTTGACAACACTGCCTTTCTTGCGGCTAGCCGGACGCAGCTCGCAGAGCGTCAGGAACAGATCATTCGCAATGATATTCCACAGACTTACTTCACCTAAAAACGCACCGGTATGCAACTCGGCTTCAAAGATATTCTCGCCGGCTGAAACGGTAGTGAAACTCAGGAATTCAGGACGGATCATGGCGGTGCATTTCAAGCCGGGCCGGACCGGCATTGCGGGTATTACCGCCTTCAGCACTGCGAAAGGCGTTTCGATGATGCAGGAATCTTTCTCTATGGTTTTTACGGTGGCCGGGAAAAAGTTGGCATTGCCTAGAAATTCTGCGGAAAAACGGCTGTTGGGAGTGCGGTAAAGGTCTTCCGGCAGACCAAGCTGTTCAATTAGGCCGTTGTGAATTACGGCAATCCGGTCGGCCATGCTCAAGGCCTCTTTCCGGTCATGGGTCACATAAACTGCGGTAAGCCCGCTGTCTTTGCAAATGCGCCACAGTTCAAAACGCATCGAGTCGCGGAGTTTGGCGTCGAGGTTGGACAACGGTTCATCGAGCAGCAGCATTTTCGGTTTAACGGCGATTGCCCTGGCCAGCGCCACCCGCTGCTGCTGGCCGCCGGACAGAGAGGCCGGTTTGCGTTCGGCAAGGTCTGCCAGTTTGACCATTTCCAGCGCGGTCATGACCCGGTTTCTCTTTATCTCGCCGCGGATGTCTCTGGTTTCCAGCCCGAAAGCCACATTTTCAAATACGGTCATGTGCGGCCACAGCGCATAATTCTGGAATACCATGGCGGCATCGCGTTTTTCCGGCGGCAGCGTGGTTACGTTATGCGAATCGAACAGGATTGATCCGCTGTCCGGTTTGATGAATCCGGCAATGATGCGAAGCAGCGTGGATTTGCCGCAGCCGCTGGGGCCCAGCAGAAAGAAAAATTCGCCGGGAGTGATTGTCAGGTCAATCGGTTTCAGCACCGGCTGTCCGGGGGTATAAGATTTGCTGATGCCCTGAATCTCAAGTTTTACCATATTACCATTTTTCCCAATGTATATTGTTAGGCATGAAACGGGTGTTTTTTCCCGGCATCTTCTCCGGATGTCCGGCCGCTATTACTGAAACCGGAACGATGTTCGCCGGCAGCTCGAAAAAATTAGTAATTCCGGTAATCCGCTCAGTTCTTGGATGCACTCCCAGCCAGCAGGTACCCAACCCGAGCGCCGTGGCCGCCAGCAGAATATTTTCAATCGCCGCGCTGCAATCCTGCAGCATATATGATTCGCTGCCGGCATGCACGGACCCTATGTCGCCGCAGACAATAATCCCGACAGGCGCTTCTGCTAGAAATTTTCCGTTCGGCAGCAGTTCTGTGATCTGCCGCAGATTTTCCCGGTTTCTGACGACGATAAAACGCCATGGGTCCTTGGCGCAGGCGGACGGTGCCGCCATCGCAGCTTCAAGCAGTTCCGTGATATCCTCTTCTGAAACTGCTTTAGCGGTAAAATTACGAACGCTTCTTCTGTTGAAAATAAAATCCAGTTTGCTGTTCATCGTCGGTTTTTCCTTCTTGTTTTCGTATCTCTTTTAAAATTTTAACCACAGAGACACAAAGAAAACCTTTTTTAACTTCCTGCTTTATGCCTTTTATCTTTTCACCCTTGACAATTCCATTATTTTGTATGGAAATAACCGTCAAAATATTTAAGCCGGCATGGTGAACGCAGCTTTTCCAGAATTTTTATTTCCAACTGACGTATTCTTTCTCTGGTGAGATCAAAATGTTTGCTGACTTCAATCAGGGTCAACGGCTGATAACCCATCAGTCCGAAGCGCATGATGATGATCTGCTGTTCACGTTCAGGCAGGGTGCCGAGCACTTCATGCAGTTTTTCGCGCACGACTTTCCTGGCTATCAATTGAACCGGATCGTCGGAGTCAATATCAGACAGGATGTCCTCCAGCACGGAGCCGGTTTCCGAGTCGCCGATCGGCGCCTGGAGGGAAATCGGCTGCCTTGCCATTTTCTGAATGGCGCTGATGCGGGAGGTCGGGATTTCCAGCAGCGAGGCCAGTTCGTCAACTGAGGGTTCGCGGCCGTGTTCCTGGATGAACCGCTGCTCGGCATTGTTCATCGTATTGATCGTGTTGATCATATGTACCGGTATCCGGATGACTCTTGACTGTTCGGCGATCGCCCGGCTGATCGTCTGTTTTATCCACCAGGTAGCGTAAGTGCTGAATTTGTGCCCCAGACGGAAATCGAATTTATCCAGAGCGCGCATCAATCCCAGATTGCCTTCCTGAATCAGGTCATTGAACGGCAGCCCTTTGTTGCGGTAGCGCTGGGCAATGCTGATCGCCAGCCGCAAATTACCTTCAAGCATGATCTGCCTGGCTTTTTCGATATTATTCCTGGCCGTGTCCAAATCTTTCAGGAGAATGAAAAACTCATGCAGAGTCATCAGGAATTTTTCTTCCAGAAATTTCTGCTTGTCCTGCGGAATATCTGCTTCTTGCGCTTTTGACGGATCTTCTATTGCCGGGTTGGCCAGCTTTATATATTCCATTACCACCTGGTTCCACTCTGCCAGATGATCGTAAACAACCGGATAACGGATCAGCAGTTCAACCGATTTTTCGCGCAGCGCGGCGACTTTGGATGATCTTTTGTCGAAAGCATGTTTCAGCTTGACAAAATGTTCCAGTATTTCCTTATTCCATTCCGGCACTGACAGCAGAAAATTTTTATAATGCTTTGAGTCGTTCTTCTTGAGCGCTGACGGCAGAAAGTTATCTTCGGTGTTTTCCGAATCGAAATCTGCGATGATCCTGGAATGTTCGGTAAGCACGAATCCCAGCAAGTATAATTTTTCGCGGTATCGCGTGATCGTATCTTCAATTTTTTCGGCGACTTCCAGTTGTTTCTCGGCAGGTAGCAACGGGATATTCCCAATTTGCCGCAGATAAATCCGCAGTGAATCGGAAGTCTCTCCGGAAACTTCTTCTGAATTCCTGTCTTCTGAAACTGCCGGTTCAAAAAGTTCTGAAGACTCTCCGGTCTTTTCTGTATCTTCAGAATCTGAGAGATTCGCTGATCTATTTATTTTTTCGGGCATCAATTTCCCCTGTATCAGAATATTGCCGGTTTGATTACTGTGTTATTTTTCAGAAAACTAAACGAAGTTTTCCTGAATTACCATAATCAATTGTCTTTAATCTAATTTTCCGGCGATGATTTTTCAAAATTACTCTTGATTTTTTATCGAAAATAAGTATTTGTATAGACTTGACAATCTAGCAGAGTTATTTTGAGTTTTTATCCGGGGCTGTAGCTCAGTTGGCTAGAGCGGTACGTTCGCAACGTACAGGCCAGGGGTTCGAATCCCCTCAGCTCCACCATTTTAACCTCAAATAATGTCTAAATCGTTGCCAAAGGTACCATTCATAGCTTGCAACCCCCCAAATAGCGGTTATATTCAGCCGTATCCGATACTTTAAATCATGAGGTACAAGATATGGAAGGAAAATCAATCAAGCTGGGAACCGGAACTGTATATAAGAAAACTGCCACCGGGGTGTATTTTTACCGTTATCAG
>CAIPAT010000261.1 GCA_903863035.1 uncultured Lentisphaeria bacterium
AATATGCATTCGCAAAATAATATTACAAGCATTAAATAAAAAATATCAATAATATATTACTGGCTACGTTTTTAAGAAAAAAAGTGACTTATATCACTTATATTAAACAAGATAGATGCAAAAACGCAAAAGAATATCCGTATTATAATTTCTGCGCCAGTTTGCAAAAATCCGCAAATACTCCGCTTGGTGAAATATCCATCTTGTCCGAAACGGAAGCATCTAAGATTCTTTATGAATGGAATAATACAGAGCAGAATTTTGACTTGCAAACTCCTTATATCCGGCAATTTGAAAAAAACGCAGAAAAATATCCTGACAAATACGCGGCAAAAAGCACGGCCGGTTCACTGACCTACAAGGAGCTTGATTCCAGGGCAAACAGCCTGGCAGCCCATTTGCTCCGCCAGCCCATCGGCGGCAGCCGGATCATCGGCGTGCTGACGGACAAGTCATTGGAAATGGCTGTTGCCATAATTGCCATTTTCAAAGCCGGATGCACTTATCTGCCCCTGGATGTGCAAAGACAGTCCCCTGAGAGAATTGAGGCAATGATCTATGATTCCGGTACTGCAGTCATTCTGTCCGCATTAAGGAAAAAATCACAGCAGCCGGGCAATATCCCCGGCTGTATCAACATTATTAACCTGACAGACCAGACGTTGTATTCCAGTGCTGATGCCGTCAGCCCGCCTGCGGTAAATATCTCCGCGGATGATACTGCTTATATCATGTATACGTCAGGTTCAACCGGAGTGCCCAAAGGCGTGATGATTTCACAATCCAATCTGCTGAACCATAACTATGCAGTCATCAGAGATTACGCGCTTACCGCAAACGATAAAGCGCTGCAATTCAGCACGCTGGGATTCGACATCTCGGTAGAGGAAATATTTCCGTGCTGGCTGGCCGGCGGCACTCTGGTATTCATGCCGGACGGCATGCTGGAATCTCCGGACAATCTGCTTGAATTCATAAGGAATGAAAATATCTCATTCCTCGATCTGCCCACTTCGTACTGGCATGAACTTGCCGCCATGCAGAAAGTCCGGACGTTTCCCGATTGCGTCAGGCTTATTGCCATCGGCGGCGAGAAAGCATCCGCCGAACGTTTTGTCCGCTGGCGGAAGTATGTTCCCCGAACCATGGTTATTAACACCTACGGTCCCACGGAGACAACCGTTATCGCCACGCTTGGCGACAACCCTGAAACCATCGGACGGCCGCTGGCCAACACTCATGTTTATGTGCTGGATGATTTGAAGTTGCCGGTTCCAGCCGGCGTCGTAGGCGAGCTGTACATTGCCGGTGCGAGCGTCGCCCAGGGGTATCTTAATAAACCGGACGAAACCGCCTCGGCATTCATGAACAATCCATTTGTCAAAGGCGAACGGATGTATAAGACAGGCGATAGAGTTAAATTTGCGCCGAATGGCGAATTAATATTTATCGGCAGAATGGATGATCAGTTCAAAATACGCGGATTCAGGATAGAACCGGGCGACATAGAAACTGTTTTATCCAGTCATCCGGATATACGCGCAGCCGTAGTAAAACTCTGGCCCAACGAAAAGACCGGGTTGAAATCGCTGGCTGCATACTTCGTTCCGTCAGCTAAAACTTACAATTTGAACAATATTTACGAATTTGTAAAATCCCAATTGCCGGAATACATGATCCCGGCATATTTTACTGTGATAGATTCGATTCCAATGACCCCAAACGGTAAAATCAACCGCAAGGCACTGCCGAGTCCGGAAATTGAAATCGAATCCCGGCAGGAAGACAAGAAGCCGTCAGAACCATCCAGTCCGCTGGAAATGCAGATACTGCTGGCATTTTCCAAAATTTTAAATATAAAGCATATTGATGCCGACACTAATTTACTTGCGTCAGACATCGATTCACTGTCTGCAATAAAATTAATGATGGAAATTGAAACTCAAACCGGAGCAAAAATTCCAGTTGAAAAATTATATCAGTCAATATCCGTTAAGGCAATATGCAATTATATCCATGAAAACAGCGGGGAGGGACAAGTCTGGAATCCGGTTGTCAAACTGGCTGCCGGCGAAAACAAGCCGCCGCTGTTCCTTATACATACAACTCCGGGCGACATTCTCGGGTATATAAATCTGGTTCATCATCTTGATGACCGTCCGGTTTACGGTATTCAGTCCATTGGACTTCACTCTCTTGACAGAGCGCACAAATCGATTGAAGAGATGGCGGCTTATTACATTTCCGAGATATTGGATATTTATCCTGAAGGGCCGTACTTGTTATGCGGATGGTGTTTTGGCGGGTATGTCGCATTTGAAATGGCGCAGCAGCTTGATAAAATGGGAAAGCGGGTTGCTTTCCTTGGTTTGATAGAGACATATGCCCATCTGAAACCATTATTTGTCAACTATATGCAGCGCATTTCCGCAGTTGTCCAATGGGGCCCCCGCGAGTATGTTGATTATTTAAATTTCAAAATCAAACGCAAATTTCATCATGTCCGTAATATTGAGCAACTGGATTTCATCTCGCAACGCTTTGCCAATGCAGGCAGTGAAAAAGCCATAAACAACATGAAATCGGTATACCGGTATAATGTTGAAGCGGCAGGCGGTTATTTTATGCAGTACTATGACGGCAAAGTATCTTTGTTCATGGCCAAAGAAACTCTCAAAGGCAAAATTCCGTTGCCTTGTTACGGCTGGAAAGACTTAAGTAAAGATTTAGAATTATACACTTTCGATTCGTCACACGTTGATATATTAAGAGAATCACACGTCGTTTCGGTGGCTGAAAAAATTGTCAAATGCATGACAGATGCCGGAGTATAAGCATATCCTCATAAATATTTAAAGAATAGAAATAGTGCGATATATTACCTTTCAACACAATTTATGAGGGAATATGAAAGTCGTCAAAATAGTTTTGTCAGCAGAAGCTAAAAAAACGCTTGAAGATTTACAGCATAACGGTTCAGGCTTAATGCGCGAGCGCAGTCTTGCCATTTTGCATTGTTCTGCCGGAAAGAAAATTTTATGGATTGCCCACGCACTTAATCGTCGTCCTCTCACAGTAAGGCGCTGGATTGACGCTTATCTGAAAAACGGGATTGAAGGGCTCGCGCGCCTATTCTCCTGGTCGGCCAAGCTTTCGCGGTTCACACTTAAAACCGCGCCTGGAGAAATATCTCGAACAGTCTCCCCGTGACTATGGCTGGGGAGAAGATATTTGGACTACGCAAATAATCAATGCTCAATTTGAGAAGGAAATTGGTCGGAAATTTGGAACCTCAACGTTGTCGCGTTTGCTTAAGGATGCTGGATATACTTTCAAGCGGGCAAAGAAAACCACATCTGCTGCCGCGCCTTCAAAGGCAGAAAAACTTGAGCGAGTACAGGAGATTGCCAAGCAGATACTTGAGTTCAAGGCTGATGATGAGGTTGAAGTGGTTTTTCTTGACGAATCTCATTTTTCCACGGATCCGTATGTTGTGCGCGGCTGGCACAAAAAGGGTGTGCCTTTTTTCCCTCCCGACACCCAGAAAGCGGGAAAGCCATTCGGTCTTTGGCGCATACGCGCTGGCAATCGGGAGTTTTTATTGGAAGAGCGCACCGCAAAGTAACGCAAAGGTTTTTCGAAGCATCATTCACCAGCTTCGTGCAAAACTTGAAGATAAAAAGCTGGCAATCGTGCTTGATAACGCCTCAATTCATAGCTGTAAATACATAAAGACATTTCCTGCAAAATACCCCGAAGTTAAAGTATTCAATTTGCCGACCTAATCGCCTGAGTATAATCCAACGGAGCAGGCGTGGAAGTGGATCAAGCCATTAGTTCATGCGCCAAGAACAAGCGAGAAAGGATGTGAAGAAATTATCTCGCGCTTTCGCAAAATCATGGCTGCATGAATAAATAAACGGTTGGCAAATCCCCCGGATATCG
>CAIPAT010000262.1 GCA_903863035.1 uncultured Lentisphaeria bacterium
GCTGCCCGAAATGCGGTCAGGACTTCGTCAGGGACATCAAAAAAGAAACCATCATCTCAGAAAACGATCCAAACTTAATTTTAGAACAGGAGAAAAACAACATATAAACTCAAAAATACAAATTCCTATACGATGAACTTATTGTCAACAATAAGCAGGGAAAGAAACAGGATGATTAATGAAGTTTTCGCAAAATACACGATAAGGCAGAACAGATTATTGACGATGGCGGCACACCCTCGCTACTTGCCACTCGAAAATATTGTAACACTGCTAGATTGGATACTATGGCATCGTTAGGACACAACGTAATTGCTAATTATATGGGCAGGACATGGACTGCTTTGCTTGGCATACTGTTTATCCCTGTTTATCTAAGCTTCATAGGAATTGAGGCATATGGTCTTGTTGGGTTTTATGCGACTCTCAGCAGCGTATTCGGCATCCTTGATTTTGGTATTGGCTCCACATTGAATCGTGAACTCGCAAGGCTTTCCGCAGATCAAGATTCAGCACAGTCACAACGAGATATCGTCAGGACGCTTGAGATAATCTATTGGGGAATTGCGATTCTTGCCGGTGTCATTGTTTTCCTTATTGCCCCGTATCTTGCCAATAATTGGATTAAAGCTCAAAATATCGAGCCCGCTACAGTTTTAAAAGCGATCCGGTTTATGGGTATTGCAGTGGCGCTTCAATTTCCTGTATCGCTGTATCAGGGCGGCTTGATGGGCATGCAACGGCAGATACTAGTCAACTGTATTCTTGTATTTACAGGCACCTTGCGAAGCGCAGGCGCTATACTAGTGCTGTGGCTTATATCTCCAACCGTCGAGATGTTCCTCGGCTGGCAAGTCGTATCTGGCATAGTCGTAACCGGAATATTCTTTGTTGCTATGTGGCGCAGTCTGCCTAGGCACACGGGACAGGCGCTGTTTAGATGGCACATTCTTAACGGCATCTGGAAATATGCCGCCGCGATTTCAGCTAATGCTATAATCGGCATTAGTCTAACCCAGCTTGATAAAGTTATCCTTAGCAGGATGCTGACCCTTAAAATGTTTGCTTACTACTCGATTGCGTCAACAGTTGCATCCGCTATTTGGATGATCATAGTCCCGTTTAACATTGCTGTCTTTCCGCGTTTTGTGCAACTGCACGAAATAAAGCAGATCCAGGAGCTTAGAATACTATTTCATCGTTCTTCTCAGGTATTATCTGTCATGCTGTTGCCAGTGTGTGCCCTTCTAATCGTTTTTTCGCGGGAAGTACTCTTTCTCTGGATGCGCGATCCCGCGGTTGTTGAAAACTGTCACTTGATTGTGAGTTTCCTCGTTTTGGGCACAATGCTGAATGGAATCGCATCAATTCCAGGCTATAGCGCCACTGCCTTCGGCTGGCCAATGCTCATTACATCTACCAATGCGATACAAGCCGTTGTAATAATCCCTTTAATTATAGGCATGGTTTACTGGCTCCAAGGAGTTGGTGCCGCACTTGCATGGGTAGTACTGAATAGCACCTATATTATCTTTATGGTTCCGGTCTATTTTCGACACTATTTCAGAGAAGAACAGAATAAGTGGTATTGCCGCGATATTGCGGCACCGGCACTTGCTGCTTTTCCAATTTGTATGTTCTCGAAATTAGTTGCTCCTGCGCTACATACGCCGCTAGCCATTTGCGGGTGGCTCATAGTCACGGGGATTATTACCATCATTGTGACAGGCCTGACACTACCGCATGTGCGAAATTTGGTATATCCCAGGTTAGATAATACTTAACATTAAAAAATACAGGAGAATCCGAATGAAACAATTCTTAAAACATCAACTGAAGAATAAATTATCGAGCAACACCGCTGATTAGCCGACAAAGGGAACAACATATGAAGCAGTTAATGAAAGACGCTATTAAGAGAACACCGTTATACTCTCCGCTGAGAAACTGGCTTAGTGTGAGAAGACAGAAAAGAGAACTCATTGAGTGGGAGAGGCATGGAAGGTCATTTCCAATACCACACATTGTCAAACAACACACAGTTAGAAGCTTTGCAGAGAGATTTGGACTTAAAGTATTGATTGAGACAGGTACATATCACGGAGATATGGTTGAAGCAATGAAAGGTCATTTCAGCCAGATATACTCTATTGAATTAAGTAAAGAGCTGTACGAAAAAGCAAATAAGAGATTTGCAGGCGAAAAAAAAATCAAGCTAATTCATGGTGACAGCGGAATTGAACTTGGAAAACTAATTGGCAGACTAGATCAACCAGCCTTGTTTTGGTTAGATGGGCACTACTCGGCAGGAGAAACCGCTAAAGGCGACAAAGACACGCCTATATACGAGGAATTGACCCATATATTCAATACTCCGCACGGCGGACATGTGATTATTATTGACGATGCTCGATACTTCGGAAAAGACCCTGCCTATCCGAGCATTGAGGCTCTTAGCAATTTCATCAGGACAAAGAGACCTGATGCCAGCATTGAAATTGAAGATGACAGCATAAGAATTACGCCCGAGGATGTGAACCCGATGATTAATAATTGTACTCTTAATTGTAAATTACCTGTTAAAAGAACGCAAGAGGCAACTATTTTGGGCAAATTCATGAAAACTATACTTGCCAAACCTCATCAGGTCTTTACTAACTTTTTTTTCGATCCATGGGATATGCTTAAGAGGTGGCGGGGAATTTTTTATTTTATTCGTAACGCAATCACCTATACACAGCGGAACACTAGCAAAGCGTTTCATATATTTTTTCGCGACTTATATTACCGTTCTTATGACCGCTATGCATCTGCTGGTTCGGTGCCAATGCATTATTTCCTCCAAGATATCTGGGCGGCACGCTACGTTCACGACCATCATCTGACACATGTCATTGACATTGGATCGCGGCTTGACGGCTATATTGCGCATCTTCTGACTTTCTGCCGTGTGACCTATATTGATATTCGCCCCCTTGATGTCTTAGTAGAAAACTTAGAATTTGTTGGCGGCAACATAACCTCGCTTCCTTTCCCGGATTGTAGTATTTCATGCTTGAGCAGTCTTCACGTCATCGAGCATATCGGGCTTGGCAGGTATGGCGATCCAGTTGATCCTGAAGGTTATATAAAGGCAGCAAGAGAGATGCAGCGGGTTTTGGCATCAGGAGGAACGCTTATCCTAAGTACAGTACTTGGTCAGGAAAAACTATGTTTCGATGCTCATCGGATATTTTCCCCAAAAACGATTCGCGCTATGTTTAGCAGCTTGACACTCGAAACATTCTGCCTTATCGACGACAAGGGCAATCAAGTGCTAGAAGACGCGACATTTGAGGCCGTGAATGGGTGTACATACAGTTGTGGAATATTTGTCTTCAAAAAGTCGGCGACATGAAGTGATACTTAAAGAGATAATAGAAACAACCCAATCAAAGTGATTAATCATGGTTATTGTTCAATTAACAGGTGGTCTTGGAAACCAGATGTTTCAGTATGCATTCGGCAGATATATAGCTGAAAAAAATCAAACTGTCTTAAAACTCGATACGCATATTCTTCTTGACAGGTCGCCTGGGAAAAGTAAATTATTTGTCTTCAGGAACTTTGATCTGGACATATTTAATATTACCGCGCAAACTGCATCTTTGGATGAAATTAGCCGCTTTATAACTCCACTATATTCAAATAAATATTATTATTTGTTCAGAAGAATTTTAAAGAAACCTTATAATAGAATCATTGAACCGCATTTCCATTTTGCTGAAGAAATGCTAGGATTAACCTTGACTGATTGTTATCTGATTGGTGGATGGCAGTCTGAAAATTACTTTAAAAGTATTGAAAATATCATAAGAAAGGAATTTTCTTTCAACTTTAAATTAGATAGTAGAGATTTGGAATTACTGGATAAAATCCAGAACTCTAATTCTGTTTGTGTACATATCCGGCGAGGAGACTATGTCAATCACCCAGTTCATGGGGTAACTGGTCTGGATTATTACGAAAAAGCGATTAATTATCTCACATCTAAAATATCTAACATCAAGCTATATATATTCTCTGATGATATAGAGTGGTGCAAACAGAACTTTAGTATTAACAACATTAAATCGTTTTTCGTAGACCATTCCTGTACTAATGGAGCGTTTAAATACGATCTTAAATTAATGACTGCATGCAAATACTATATTATCCCCAACAGTACATTTGGCTGGTGGGCCGCCTGGTTAAATCCGAATAAAGAGAAGATTGTAATAGCTCCGGAAAAGTGGTTTAATGACTCCAAGTATGATACACAAAATTTAATCCCTGATGATTGGATTAAAATTTAATAAAGTAAAGTAAAGTATTGATCATGCCTACTAGAATACCACCGTAATTAGCGCGACTCATCTAAAAGTTAATTCTGCGGGTCTACTTGATTTCATTTGGGTCAAAAGTCGGAGCTGAGAAACGAAAGACAATATCATATTGGTTCACAAATTTCTCGGACTCGTATATAAAACATAAAAAAAGACTGAGTGTTATATGATTTCACTCAGTTCAAAAAATCTGCTTGTCGAAGTGGAAAATTATCATGGGAGAACGTTATGAGTATAAAACGTATTTTTTGGAATCTTATACCAGCCGAAAACAAACATATCTTTTCGCTGTGCAAGCATTATACTAACCAATATAATAGTGAAAATAACGGCAATATTCAAACCAATGGCGAACTGCAACTGATACGCAATGTTTTACCACAGTGCAAAGTGGTGTTCGATGTCGGCGCTAATATTGGAGATTGGACGGCGTTAGCCCTAAAAATCAACCCGAGCTTGAACATTCACTGCTTTGAGCCGAGCACAGCGACTTTTCAGCGACTCAAGGCGTGCAATTTTGGAGAAAATGTCACATTAAATAATTTTGGACTGAGTTCAGCATATGAAAATTTGCCATTACACGTGTATGAAGATGGTTCCGGTTTAAATTCGCTGTATGTCCGTCATGGCTTGGAGGAAGGTCTCGGACTCGCTAGCCAGTCGAAGGTGGAATTTATTCGCGTTCAGACTCTGGATGGTTATTGCCAGCAAGCCAATATCCCGTACATAGATTTTCTCAAAGTAGATGTCGAAGGCCATGAGTTGGAAGTTTTTAAAGGTGCGTTGAGTATGTTGTCTCAGGGGAAAATCAAGCGAATTCAGTTTGAATATGGCGGTTGCAATATTGATGCAGGGGTATTGTTGAAAGACTTGTTTGAATTTTTCGAACCATATCATTATGCATTCTATAAAATTTATCCCAATAATATAAGGCATATACCGCGTTATGATCAACGCAATGAAAATTATCAGTATCAAAATTGGTTAATAATTCATAATGAATAAGAGCGAATTAGATATTTGAAATATAGTCTTGAATCCGTGAAAGAATTCGTGAAAAAAGTTAATTAAAAACTAGTTAAACCTGTTGATTAGCAGTATATTATGACTCTTGCAAAGCGATAATAAACAACTAACCTAACAGGTGATAATGTACAAAATACAGCAGGGTAA
>CAIPAT010000263.1 GCA_903863035.1 uncultured Lentisphaeria bacterium
AGCAGCAGATGGAGAATATTGCATCCCGGCCGCCGGCAAAGAAAGCGGCCTGAAAAAAATAGCGTGAAAAAATGAAGCAGCCTCAAATAAATAAAACTACATTCAAACAAATAGAGTTTTAAGTTGTGTTAGTGTCAGTGTCAGTGTGGCAATCGCTGGAAAAAATATCGTTAAAAACGCCGGAAATGGCAGTTAAGCCAGCGCCGTCAAATCCGGCAGGATATTCTTCAGGCCCTTTTCGGACAGGGTCCAGCTAGCGCGCTTTCATCCGTACATCGTTCAGGTATTCAAACAGCGAAAAATCGCTTTCGCAACTGAAAATACTGGAAGCCGGTTAAAAAAATAAATTGAGTGCTGGCTTGCCGCCCGGCAGATAGTCCGGCATTAAATCCGCCAGAATGTTCCAGGATGCGAAGTAATCCGCGTAAAGTGGTTCGCCAGTCTCGCCATCGAAGTTTTCACGCATATAACCCAGTTGGTTTAAACTCATGCTGATCACTTTAAACGTATCATCCGCCAGAGCTGCGGCCTCAGCTTCGAAGCCATAATGCAGCAGGGCGTGGAAAACAAACCAGTTAATGGGAATCCATACCGGCCCCTGCCAGTTGGAATTAGTCAGGCGGCGGTGATCGCCGAAGCGCTGCGGGTTTCCCCAGCGGGCGTTGTTATAATATTCACTTGAACGCGAAAGACTGCGGATACCATACGGACTGCGGAAATGTTCCGGGTTCAGCACATAATTTTTTATCATCCGTTTCGCTTGTTCCGGTTCAGCAATCCGCGCAAACAGGGGAATCAGTGCCGGACAGCTTAAATAGGCATATTTGCCGACATCGGAGGTCAGATTGCCATCACTCCAGGCAACACGGGTTTTGCCTAGGCACAGGTCATAAGCGGCATAAGTTCCGTACTGCTCGTCCCAGTGCTTATCGTTGATGGCCTGCTTCAGCTTTTCCGCCTGAGTGAGATAATCCTGCTGCGCGACAACATCAGACAACATTCCGGCAAGTTTGGCCATACTGCGCAATTCCAGATAAAGCCAGGCGTTGAGGTCAGGCGAAATGATAGTATCAGGCGGAAATACTGTGGCCGTGATTTCGTTGTCGAACCCGGACATGTACGGATACCGCCATCGGCATAATCCGAATGGAGCCGCATGCTTTTCCAACCAGTACGCCAAATAGCGTTTTAATTGAGGAAACACTTTTTCCACCCACGCTGTATCATTGGTCAATGTGCTATAGATGGCGGCATTCTGTGCCAGAAACGGCTGGGCATGAAAATCGCTGATGGAACCGCTGCCGCCGTCAGCAGCGCTGATAACACACGGAATATAACCGGTTGAAGTCTGAAACGACAACATGTTATCCACGAAATACCGCATCTGCTCAGGTTCGCCGTCAGCAGCGAAACGCAGCGTCATATGGTGATTGTCCCAGCTGAAAATATAGCCGCTGTAATGCTGCCCATAGGTAACACTCAGATACGGATACCGGAACTGCCCTTCAGCAGCATGTTTTACCAACGGCATAATCTGGGCAATATGATTATGCGCCGCCAGAAAAGTTTTCGAATTCATCTGAAGCGTCATGGCAGATACGCCCCTTTGTCACGGAGTTCCTGCCGCAGAGCATTGGTGTTCACATTATGGACATTGGCATCTCCTGCCGCGGACATTGCTGATGCGATTCCGGCGGCTTCGCCGGTAGTCAGACAACAGGCCATGATACGGACACTGCCGTTTATGGACCGATCGGTGGAGATGCAGCGACCTGCCACAAGCACATTTTTCAGGTTTTTTGGCGACAAACAGCGGTAGGGGACGCCATAACTCTCCCCGCTGTTGAGCTGTTTGAATATTCTCTCGTTATCCCTGTTGAGCTCTTGCATATCTTTGTGCAGGGACTCCTCGGCATCCTTCCTGGAACCATGCACATCTACGGGGTACGCATTCCGGCAGATTTCATCATGGAAACTCCGCCGTGCCAGATAGTCGTTGATAATGAGAAAATAATCGCCTAAGACACGTCGCGTCTCACGCACACCCAATACCGCGCCGGTGGCCACCAGGAACGAATTGGCGAAAGCAGGGTGGAATTCCGAGAATGCCTGATGGTACTGAGCCGCCTGTTTCCGCCCGTGGATAAGCGCATTCGAGACGCTCTCCGGATCGGTGTTATCCACATCGAATACATGACCCGTATTGAAACTGTAGGTCCCCGGTCCAATCTGCATGGAACACGAATGCAAATCAGCGATGAGCGGATAACGTCCCGATTTGACGGCCTTGTTAACCGGGCTGTCCTGGTTGTAGAAATGAATGCTCGAACCCGAGTTCACAGCATATTCGTCCACGCTGGTGATGCTGAAACAGTGCGTGGCAGGCTGCAAATCGCCGTGGATGTCACCTTTCTCAAAGGGGGCGCCAGCCATGGCCGCCAAGTCGCCATCACCGGTACAGTCGACATAGACCTTTGCACGGTAGGCAGCCAGACCGGCTTTATTGGATACCAGCAGAGCATCGACCTTTCCATCTTCCGACATCTCGACCGAACAAAGCTGGCTGAAAAACAGAACTTTTACTCCGGCTTGGGTAACGAGATCGTCATAGATGCGTTTCAGGAGTTCCGGATCGATGGCCGGCGGGCAGAGAGGATTGTCTGATATCCACTTTTTAAGCAGGGGCATTCCATGACACAAGGCGAGGCGGACATGTTCAGCCAGGCCGCGTGCTATAATATTTTTGCGATCGTCGTATCCGCAGAACCACGGCACAAGCCCCAGAGTTCCCATGCCCCCAAGAGCACCGGCCCTCTCAATCAGCAATGTTCTTGCTCCTGCTCTGGCCGCCGCGGTTGCTGCCGCGCACCCGGACGGCCCTCCTCCGACAACAATTACGTCATATTCATCGTTTAAACGGATTTGCCGTTCAACTAATTTGTAAAATTCTCCATTAACAGACATTTTCTACCTGCCATTTTAAGATTTATATTTATTAAATCATTCAGTTTCAGACAATTCGAAGTCGTCGAACCAGACCTTGCCGTCTTTAGCATTTTGCACCGAAAGTGTCACCAGCAAGTTGCGCACCTCAGCCCATTTTCCTTGTGCCGGGATTTTGAACCTGAGATTCAGCTCTTCCCATTTTTCATCGGACGGTTTCTCCAGATTAGCGGATTGCGGCGGCAGCCCCAAAAAGAGTGAGTTCGCATCCTTTCCCTGAAATACCATTGTTATTCTGGCGTCCGGAGAAATGTTTTGACTTCTGACAAATACTTTTGCTTGATAGGTTTTGCCAGTTTTAACCGGAAATTTTCTTAAAAAACAGCAGACGCTGTTATCGGGAGTATCCGCCGCCACTTGAATCAACAGGCTACCAGGTTTTTGATGGCCTATTTCTCTGTCCAGCCTGAAATCAACTTTTGCGCCTTTGCTGTTCCAACTGCCCCATAATTTCGAACAATCATCAGTCACCGGGTATAATGATTTCGGCGGAAATGCGACCAAACGAAAAGAACGCGGCGGAATGATTATTTCAAACGTGCCGTTTTTCACCTGAATATCGATTCCCTTGTACTCTTCACGGACGGTGTAATCGCCAGCTTTGAGTTTGTTTAAATCAATGACTGTTTTCTTGGGGGAAATATCTTTGTTGGTCACTGCCAGTACATACTGATTGTCCGGGCATTCGTAGTAGGTCACGCGTACTTCCGGATTTGAACTGCTCACGGTATTCTGATTGTAATAGAAGTGAACTTTAGTTTTTGGTGACTGCACCTGATATTTTTCCAGAATATCCCAAACTTTCATATGCACTCCAATATTGGAGTAGCTCGGATCAGGTTCCACGTCGTGCGCCAGCAGCATGGCCATCATTGCTTCAGTCAAGGCAGGATCTTTGCAATAAGCGATATTGGCCTGTCCCAGCGCCGTTAGAAAAATCACCCCGACGCCAAGTACATCGCGATTGTATTCGCTGCGGTAGAGGGCATCGGACAATTCATCGGTATAGCCATACTGATTGCGCATCAGGAGCCCGTTATGCTGTTCGCCCGGAAAGTAATAATCGGCCAGTCCGTGCATGAACGGCGAAAAAAGTCGCTGCGCATGCAGCATCACGGTCCTGTTTTTGGCATGGCAGAGGCTGACGGTCCGCTCAATCAGTTTGCGTTTGTTCAACACCGCGAAGGTCTTGATGTCACGTCCGAATTTATCCTTGAAGCCGCAGCCATGGAGTGGATTGCCGCACAGCACATTGCCGCACAAATCATAATAAATCATCCAGATGCGGTCGGAGTAAGGCTGTTCCAGCAATTCCTTCATGTTCGCCATATAATAGTCTTTGATATGGGTTGCATTGCAGGCCGGCACAGATGGATAATATTCTCTTTTAAAGGTGCCGTTGCTGGTAAATTTATCATAAGGCATATTCACAACAATATAACCGGGGATATCCCAATATTTGGTGAAATAATTAGCGATTGGCGTTCCTGTCGTCAATTCATCAGCCATGCCGTAAACAGTGACTGTTCCGGGTATTATATTTTTCATCGCCACAGCAAAGGCGGCCGGGTCTGGTTTATAAGTCGATTGGCCGGTCAGCCCCTCGCCGCCGTTCATGCATATACGTGGAGTATCACTGCGGCTGCCGTCTCCATGCCGGATCACCCGGAGACGCTCCGGCAGCGGCCGGGTTGGCGTGGCGATAAACAGTGCTTGATAAGGTGTGCCGGCAGGTATTTTGACGGTTTGGGTAATCATATCAACAGAACAGGAGCCGGATGATTTGTCAACCTTGAATACCGGGTATGCTGGGTCATAGACCCAGTTGGCGTCATTCGCCATTGTATAGGCAAATCCTCCCTTTTCCGATACCAGCCATAGCTGGGTGTCGGCGAGCATCTCACCGCCCGGATATTTAAATACGAATTGAGGACTCTGCTTTTCCTGAAGGAGCGGGGTCATCAAATACTGGCAAAATTCCGGTTTGACCTGCCATTCCAGGCACATCGCTTTAATTACGGGCTGGCCTTTGATCACGAAATCAAACTTTATCATGCCGTCAAATTCAACGGTCGTCGCATAATCCAGCGTAAATCCGGAAGCAGTACCGGTACCGGTGAACGTGACGGCGCGGTTGGTTCGCGTGGTTTTCCCGGCTTCGTAGTTGATAATGGATTTGCCCGCACCTGTTTCAATTATCAGTTCAGGCGCTTTTTTCAGCAATGGGATGCCGTGAACGGTGATTCCGGTCGGCAACGGTCCTGTTCCAAAGGAGTAGACCCGGTTCCAGAGCGTGACTGTTCGGTTATCATTCACCGCAAAGTCGGACCATATTTTAGGCACCGCGTCTTCGTCGCCAATTCCATTATTGACGAAAGAAAGATCCGGGACATCAATGCCGGCGCTGTTTTTCTCCGTTTTGCCATCGGATAATTTCAGTGTTGCTTCTAAACTATATTTCCCTGGTACGCAAATTCCAGATATGCGGCGGCATTCGGTCTGTTGCCGCATAGTCCAGGTTCCGGCATTGCTGAACCCGCCGGGCCCGGTTAGCTTATAGGCTATTTCAAGCGTCCCTGCGTCGAGCAGTTTCCTGTCTGCATCAGGCAATACTGAAAAATCGAATTCAGCTTCAAGCTGGTCGAGTTTTCCCGCTTTTCCTTCATCAACTCCATTTAGCTTGATATCGAAAGACTGTATACTGGCAGCACTTTGATTGAGCAGTAATTTCTGATATTGATTTTTGATTTCAAGAGCAGAGAATACTCGTGAATAGACTTTAACATCATCAACCGCAACACCCCAAAGGTGTTTATCTTCATAGAAACGGCTTTTAATACCAAAAAATGACAATTTTGAGTCAGGCTGAAGATCAAGAGTTTTCGATACTTTTTCGGGCAGAACAGCTTCCGCACCTAAAATTCCGTTAAGATAGATCGCGATTTTACGTTCATCATAAGTTACGGCCAGTTGATGCCATTGTTTTTGCTTGATCCCCTTTCTGGATAACTGAACACGTCCAACTTGACCATAATCATGCGGCGGTTCGGAATTGCGCCAGTCAAAATAAACATTAGTTCCGAATTCATAAAGCTGATATTCTATGTTACGTGCACCCTGTTTGAAGACCATTTGGAGCAATGCGATATTGCCGCGTTTTTTACCATTGGTCAATTCATCTGAAGGAGAATAATCGAGTGCGTTCACCCACATGATGATTGTGCCGCAATGCGGCAGCACGTTAGCCGTGACATCAAACTTCAGATCCTCTTCTGCTTCCGGACGGAAAGCCTGCCTGGCATCGAAACCAATAACACCGCGTAATCCGAGCGCAAGGTTGGGAAGGGTAATGGAGTTTGGATTGCCTTTGGCAAAATCGGCATTTACAGAGAATTTATCGAACGTAACACAGAACGTCAGATCTTTATCTTTTATCTTATCTGCTAACGGAAGTTGCCGGTATTCATTCATCGCCGCCGCCGCCGTGGACAACGGCATCACCAGTGAATTCAGAAAAAAACATATAAATAAAACTGACAAAGTAAAAACATTCCTCGACTTGACTATTCTGCTGCTCATTTAATTCTCCCTGCAATGTTGTTGTTTTTATTTGTTTTGAAAGAAACTGAAATCATCGAAATAGACTTTGCCTTGTGAAGCTTTGCTTATGCCCAGGGTGCAGAGCAAGAAACCGGTTCTAGACCATGCCCCGTCACCTGGAACGGTGAATGTCAATACCCGTCTCTGCCAGCCTTCGCCAATCACCGACCCGAGTATCATGCTCGATATGACTGGCGTTCCCAAAAAAATCTTATTGGCATCCTTGCCCTGGAATGCCAAGGCGATTTCGCAGGACGGCGTGACACCTTCCGCCTTGACCCAGACAATAGCGTTATAAGTTTTACCGGATACCGCCGGGAAATATTTAACGAAACAGAAGCTGGCATCGGCAGGGCAATCTTTGCCAATGGCTATTTCCATCGCCCCTTTGCCGTCATGGCCTTCATTCTTATTAAATAAAAATTCTCCGGCTGATGATTTAGACTTCCAGTTAGACCATATGTTTTGCTTTGAAAAATCATCTGCATATGCAGCGTCATTATTGGTTGTATCTTGAGCAAGTAAATGTGCGGCAATTATTACTACCACTGATATCGCTAGAAGTTTTATATTCATTCCGCTTCCTATACTTTTATTGTTTATTGCGCTAATTAAATAAATACTGGTCATTTGGGATAACCGGCAGAAATTTCACCTTCCGCCGTTTTTCATTGTCCGGACCATGGGTAAAATACGTCGCCGGTGGAGCTGTTAACCCAAGGGAGGTCGGAGTATTTCAAGTTGCTGACGTGTCCGTCAACGAAAAGAGCATTGGTGCTCTGATTATGCCGTCTGGATGGTTCTGCCGCCGCCCCTTGTGCATTGCCTACAAGGTAGCTGCCAACTTGGCAGTCAGAAACATATAAAAGTCGCGATGGACATTTAGGCGAATCTATTTTGAAAAGCCCCCTGGCGGAATCCTTATTCCATTTTCCAGCGGCTCTCATTAAGCGCTGGTTTATTCCGAAGTTGACCGAAGGTGTGCTAACTGTTATTGGATTTTTCTCGGTCGGACAGGCGAAAAGTCCGTACGGCATGGCACCGGCCGTATATTTCCAATCAAGGTAGCCGAGAGTCCAAGGCATTAACGCCGGTGATTTTTTCGCGAGTATAAGCGGCCATGTTGCTTTGGCGGCAAATCCGAAATAGTTATATCCATCTCCCAGTCCCCAATTGTTGTTGTCATTGGCGTAGAACAGCAGGCCAAGGCCTATCTGTTTAAGATTGTTTTGGCATTTTGCGCTGTTGGCCATTTCGCGGGCTTTATTCAGCGCCGGCAGTAACATTGAGGCCAAAATTGCGATGATCGCGATCACCACCAGGAGTTCAATTAGTGTGAAATTTCTGTTGCCAGTCCTCAGAACTGTGTGCTTTAATTTCCCCTGGCTAAAAGACTTGTGTTCAATACTTTTTCTCATGATTCGCCTCCGATTTAATATTTCATGGTTATTGGTTCATGTTCTTTAAACTTAATTTTTACACGTCTGCCGAGCCGCAGTCTGATGTTTGTCCATGATTCGCCGCCGACCACCGAGAGACGTCGTCTCACACAAGCTCCATTTAGCGCCTGGCTACAGAATTTCGCTCCACGAGCTCCGGTTTTAGCTTGATTTCCTTTTCGTTTATTTCATCAGTCAACATCTGCACCGCCAGTTTCGCCATTGCCGTTTCGTTTATGGAAACAGTCGTAAGAGGCGGAGTAAATTTTTCACTCCATGGGGTATTGAAAAATCCAACCATGGAAATATCTTCAGGTATGCTAAATCCAATTTTTGTTAATGCGGGGGAAATATGGTGAAAAATCGCTGAATCAGATATCGCACCTGCGCCGGTAGGTCGCTGTTTCCCGGTCATAAAGCCGGCGCATACATTGTCCAGTGTCTCGCCGGCCATCAATCTTTCGGGAATCTGATTATTGAATTCGACTTTCTCCGCGGAGCAAACCTCTTTGATTCCAGATAATATCTGTTGTTGCACAGAACCGGTATAACCTACGTTTGTGCTTTCTTTATTAAGGAAAAAAGTGATTCTTTGGTGTCCCATTTCAATAAGATGTCTGGCCATGATACGCCCGCCTTCCTCGTAGTCCGTCAGGACGTACTTCGCGCCGGCGATCCTTTTTAATGCCTGGTAACGATTGATGAACACGATATTTTTGCAGCGGCCGATATTGCGTTCGAGTAATGTAAATGGAACAGACTCATCACCGTCAATAATAAGTCCTGAAGGCTCGTCCATCAGGATGCTTTCGATAAGGGTATACAGGCGCCTGGAGCTGGTAGCGGAGATAGCGTTGGAGAAAATTGTGTTGTTAATCAGTACCGGATACAGACCGCGCTTTATCAGCGACTCTACAATTACTTCTGCAATGTTCCCGTACACATCACCCTGGCTCAACATCAATAATCCTACCGCTTTACGAGTCGTTCTTGCGGTTATATTCTGTTTTATTACGATTGAGCCGCGCCCGGGGGAACGTGATATCAGTCCTTCCGCAACCAGTCCCGCCATGCCGTTGGCAACAGTTTTCTTGTTGACCTTGTAGAGATTGGCCAGTTCCGTATCGGGCATCAGCCGGCTGCCGACAGCAAGCTTTCCAGACACTATGCTCTCTCTGATTTTATCAGCAATCAGCATATGTTTCGGAGCGAACCCTAAATCATTCATTGCTTATCCCTCTATCGTAAGGTGACCAGTGCAACCATCTAATATCCTAAGTATAACCTAATATTAGATATCTGTCAATAGGATCAGGCAGTAAAATTTTGTCAAGACGGGGAAAATATTGCGTTTTGATTCAAATGAAAAGTAAATCAGGTTTACTTGAAGCGGCCCTGGCTGGGGGAGTGACCGTAGTGGCGCTTGTAGACTTTGGAGAAATAGTTGCTGTCTTCAAAACCGGTCATATAAGCCACATCCGATACGATGTGGCGTCCTTCGTGCAGCAGTTCCCGCGCTTTGCGCATCCGCACATCATTCAGGTATTCAAACAGCGAAAAGTCGCTCTCGTGACTGAATACGCGGGAAAGGTAAAACGGGCTGACTTTCAAGCTGGCGGCAACATCTTCAAGTTTTACCGGCTGCGGGTAATGTTTTTCCAGATATTTTTTGGCTTCATTGACCAGCCATTGCCGTTTATTGCCGGAAAACTCCGGGGCGGCGGACTGATTCTGATGCTGGCTGATGTCCCGGTAAAGCAGCATCAGTACTGTAAGCAGGCGGCTTGACGCAACGATGCGGTCAGTTTCGTCGCCGCCCGGATCTGTTCTCAACTCGTCAAACACCCGGGACAGCGCGGTTCTGGTGTCCGCGGAAATCTGGTTGATGTTCGAATTATTTACCAGTTTCAGAAATTCCGCCTCAAACGGCCAGTCGAAAATTACAATAAAAACTTCCAGTCCCAGCTCGAAATCGAACAAGTCCCGGTGCATGGTATGGCGTGGCATGATCAGGCAGTCGCCCGGGCCGGCCGTAAATTTTTTGCCGTCTGCAACCTGGCAGAGCATGCCCTTACGGACATGGATCAGTTCGCAGATATTGGTAGAATGATCTTTAACCGCCCACATCGGGTCAAAGATCATATCACTCATAGAGCGTATTTTTGGCAGTTCCTGGAAAAGCATTTTTAACTTTATTCCTTAATGCGGGTTCCTGTATCCCGGAATAAATATAGCTTTAAACTGTGCCGATTCAACATAAAAATAAAGATGGCTTTTTGCTCTTTTATAGAGTATAAGGGCAAAAAGCCAATAAAGAGATGACAGCATTTGGCGGAATTACCGTTATTTCAATCGTATAGGAATTTGTATTTTAACCGTGATAGACAGGATAAGAAAACCCGTTTCATCCCGCAGGCGCGGGAACATGAAGGTAATGAAGAAAATACATGTAGTCAGTGAATGCATGCGGCGTAACCGCATTCATCCGCTAACTCCTTTTTTTGTTCCTATTTCGTGTCTTTTCGTGTTTTTCGTGGTAAAAAAGGGATTTCTCTGTGCCTTGCTGGCTCTCAGGCTAGTCCCGCCATGCGGGATGTCTTGTGGTTAAAGTCCAGGCGCAGCCGGTTAAGTTCATCGTATAGGAATTTGTATTTTTGAGTTTATATGTTGTTTTTCTCCTGTTCTAAAATTAAGTTTGGATCGTTTTCTGAGATGATGGTTTCTTTTTTGATGTCCCTGACGAAGTCCTGACCGCATTTCGGGCAGC
>CAIPAT010000264.1 GCA_903863035.1 uncultured Lentisphaeria bacterium
AAAGCGCAGCTGGCGCTGGAACGTAAGCCTCAATTCGACACGTTGATAGCCGAAGGCAGCCAATGCCTTGAGCGAAAGGAGTGGAACTCGGCTGAAAAAGCATTTAAGGCTGCGCTCAAAATTTCAGGATATGAATGCAACAGTAAAGCCAGGAAAAGTTTGAAGGAATGTGAGGATTATTTTGCGGAAAAGAACGATATGTTTAACAATGCAGTCTGCAAAGGGTCAAAAGCGTTGGCGGAAAAGAATTATGAAAAGGCATTGGAATCTTTTGATGAAGCCATGAAAATTCCAGGATATGAAAACCATGAGGTTGCAGCCAAACAGAGAGAACAGGCCAAATTAAATTTAGACTGTAAAAATCGGTTTGACAGGCTGATGATTGAAGGGGCAAAGGCACTTTCGGCAGAGAATTATAAAAAGTCATTGGAAGCTTTCGACGAAGCTCTGAAGATTCCAGGATATGAGAACGATTACGAGGCAGCGAGGCAGCGAAAGCAAGCCAACACTCAACTCCTTAACAGAGAGGCAACCGAAATTGAACGTAAGCAGACTGATGATAAACGCCGCGAGGAGCAGCGCATTGCAGATTACTGTAAATCCATAGAAAATAAAATCAGCAGTCTGGCTTCGATCTTTGTTCGTTATGCCAATCCTATAGATACTGCTGCCGCGGAAATAGTATTCACCGAGGCAATCAATGAACCCGTAAAAATGGCGGGTCATTCAGATCAGGAGTTGGCAGAAGCTGCTAAACTGGCTGGTTATGCCAGGAAATTGCAGGATGGATTCACAAAAGGGAAAAGAATGAATGATTTGCTGACTAACAGCGGAACAGAGTTGGATGATGTTCAGATTGAATTACGCCGCGGGTTGCTTGGTAAAATCAAGAATGTAAAAAATGGATTGATGACTATTAAGTTGCTTTCCACTAATACCACCGAAGACATCAAAATTTCTGACTTGCACGGTTTTTTCCTCATTAACTTTCTCCGTAGACTTGAAAGTAAGCAGAAAATCGTAAACGGGTATTTCTTCTATCTGCTATATAATTGTGATTTCAACTCTGAACTGTCGGCATCTGCTCCGGATGAATTTTGGAAGAATGAATTACCGAATCTGGAAATTTTGTATCTCGAACGGAAACTGCGGAATGCGCCGGAAACAGAGAGGGACGCGTTGAAAGCAAGGCTTGGCAATCTTGAAAGGCTAAAAGCAACCCAGACAACGTATACGCCAACCGTTGTCTCCAAGGCTGTTGATGCAGTTCCCGCCACACAAATTGCTGTTGCAGACGCCAATTGGAAGAGCCCGGATATAGGCATGGAATTCGTCTGGATAAAGGCATTGGACTGCTGGGTGGGGAAGTATGAGGTGACCAACGGCGAATACAGGAAGTTCAAGACGAATCACGACAGCGGGAATTATAGAAATCACTCACTGAACGGTAATCGCCAGCCTGTAGTATTTGTTTCCTGTGACGATGCCGTCGAATTCGCTAAATGGCTGACCGGGCAAGAGCAGAAATCTGGTCGGCTTCCGGTCGGTTACAGCTACCGGCTCCCGTCAGACAATGAATGGACGACATTCTGCCAGTGCGGCGACAACCGCATATATCCATGGGGGAGCTCAATGCCGCCGAAATACGGGAATTATTCTGGACAGGAAACTGGTGGAGAACGGATTGTAATACTTGGATATGATGATAGTTCCCCAGTATCCTGTCCTGTGGAACAGAGCGGAATGAACGACTGGGGGTTGTATGGCGTTGGAGGAAATGTCTGGGAATGCACGGTGAAACCGGGGTCAAATTTGTTTTTTGATGCTTACCGCGGAGCATCATGGAGCAGTCGCAGCAGCGAGTTGGGGTCTTTGTATCGCGACAGCAATAACACATCGCTCCGCGGGGTCAAGGGCTTTCGTCTGGTGCTGGCAAAAAATGGAACAGCCAATTCGGAATTAGAGGCAGGCACTCTTAAAAGTAATCTCTATAGCGGCATGATTACTCAGGAAGGGACAACAATGCAGACTCTCTGCCCGAATTGCCAAAGAAAAATTGAAAAAAAGTTTTATCTTGATTCTAATGGCAAAAGAGTTTACTTCTGCAGTTCTATATGTGCTTACAAAGTGAGTAAATATATTGCTGGTCTTGCAACTAAATTAGAAGCTGACGGCATTGTGTTGGATGTTGCGGATAAAACTCGCCTGCGGTACCGGAAAACAGCGTTATAGGCCGGTAATTGTTTACGAGATCGCAAGATGCCTGTTCTATGCCTCTCATGTTTCCGCAATCGAGTTTGATATAAATTACGGAAAGAAGAAAGTTGAATGCCTCCGCATGGAGCGTCTACGCAGGTTCAAAATCAATTCAATTATATTTTTTTTGCTGTAAATTACTGATAATCTGGTTGTAGTTCTGGATGTCGCTGCTGATGTTTTCCTTCTGTGAGTTCAGAGCATCATAGGATTTTTTCTTGTCGTTCATATCCTGCCACTTTGCGTTTTCATTCTTGACACTATTCTGCGTCTTTAAGGTATTCTTTGTCTGATTATACTGTAATGATGCTCTGTCATAGTTGACCTTCGCATTAGTGCACTGTTTCGTGACAGTCTTAAGAACTGTATTTAATTCCTCTATCTTTTTCTGGTATTCCTCAATCTTCAATGCATCCTTGCTTTTTTCTGAAGGCGGCAAAATTGCCGGGCTCGGCGGATTTGGTGAAGCTGGAGTTTGCGATAGTTGTGCCGGCGAAATTGCCGGTGCCGCCATGAGCGGTGTCCCATGTAAAGGTTCTGACAAAGCCGCTGCTCGTTGCTGTGCGACTCGTTCGATTTCTCTTGCACGAAAAACGTGGTCCAGTAGGCATCGCGAATCTGTGTCAAGGTCTATCAATGGGATTACCACACGTGTGTTCTGTTCGGAAAAAAGCACCACGCTGGCGGATGTGATCTCAGTTACTTTACCGCTGATGCTGATGCCGTGATGGTATAATTTCACGAAATCGCCCACCACCCGCTCTGGTAATTTCTGGTCATACTCGGTCAGCAGCTCAGCACGAATTTCCCCCATGTCGCGGAGTACAGCTTCCGGTTTCGGCTGTTCGATTTTTCTGGTAAGTTCCGGAGTTTCAAGTTTCGGCTGTTCTATTTTTCTGACAGGTTCAGGTTCAGGTTTAGCCTCCGATGCAATAAACGTTTCTTTGACTGGAGGAGTCTTTACGAGATAGCATCTGAACTCTGTGAAACCGGGACGCCCGTGATCGAAGCTACTGGTGACTCTAAGCGGAGAGCTGCGGATGCCCCTGTGTGAGTAACTGCGGGTGACTCTGTCTGTGGTATCCACAGTTTCTATTCTCTGCGGCGCGATGAATTCCGGATAGCAATT
Organism: uncultured Lentisphaeria bacterium; assembly: GCA_903863035.1. GTDB lineage: Bacteria > Verrucomicrobiota > Lentisphaeria > Victivallales > Victivallaceae > CAIPAT01. The sequence continues at coordinate 3,386 of CAIPAT010000264.1, forward strand.
CAGTATTACTTGAAAAGTGCCTTGCTGGCAGGAGCTAATTAGAAATATACTTTTGTCCTTCCATCTTGCATAGTCGCTAAATCTAGCTGCCCACATTTCGTTGAAACCCAATTTCTCGACCGACTCACGACGAGGTGAACTCAAATTTAGTGAGGGAAGTTGTCTTGTGTCGCCATTCCAAATAACATCAAGGAAATTGATCTTCCATTGTCCGTTGCTGCAAGCCACTTTCAAGCAGTGCCGGTCAGCCTGAAACTTTACTTTCTCTGTCTTATCGCCTTCTCTCCATATACCTTCAAAGGCGAAAGCGTATTGGCCTGCCAATGCTTGTTCCCAACGCTGTTCCGACTTTGATAGAAATTGTTTGTAAATACTTTTTTTCTCATCCAGAGACATTTTCGACGCCAACTGGCTTTGCATATCTTTGTCGAGAATTTGAAATAGGAATGTTGATCTCAGCGCATCTGCTGCGAAGAGGCGTACATTTGGAATTTCAGAACAAGATTGCTCAAGGAGCCAATTGACATCTCGTTCATTCGTGATAATGGCAAAAGCGGCATTATAAATAGAAGTGCGGACAGATGGAATTTCTAACAGGGCTGCTGGATCAGGCACGTCCACAGTGTTTGCGGACGTAACAGAAGAGGATTTAGAAAAAATATTAACCATTATTATCCTAAGAATTTCCTCTCTGGCTGCAGCAATAGCAGGTTCGGTTTTCTCCAACTCGTGACAGTAGTCTCCAAAGAAGTGCGGCCTGCTCTTGAGTATTTTAGCAACCTCGCTTGTTGCTTTGAGCATCGCAACATTCCTCTCTGATGAACTTAGTTTACCGCTATCTGCCATTTCAGCGATAAGTTTGTTCACAAGATTTATATGTTGTGATTGCGTGATTGGATCGGCCGTCCAGAACGGCGCCAGTCGAAGTGCTGCTAATCCAATCGCAACTGCAATTGCAACCCCTGTGTAACGCAACGACTCGGTTACTTCACTTCTGGTTATTTGTTGAGAGTTCTTATACTTTCTTAATAACGCACCAATCATTGCAACTAGAGAAAAAGCTCCAAACTGGATAAATAGCATCCCCACAACTTCAGTCAGCATCGAAGCAAGAAATTGCGCTAATTTTAATTCAGAGGCACCCGACACCGCAACTTGCAGAAGGTTCGCGGCGATGTAAGATGCAACTATGAATGGAACGCAATACAGTAATAAGAAAAAATATCCTGTAAACATCTTGACTGTAGTTCTCAACACGAAAATCGGGTTAATTACGCCATAGGCTCCTGCCACCGCAATTCCCATCGGAACATAAAACCCAAACCACAGCGCCCCGCATCCCAGTAAGCATAATTGAATAGGGCCGAGTCCAGCAAGCCACAAAGTAAAAATACCGCAAATTAATGGGAGTGAGCCTATGGCATGAACCTCCAGGTACATACCGAGGCAGACCAATTTAGGTCGATCCATGTTTGGTATCAACGCACCGCGCTCATACTGCTCTGCTACTGCCAGATATTGCTGTGCCATCCACCCTAAAATCTTGATGAAAAAACATAATGCGAATACAGCATAAACAATTGTCGCGATGACCCGAAATATGACATGAGCATGAAAAAAGAATAGTTGCTGCCAGAACCCAAGCCCAATCACTCCCAGGGCGAGTACAAAAAATCCGAAAAACTTCATTAGATAGACAATTACTGATGGTAGCAGCTCGCCAAGGGACAATCTCAAAATGCTGCCCATCGAAAGTGTCGTGTTTAAGTCAGTTGACATTGAGGTAGTGTCAGGCGACGTTTTGTTTGTACGATGCCAATCCGGCTCGTGCTTCATATGCGATTCTGCATCAAATGCAGAATCGCACTTTTCCAGGCCATGAGTGTCGGCATTTGAAGCAATAGTGTGCCGCGTGATAGGTTCACTGGAGCACGAATGATGTCTGATTTTGGGACCGGCCTGAGTAAGCAGTCCGGAAGCAACTTTCTCTGCCGCTTCAGCAAAGTGCGGCACATGCGTTAGGGAAATTGAAGTGACTTTATTTACACATTTTCCAGATTCAACAATGCTCGTTTCACCGGGTTTTGAGAGAAAGTTACGCAGACTTAGTTGCGGTATTGATGGGGGAGTGGCTGGAATAGTAATTGATTTATAGCATGTTGGGCACTTGATCACCTGCCCTGCCATGTCGGATTCAGCTTCGAGCGATTGCGAGCAATGTGAGCAAAGAAAATTGATGCCGTTGTCGTCGCTCATTCCGTGCGTCCCTTTTTATCAAGGTGGTACTTAAATATTTTGGTCAATTTTTAGCTCTTTTATTCAGAAATTTACTGATTTAAATTTTTCTTTTGCATCTGATAATATTTAATTAATTTCTATTCTTAAATCCGTTTATTTAAATTGAATATAATTGGAATACTGCTGAATTATTATTGCGCCTAATCGCCAAACCATCTGAAAAACCCCTTGAATATGTTATAGATCCCAATAATCATGAGTCCTGTATAGATGGTATACTGGCCTCCGCTCGAGGCAACAGCGTCATAACTATGCCGTGTAAGTCCAAAGCCCAGGACTGTAAGAATAATTCCTGTGGCAATGTAACCAAAGGGGCCCAGCCCGGAACTCACATTGTAATCTGCCGGTGGATTCGCTTTCGTCTCTTGGTATTTTACGTAACTTGCCGGGGGCTCATCCACTTCGTCTTCGTAATGAGTTGCTGTTTTCTTCCCCGTCTTCAGATTCAGACCGCAATCGATACAGATGACGTCTTCCGGTGTCACACTCTTTCCGCAGTCCGGACAACGGCGGTTGAGGCTCAATGGATGATGTTGATCTTTGGGTTTTACTGTTTGCGGTTGTCGGCCTGCATTAATACTTTGTCCGCATAAATCGCAGATGACAGTACCTGGATGATGTTGAGCCCCGCAGTGGTTGCATGATATTGCCTCCGATTGCAGCGGCGCATTGACTGGACTTGAGAGCGTGGATTTGTTATGCGGAATCAATAGCGTAATCGGCGTGGAGGAAGTGTCCGGCTCTACTGTCCGATGCAAATCCGGGGCTGGCTTTATCGGCAATTCCGAATTAATCTTCTTCCGGCCATACGCATCGTGGAGGTGGGCAGAATTAGCGGATTCCAAAGGATGCCTATTTTCTTTAACTCTCTGAATAAACGGCCCGGAAGTAATTTTTTCTACTGATTCGGCAACGGGCACCGCCGGCTTAGGAGAACTTAAAGTGACTTTCTCATCACGCCTCTTCGGATCAACAGCTTTCGCTTCGCGGGAGTTTGAGAGAAAGTTACGCAGAGAGAGTTGCGGAATTGATGGCTGGGGGACTGGAATAGCAATTGATTTCTGGCACACCGGACACTTGGTCTCCCGGCCTGCCATGGCTGATTCTGCTTCGAGAGATTGTGAGCAATGAGAGCAAAAGAAGCTGATGCTGTTGTCGCCGCTCATTTCATTAGTTCCTTTCTGTCAACGTTGCTTTTCTAGAAAGATAACTTGGGGAAATCAGTGACTGCTCTACCCGGCAACTTGATTACTTACAAATTCCACATGCCAGCAAGCAGTTTCTTATAGTTCTCCAAGATTATCCTGCCATTCTCACTATCTTGCATGGTGGAAAAGTGCATTCCTGCCCTGCAAATGCCCAGAATAACCTCTTCATAAATCATCTTAATGTTAATTCAGTTCAGCATCGCTTGACAGTTCATCGCCGGTGAATATCCACTCCCCTGTATATTATATATCAATCTAAACCTAGAAAATAATGTTTCAAGGAAAAATCAAAAAAATGAAAAGCAAAGTTTCTTTAAATGTCTTGAGAGTACCGAGTTTGTGAAGTTATCAATCGGTCCGTAACTATTTGCGGCGGCATGATAGTAACCGTATTTTTTCTTGAGCAATTCATATCCATACCAGAAAAGACGCATGCCAATGCATTCTTTTCTGTCAGGCAACCATCTTTGAGCCATTTTTTGTGAAATATCAAATCTGGGACGGATAAATTTCACGAGGTTTCCGTGCGAATATCCATCCATTATAAATTTCTGAAACTTGTTTTTGAGCACAAGAGAAACGATCATTGCGGCAGTGCATTGTTCCTGGCAGATAGTCCGAAGCCAGAAACCGTAGGAGTTCCAGACCAGCAGGGCAGCCGTAGTGGAGATCGCAGCTATAATCCTCTGTGCGACCAATCCTAACTGAATAAACCGGTGATAAGTGTCGAGCCGGAACTTGAACGAAATTAAATATGGTTAAAAATCAGTTAAGCATCTAGTCGCATAAAATACTTCAGTTGTCAGCCAAATCGTTCTGAACATCTGCTGTGGATGTCTTTATTCTCACGCATTCGCCATGCTGCCTGGCTATCTCCGTTTCTGCGCCCGGCTTTATTCTCAAATACTTTTCCGTGTTGGCCGATGTCGCATGGCTGTAAAAGTTCTGCACCTGCTGCACCGCCCGGAAACCGTCGCCGGAAGCCTGCCGGTTGATATCGTATTGAACCTCGCCTGCCGTTTTGCGAATCGCGTGTGTTCCGCGGCTGACATAATCAATCCCGAGGAACTTGTATGCCCGCTGATAGGCTTTCCAGGCGTTATCCCGCCGGACCGGTTTATCCCGGAACCCGCAGGCGAATGCCCATTCGTCCACGGATAGCCGCGCATACCGCCGCCGCGATTCCTCCATCCAGCGTTGCACCACCTGCGCAACCTCGCAAGCCGGATCAATGCGCACCGTATGTTCTGATCTACTTTTGCCGGTCTTGAGTTTCGTGCGCTTGAAATACGGATGTAGCGTGCCGTTCTCCGCGCAAATCTGTCTGCGTTTCAGCGCCAGGACTTCGCTGATTCGCGCCCCGCTCAGGTACTGATAGGCCATGATTGCGGCCCACATCACGCCGGCGTGTTTTTCCTCATTCGTCAGAAAATACCGTAGGCAATCCCACAGTTCCACCGTGGTCAATGCAATGGTCAATCCCATCATCTACTCCTTCTTTGCGCCGGCGGTAAAACTCTTACCGGTATTGTTTCTTAATATGCGCGATCACCGACGCCCCGACCACCTTCCAGCCTCGTCCTATTTTTACCGCCGCAAATCTCTTGCTACGTATCAGGTTATAAACCAATTTTCGGTTAGTTTCTAAAATTTTAGAGAGTTTTCACCACCGAGTATAATGATTCGCTTTTGATTTCACGTTCATTGTCGTTGTCGATGATAATCCGTTTAATGCTCTCTCGCCGCGCTGCCATAATTTGTGCTTCCTGTTTTAATTTTGCTCTTTTGACTTCGTTCTCTTGTTTTTTACTCACCTCTATTTGCATTCGTGCTTGCCGGACAAAGAAAAAGGTGAGACAGTTGGTTGTTTGGCACCAAACCTGCCTCGCCTTTTTCCGGTATCCCCGATCCCTGGCCAGAGATCAAGTCCGGATAATTTTTAATTATCTACTATAATTTCCAGTCCCGCTCCGGGCACCATCACTTTAAACATAAAATCAGTCAGGACAAGAATTCCATGATTTTCCCGAGACAGCCTGTTTTATGCCTTGATATTGAAAAAAACAGGTACAAATAATCGGCTTGCGCAGACGATTTATAAAAAATGCTTGTATTTATGATTTCTGTTGCTATTCTTATTGATATGACATTTTAAATAATGTTTTACAGGTGTTAAATTTATGAGGGGGTTGTTTAAATTTACCGGACGTGAGTTAATACTGTCCAGTAATTGTTCTATTTTGTCTGCCTTGGTTTAGGCTGACGCAAACCGGAGAGTTACCTGCCGGAGTTAAAGAGTAATATCGAAATATGTTTCTGGCCATGGAAATATTTTCGGTTTTATAATAATAATCATGGCGTGCAGGAAGAAGAAAAATGAATCTCTATGTCGGCAATCTCTCGTTCAAAACCACAGACGAATCCCTCAAAGAACTATTCCAGGCGCACGGACAGGTCGAATCTGCTCGCGTAGTCATGGATCGCGACTCCGGACGCTCCAAAGGCTTCGGCTTCGTCGAAATGTCCAACACCGCAGAAGCCACGGCCGCAATCAATGCGCTCAATGGCACCGATCTTGATGGCAGAAGTATCAATGTAAACGAAGCCCGTCCGAAACCCGAAGGCGGCGAACGTCGCAGTGGCGGCGGCGGATTCGGTGGCGGCCGCAGTGGCGGCGGCGATCGCAGAAGCTACTAAGTTTCAGTAACGCCTAAGCGTTTTTATAGCCGGCAGGATAAAATTCTGCCGGCTATTTTATTTTCAAGCGGATGAAGCTATCAGCAGGCGAAAACGTGTTATAATTCATGGGACTTCAGGTTACATAGAAAACTTGAACAAACAAGGCGACTTGTTCCGGTAAAAGAATTAAACGTTAATACAAGGTAACCGCTTCGAGCGGTTCACGAATTCAAGCATTCGGCTCTGTCAGATGTATCTGACTAACGTATATACAGTTTGCTATACACATTCTTGGAATGTTGCGGTATTTTGTGGAGTTTTCTAGTAGGAAAAATGGTAGCGGCTTAGGGACTCGAACCCCAGACACATGGATTATGATTCCATTGCTCTAACCAGCTGAGCTAAGCCGCCACAAGTAACAGGAAAATACTTTAGCATTTAATGCTTAAGATGCAAATGAATTAACTATAAAAGCGAGGAAAATTTTTCAAAAAATAAAAAACATTTTCTGATTTATAAATCAGCGTTTAACCTTGTTGAAAGTCTTAAGACTGATCAGCATATCTGAAGCCTTCATTACACACGGATCTTCGGCAAAAACACCTTGCTCATGCTGCTGATTTACTGCTTTGATAGAGATTGCATCGATGACCGGTTTTACCGGGCCGTCGGGCATGTCTTTATAAGCATCAGGGATTTGCGGAACGAGCAGACTTGAGTTGTCAGGTAGTTTTATCATTTCAGGTTTGAACGGCATCCCTGCAGAAGGTACGCCGAGCGTAATGACGTTTTTTGATTTTTCTGCAAGCCAAGTGACTGCTTCCGGAGTTCCGATAGTAGTTTCGCCAATCAATATAGCACAGTTAGGTTGATTTTTTACACCATTCTTTTGAATGTTTTGAGTCGGCATATTGAAAAAAGCAGATGCAATTCTGCCTGCATTCTGAATTTCAAAACTACGGCAGTTTCGTAAATCAAGAACAACACCTTCAGGAGCATTTGACGCAGACAATGACTTTTCGTAGTTCACGATTAGTTTTGATACTGAATCATCTGATAAATAATCTATTCTAAAATATATAATCCTGCCGTTTCTCAGTGAAACCGGCTGAAAAATATGGCTTTGCGAAGATTTGGCGCATTCCATGACTAAATCTTTGCTGTTTGACGGGATATAGCGCAAATCACTTCGGATTGACTTTAACAAAGCCTCAACAATTCGATTTTTCTCATTTTCAGTCAGTCCGTTTTCATTGACAATTTTCTTTTGTTTTAGGATTTCCAGGACATCGTGGATTTTGCGATAGAATGGATCAATCTTCGGAGCTTCCGGCTCCATGTGTTGCAGTGCGGCTGCATCTGGATTTGCCGCAAAAAGCATTGCAGTCGTGATAAAGAACAGAATTGTGTATATGGTTTTCATCAGTAAATCAACCCTGCTTTCAACTCCTGCTGGAGTTCTTCGTCAGCCTTCATTACCTGTGCGGTTTGTTCTTTGCGGAATTCTTTCAGTTTTCCGGACAATTCCGGACAGCTTAATGCCAAAATTGCTATTGCATATAGCGCCGCATTTTTTCCGCCGGCTTTTCCGGCAGTGACCGCTGCTACTGGAATACCAGGAGGCATCTGGACTGTTGCCAGCAGGGCATCCAATCCATTGAACGGTTCAGATGCAACTGGAAGTCCGATGACCGGCAGTGTGGTGTGGGCGGCAACAACACCACCCAGGTGGGCGGCCATTCCTGCAGCACAGATAATTACTTTGATACCGGCTGATTCGGCGTTGATTGCAAAATCCGTGGCGGCATCCGGAGTACGATGAGCGGACATAACCCGGGCAGTGAAGGGTACTCCGAATTGTTTGAAAGTCTGGAAAGCACTTTTGAGAATCGGCAAATCGTTTTTGCTTCCCATCATTACAGCGACTAGCGGCTTGCAGCATTCAGTCATCAGAACATTCTCCTTTCGCAACGTATTTGCTATAATAACATTATTAAATACAGAAAGCCGGTCTGCGATAAAATTTCGCACACCAGCTTTAAATATCTCATTTTAACAAGACGGCTGCTCAGTCTTTGGTTTCAGCCGGTCCGGCGGAAACATTTTCAAGACTGAAAATATCTTCCACTTGAACGGCTTCTTCTTCCGGCCCATATTCGTAATAGAGTTTGCCTTCAGCAATCTCCAGCAGCGCAACGTCGAGCACGTTGTCAGAGTGGCATTTGACCATCGGTCTGCCGCCAAGCGCCAGTTGTTTTGCCCGTTTGGCCGCCACGATGCTGAGCACCTTCGGGTCGGTAATGATTTTCTTTGCCTTTTCGAGATAAGCGTTATTCACCTTTTTAACTCCTTGCTGGCCGGCGGGGAACCCGGATGTGATCCCCGCTGACCTTGGTTATTAGAAGTCAATGATCACGCGATGATTGTCAATAGTAGACACATCGCCGCCAACAACTTCCATGTAACATTTCTTGAAATCAGAGACTGAATCGAGGATATATCTTTCAGCCAGCACTTCGCGAGAGTTGTCCTTGAGGGCGTCTCTCAGCATGAGCAGTCCGACGAAGATATAGGTTTCCATTGTGACCAGGTTATGTGCCTGGAGGTCGTAGTATGCGCTGTCTTTTTTCTCAGTGATATACTTGATCGCATCAAGCTGCAGCTTGTGCATTTCACTGATTTTATCCTTGAGCCTGATCAGTTTCCCGTCATAGGGCAGGGCCATGAATTCCTTGATCCGTTCTTCATTGGCTCTGGTGATGACCCCGCCGATGGCGGCGACAATCTGAAGCTGGGTGGTGCCTTCGTAGATGTTAGTGATACGGGCGTCACGATAATAGCGCTCGACATTGAAATCCTTCATGTAGCCGGTGCCGCCATGAATCTGGATGGCATCGTAGGAAACTTCATTGGCGATTTCGGTTGAAAGAGCTTTGCTCATCGGGGTGAGAACTCCGGCAACACGGTTGTAATACTTGGCTTTGTCGCGGATTTCCTGAGTGAGTTCCTTTTCTGAAAGCGTTTCCATCAGGTGATTGTAACCGCTGCGCAGATCAACCGCACGGGTGGTTTCGTAAAGGAGCGTTCTTGCCGCCAGAACTTTCATTTTCATTCTGGTCAGCATGTCATAGACCGCCGGGAACTGGTCAATGCTGCGTTTGAACTGCTCGCGCTCGGAAGCGTATTTACGCGCTTCTCTGAACGAGGCTTCGGCAATCCCGAGCGCCTGGGCGCTGATCGCCACGCGGGCACCGTTCATCAGCGACATGACATATCTGGTCAGGCCGCGGCGGCGCTGTCCGCAGAGCAGGGCGGGAACGTCATTGTATTGCAATTCAGCTGTGGCAACACCGTGGATCCCGAGTTTGTGCTCGATACGTCTGACCACGAGCTGCGGACATGCTTCGGCGATGAACATTGAAAGGCCGCGGCCGTCGGATGTTCCTTCTTCGGAACGCGCCAGCACCAGATGCACTTTCGCACAGCCGTTGGTGATAAAACGTTTCATTCCGTTCAGATACCATTGTCCGGTTTTAGGATCCTGCCAGGCTTTGAGTCGGACAGACTGAAGGTCTGACCCTGAATCGGGTTCGGTCAAGTCCATAGAACCGTCAACTTCGCCGGTGGCGAAACGGGGTAGAAACTGTGCTTTCTGTTCATCAGAACCGAATTCACTGATGGTTTCGGCAATATCCTGAAGACCGAATAGGTTCTGCAGACTGGCATCGGCACGGGAGACCATTTCGGTCATCATCGTGTAGATGGTCACCGGGCAGTTAAGACCGCCGTATTGATGCGGCAGCATTACTCCCATGACATCAGCCTGCTTGAGGTCGTGCAAGTTTTTCTGAGTAAGCGGATGATAAGTAACAGTGTTGTTTTCAAAGTGCGGGCCTTCTTCGTCAACGGTACGCGATCTGGGTTCGATATTATCGCCGCAGATTTCACCGATGACGGCAAGAATCCGCTGATAGTTATCGAGCGCGTCAGCATAGTTTTTCGGCGCGTGATCGAATTTTTCCGCTTCTTTATAGTTTTTCTCACGAAGCCCGACGGCTTCATTGAGGTCCAGGTTCTTAAGCGTGAACTGGAGGTCCTTATTGTCAGTATAAAAATTGGCCATGGTATGCGTCCCCCCTTAGACCTTTGCCTTATAGGCTTTAATCATTTTCGGAATAACATCGTTCAGCTCACCGACAATCCCGTAATGTGCAACGGAAAAGATCGGCGCACCTGGATCAGTATTGATGGCAATGATCTTTTTGCTGTCATCCATTCCGGCGCGGTGCTGAATAGAACCGCTGATGCCGCAGGCGATGTACAATTTCGGACGAACCGTAACTCCAGTCTGTCCGACCTGATGATCGTGATCAATCCAACCGGCATCAACCGCAGCGCGGGATGCTCCGACTTCGCCGCCGAGCGCTTCGGCCAAAGCATAAATCCATTTGAAGTTTTCTTTGCTGCCGACTCCGTAGCCGCCGGCCACGATGACTTGAGCACCTTTTAAATTAATTTCTTTTGCCTCTCTGACGCGTTCCATGACTTTGACAATCGCATCATCATTGGAAAGGGCAGGGGTGACTTTAACCAGCGTACCTTTGCGGGTTGTATCCGGTTCATCCATTTTCATGACGCCTTCGCGGACGGTAACCATCTGCGGGTCATCCCATGTATTGACGATGGTTGCGATGATGTTGCCGCCGAACGCTGGACGAATCTGCATGAGTTTGTTTTTGTAGAACTGCTTGTTGACCTTGTCATCGAAATCATCGATTTGAAGATCGGTACAGTCAGCGGTAAGTCCGGCTAGCTTTTCAGAAGCGACGCGCGGTCCCAGTTCACGGCCTTTCAAGGTCGCGCCGAACAGCAGAATGTTCGGTTTGTGTTCTTTGATCAGGTCAATCAAGACCTTGGCATACGGCAGTACGGTAAACGGTTCCAGGCGTTTGTCTTCCGCCAGAAAAACAGTGTCGCAGCCGTAATGATAAAGTGTGTCAACGCATTTGCCGACGTTGTCGCCAAGCAGTACGGCTTCGGTTTTGACGCCGAGGCGTTTGGCAAGTTCGTGGCCTTTGCACACGAGCTCAAGGCTGACATCAGCGATAACGCCGCCTTCCTGCTCTATAAATATCCATACATTTCCGATTTTTTCAGACATATCCATCACCCCAGTGTATGATCATCAATAAGTTCGTGGACCAGATTCTTGATGCCCTCTTCAGACGGCTCTATTTTTTTGGTATCGGTGGCGGTCAGAACGACACTCATGATGTTCTTGACCTTGGTCGGTGACCCGGCGAGGCCGGTACGACCCTTATCGGCTCCGACATCCTCAGCACTCCATTCGTAGATCAGAAGACCTTTCTGTTTCAAGGCTTCTTCTTCGACAGCAAGCTGTTCGGCATCTGTATAATTAGCATTGGCATGATCCTTAGCCAGTTCAGTACGGGTTCTGGCATTCTTGTACTTCATGATTTTGCGGGCAGCCTGGGGACGCGGTACATTGGAATCAATGACTGTCAGCAGTGCCGGCAGCGGAGACTCCAGGATTTCATAGCCGCCTTCGATCGCGCGTTTGGCAACTATTTTTTTCTTATCCAGCTTGATCACTTCTTCAATATAGCATATCTGCGGAATTTTGAGTTTTTCAGCAAGCTGGGGGCCAACTTGAGCGGTATCGCCGTCAATAGCCTGTCTGCCGCAAAGAATCAGGTCAAATTTTCCGATCTTATTAGCGCAGCAGCTTAATGCATAACTGGTAGCCAGAGTATCGGCACCGGCAAAGCTTCTGTCCGTAAGCAGGACACATTCATCCGCACCCCGATAAAGAGATGAACGCAATACTTCGGCTGCATTCGGCGGTCCCATGGTGCCGACTACTACTTTGGCACCATAACGGTCTTTCAGTTGCAACGCGAGTTCCAGCGCATTCAAGTCTTCCGGATTAAATATCGCCGGGAGAGCGCTACGGTTCACAGTCCCATCCGGCTTCATTGCTTCGCCGGTGATGTTCTGGGTATCCGGAACCTGTTTTACAAACACGATAACAGTGTAACTCACAGTTTAGACTCCCTTTTTTGTTAATCGTTAAAATGTTGTATAGAATCCTAACATAAAACAAAGTGGAAGCTAATATAGCACAAACAGTTAAAAATAATAGCCGCAGAAAGTTTTTTTTTAGATTAAATCAATGGTTTCAGAGCCATTTCTAAAGATTCGAAATAACTTTTTCACTGATGCATGATGCCGGTACGCTGATTCCGGTTTTATTGGATACGGCAGGACGGGTTTTTAAAATATAAAGATCCAGCAGCATTTTTATTTTGGCCAGTTTTTCACGAATTTCAACACCAATCCGTGATACAAATAAATCAGGCGTCACTGCATTGAATGCCACAGTATCCAGACCGTAATATATGGATATATACTGGGCACGCTCATTATGATCCTCCTGAGATACAATGGTAAATTTTTTCAAGCCGAATAATTCCACGGCCCGGACAATCGAGTCTAGTGTACGATGACCATCCGGATCGGACAGGATTACATTGTCCGGAATGCCGCGTTTGCGCAATGCATTTCTCATATCTGCTGTTTCATCATAATTCGCTTTGGGTCTGGCCGCGCCGCTGACCAGCAGGTATTTTACTTTGCCATTCTTGTATAAATTTACCGCCGCGTTGATCCGGCAGTTAAAATATTCATTCGGAAGTTTGTGGTCGGTACGGGAGGTGCCCAGCACCATTGCAACATCATTGTATGGAATTGACTCAACCGAATTATAAAGAAATGATCCGGTTTGGCTTCTGACATGCCATGAACAGAGCATAATAATTGAGATTATTGCCGCAACTCCGGCGACAGCGCAGAAAAAAAACCTCTTTTCCAATGACGAACTTTTTTTTAATTTGAAATGCAATTTTGCAGCCTCTAATGTTAAAGATTTGAAATAACTTTTTCCCTGATGCATGCAGCCGGTACGCTGATTCCGTTTTTGCCGGACACTTCAGGACGTGTTTTTAAAATATAAAGATCCAGCATCATTTTGACTTTTGCCAGCCATTCATGAAGCTCAACCTCCCAGCGGGAAATGAATAAGTCAGGCGTCATGGCATTGAATCCAACTGTGTCCATCCCGTAATACCGGGCGATATATTGAGCGCGCATATTTTGATCCTCCTGGGAAATAATGGTAAATCTCTTCAAACCAAGCAATTCTTTTGCCCGGATAATCGAGTCCAGTGTGCGGTTTCCGCTTTTGTCGGATAAAATTACGCCATCCGGAATGCCGCGTTTGCGTAATGCTTTTGTCATATCAATGATCTCATCATAACTTGCTGCCGGATCGGCGGTGCCGCTGATCAGCAGATATTTTACTTTCCCTTTCTTGTACAGTTTTACTGCGGCTTCGATCCGGTAGTCAAAATATTCATTCGGAACATTGTTGTCAGTTCTGGAAATTCCCAGAATCAGACCGATGTCATTGTATGGAACTGACTCAAACGAGTCATAAAGGAACGGGCCGGCTTCGCGGTTGACATGCCACGAGCAGAGTGTAATGAATAAGGTGAATACTGCTATCCCAGCAATGCAGCAGTAGAAAATCCGTTTTTCCCGGGATGAACTTTTTTTAAATTTGAAATGCAAAGTTTATATCTCCGCAGAATACTTTTAAGATATGATATTGAAGATATACGCTGTCTGGATTTTTGCAAAGAGTTTTCATGACGCGATTCTTACTTTTCTAGTTTGTACATGAGTTTAAATGCGATATTTTAACAGAGTAAAAAACAGGAATTTTTATGAAAACGACTTATGACTGCATTCCATGCATTGTTTCGCATATAGTCCATGTTGCCAAAATGGTAACACTGGACGATGACCTCCGCCGTGAAATCATAAAAAAGACGCTGGCTGAAGTCGTGGATGCAGATTTTTCGATTACTCCTCCTGAACAGGCACGTTTGTTTCATAAAATAATTAAGAAAGTTACCGGGATAGACGATCCGTACCGTGAAGTAAAAGATTGTTCGACTAGATTCGCACTTGAACTGCTGCCGTTTTTTCGGGAGGTGATAGCGACAAAAAGCGACCGCTTTGACGCCATTGTCCGTCTGGTTATCGGCGGTAATATCATTGATTACGGCGCGGACAAGGATTTTCAACTGGATTCGGCGAAACAGAAAATTCTTGATGTGTTTGATATGCCCTTGGATATGGATGCAGTCAGGCAGCTTGAACACGCCATGAATTCTGCTAAGACGATTCTGTATATCGCCGACAATTGCGGCGAAGCGGTATTCGACCGGCTGTTGATCGAACCTTACCGCGAAAAGATCATACTTGGAGTACGCGGCGAGCCGATCCTCAACGACATTACGATGCGGGAAGTCGCTGAATCCGGGCTTGATGGATTGCCGGTCAGAATTATTGATACTGGAGACATGACGCCGGGAGTGTCTTTGAACCATACCAGTCGTGAATTCATGGATGAAATGTTCAATGCCGACCTGGTGGTGGCCAAAGGGCAGGGGAATTTCGAAACACTTAGTGATTACGACCGACCGATCTTTTTTCTGCTGCGCAGCAAGTGTAAAGTAATCTCTACACTGCTCGGCGGTGGCGAATTGGGGAGTCTGCACGTCATTCCCAAAAATATATGCAATTCTTAATCATACTCTTTGCAGTCGTTAACTGTTTGGTGATTCAAGGTTGCAGTTCTACTCATGACGTGACGGTGAAAAAATCGCCGTTTAATAGTAATCAATCCAACAGAGGAGACGGAAAGATGACGGAATTAGAAAAAGGTGATGCAGCGCCTGATTTCTGTTTGAATGATCAGGATGGCAAAACAGTTAAGTTGTCCGATTTTAAGGGGCGGAAGCTGCTGCTCTATTTTTATCCCAGGGCCGACACTCCTGGATGCACAACGCAGGCATGTTCTATCCGTGACTCTTTCAAGGATTTGACCGGCAAAAGAATTGCATCTGTCGGCATCAGTCCTGACTTGGTTGATGACCAGAAAAAATTTGCCGCAAAATTCAATCTCCCATTCAAGTTGCTGGCCGATGAGGAGCATAAAGTCGCCGAAGCGTATGGCGTGTGGGGCGAGAAATCCATGTATGGTAAAACATATATGGGCATAATCCGCTCTTCATTCCTGATTGATGAAAAAGGCGTTATTATTCAAGCATGGTACAAGGTGAAGCCGGAAGATACCGTACCCAATGCCATTGACGCGCTGAAATAAGAGATTTAAAAATGTCAGAATTGAAACACGGAGACATTGCGCCTGACTTCGAATTGAAAGATCAGGATGGGAAAACGATTAAACTGTCAGATTTTACAGGCAGAAAACTGTTGCTTTATTTCTATCCCAAAGCTGAAACTCCAGGCTGTGTCATGCAGGCTTGTTCAATCCGGAACGCTTTTCAGGCACTGAACGACAAAGGTGTTGCCGCTGTCGGCATCAGTCCGGATACGGTAAGTGCGCAGAAAAAATTTGCCGGTAGATACAATCTGCCTTTTCAACTGCTGACTGACGAAGACCACAAAGTCGCTGATGCTTACGGGGCGTGGGGCAAAAGCTCGATATTGTTTATAAAATACACCGGCATCATCCGTTCTTCATTTCTGATTGATGAAAACGGCAAAGTCATTCAGGCCTGGTATAAAGTAAAACCTTTGGATACTGTACCCGATGCCATCGCGGCGCTGAAATAGCGTCAGAAGTCAGCAGTTTCCCGCTGACTTCCAGCTCCCTTGCTTTAACTCTTCTTATACATTGGAGAGTTCAGGCCGAACATCGCTTTTTTCAAGTCGAGGTAGTAGAGATAATCATCCGGCGAAACGTTCGGCGGACAACGATGGTCGCAGAACGGGATATAGCCTCCCCGTTCGACATACGGAACCAGGGTTTCCATATATTCCTTTATGGCTTTTTTGCCGTTGCCTAGCTGGATTTTGTCAAATCCGCCCATGATCCGGAGTCCTGGATTCCTGTCAAGCAGTTCGCCCGGATGTGCGCAGCCCATAACCTCAAACGGGAACAGGCAGTTGATGCCGCCTTCCATGAAATAGGGTAGAATCGGACGGACATCGCCGTCGCAGTCCGAATACCATACGTCAATGCCGTGCGACTTCAGTTTCTGATTGATGCGTTTGTAACGCGGCATAACGATGTCGCGGAAGAAATCAACCGAAACAATCGGTCCGTTTTTAAAACAGATATCTTCCCAACCCGCGGCAAAGTCGAACTTGAAGTGCGGCAGCATCTGGTCCAGGTAATCTTCTACCAGCAGACAGCAAGTTTCCACCATTTCCTCCACCATTTCCGGATAGTCAAACGTGGCATACGCCAAACCTTCAAAGGTCAGCATGTCGCGGATTCTGCCGATCATGGAACCTGTCCAGATGCCCAGAGGATAATCACGGTTGTCAGAATGATCTGCTTTGAGTTTGGCAATATCTACTTTTCGGGCAGGATCATCCAGCCTTAAACGCTCAGCTTTGCATTTTTTCCAGTCTTCCGGGGTGACGATACTGGATTTCAAGTAGTGCGGAATCGAGGAGCCTTGACCGGCTTTCTGCACTTCCGCCAGTAAACCGTCGCCGTTCATAATTACATTGACGTCATCGCGTTCTTCGACCACTTTGTGCTCAAATACCGGATGCAGCCAGCTGTTGCCGCCGATGATGGCGATTTTATCAAAATTGAAAAAGATATCGGCTTCAGCATTGTTTATAATGCCATTGTCGCGGAACAGCGGCCATTCAGTGAAATTCTCATCCCAATAGCCGAATTCCATGTTGAAACTGCGGTCAACGCTCTGAAAGTGCATCTGACGGTTGAAACGTTCGCGGTCGGTCATCCGGCCTTCCCATTTTTCCAGTATCGGTTTTATTGCCATATTGTCTTAGTCCTCTGTGAAAATTGTTATATATACAATAATAATATATATTTAAGATTTGTAAATGTATGAAAATCGCAATATGATATACTATAGTAATATTAGGTAAAAAAATGAAGATTTTACGACCTGAAGATGTTTCTCCTGTTGTAAAAGTTGCAAATTACATGGCTCTGGACAGTATCAGACAGGCATGCTGGCCAAGACGGCGCATTCCGGATTTAGAATTGATATTGTCAATTCGCGGCGAGTTCGAATTCATTAACCACGAGACAGGGGAAAAAGCGCTTCATCCGCCAGGATCGGTGCTGGTCATCCTGCCTCGTGAATTTCATTCATATAGAATGATTTCAAGCAAAGGTTTTTTCAGTTGCATCCATTGTGAACTTGTACCGTACGGTATTTTTGCCGACGGGGACTACTTGCCGGAACCTTTCCCGCGGCGAATCACGATGACCGGCGGTGGCGAATTTCAAGATTTATTCCGTCGCGCCGCCCTTGCGACGGCGCAAACAGGACGATTCAGCGAAGAGATTCGCAATACTATTGTCAGGGAAATCTGGCTGCGCCTAGCGGAAAGATGGCTGTCATCTACCAGCAGCGAAAAAAATATTCGGTTGAATGAAATGCTGAACTACCTTAATATTAACCTGACCGCACATCCCGGCCGTACCGACCTGGCAAGAAAATTTCACCTTACTCCGCAGCATATCAATCTTATTTTTAAAAAAGAACTGGGCATTGCCCCCACCGGTTATGTGCATCGTGAACTGGCTCGCGCCGGATACCGGATGCTCCACGAAGAAGGATTAAGCGTAAAAGAGACAGCCGATCGGCTGGGTTTTTCCAGTCAGTTTTACTTCTCCAGAATTTTCAAAAGCGTTTTCGGCATTCCTCCAACTTCAGCTTGACCCGCTTGTAACTGTTTTTACAATATCTAACCAGATGACATCTCCCTATGATTCCGGACTCGAATGTAAAATATATAAAATACCGCGAATCCCAGTATCAGCAGCAACGCGGATGGGGCAGGGGCATCAACTTCATCTTTTTCTAATTCGGAACGGTTTTTCAGTTTGTGTTTTTCCACTCGCTCCAGCATTTTCCATTGGGATGAACGTTCAAGGACAATGTAAGAAGTGAGCGGCAGCATGATGCCGCTTTTTTTACTTTCAGATACAAGTCTGGAATATGTTTGAGCTTTCATTGATGGATTATATAACATTAGTTGATAGTTTTTAAGCATTTCCTGTGCCTGCTTATAAAGCGTTTTATTATCTTTAGGCGTAGCGGCGACATACGATTTATCGGCTGGCAGTATTTGCCATAAATTAATTCTGAATGTTTTTTTGAATTCAGGTCTGGAGTTCAGTTCGGAAACACTGCATCCGGAGATGTCGAATTTCTGTAAGTGGCCTTTCAGATCAGCAACGGTAAAAAAACCAGTTTCTGGCATAAGTACATCGAAATAGTCGAAATCCCGCAGATTTATTTTTTCCGGTTTTGAACAGATATATACGATTACAGGAAATTTGTCAGGAGATTTGCGCTGCTCCCATTCCAGCAACCGCTGCTTGATAGTTCTTTCCGGCATGAATCCTGCATTTTGAGCGCCATTGCCTTGCTCCATAAGTTTGATGTCTTCATGCATATTGTCGATATCCCGGTCTTTCAGCAGGACTTTGGCGTCAAGGGCGGCTACTGAAAGATTATATTCTCTGATTCTGAACAGTTCAGCGATCCGTTTCAGCATGCGTCCGTTATGAGCAAGTGCCTCTTCCATGTCTTTACTGTTGATGATAAATTCCAGAACTGGCTGGCGCTCTATGCATGGCATTGTTGCAATCTGCTCAGGCTTCATCACTATCCAATTCCCATTATCAGCGCTTTCATTAGAATTCCTGCCGGTATCAAGTTTGATGCCGCCGATGCTGATGTCAGGCTGGAGCTGGGCCGGATAAATAAACTCCACATCCGCCTGTCTGGTTTCACTGCTGATGAACGGATATACATGCAGTCTGACGGTCAGCGGGTTATTATAAAATAGCAAACCTGGATCGCGGCGGGAAGTTTCGGTAATCATCTCGTATATCCATAGTGCACTCTTGCGCTCGAAGATTTTGCCGGCAACTTCTTTACCATCTACGTTCAGCCAGAATCCACTGATGAAAACATCCTGCGGAAGTTTGATTTCAGTCATAAATTCTGAGTTATTATTCCCCGAATTGTTCTTTATTTGCAGCCGGACCCGGTTTTTGACTGTGCCGTCATCTAACAGTTTGATTTCTGATTGCGCAGAAACGATTGATATTTGCGGGTTAGGCAAATGCTTTGCCAGGCCGGAGAGTCGCTGCCGCGGGAACCGCCGGATTTGCCTGAAAGATGAATGTCTCCAGCCAGTCTTAAATTCTTCATCGAATATCTTTTCGTACATTTCCTTCAGTTTATTATCTGGAATCGTCAGATTGTCAAATACCAGCCATTGATAATAAAAATCCAGATAAGGCATTTCCACGCCATGTTTCCAGTCATTTATTTTTGCGATGACAGTTTTAATCCTTGGTTTGGCCGTGGCGATGCTGTCAGCGCTTTTGGAGTAATCGCTACTGAAGACAAAATCCAGCGCCTGATTTATTACAATCCGGTCGCGGATGCTTCCTGCCGTATACCACAATGGCAGAATCATAATGCCGGCAATACCAGTAATGAGAAGCAGCGTTTTACTGAAATCCTTCGCAAGAATATTGAAATCACAATAAATCCGTCTGGTCTGCACATAGAACAACAAAGTTGGAGATAGCATCAGGAAGCCCAGCCCGGCGGCAAGAATCGCGAACATCGCCAGTGGCAGATATGGCAAAAAAACCAGGAAAAAATATAAGCAGAACGGGTATAATGCAGTTTTGCTGAAAAACAGCAGCAGATTCTGATAACGGTTTTGTCCGAATGGAATCAGCAGCACCGTCCCGTTAATAATTGTTATCGCATAAACCCGCCAGTCCTGGAAATCAACGGGGAATGGGATAGTTATATTCAGCAGCAGTCCGGAAAGCGGCAGCACCAGCGCAATTACTGCAGTATAGGCAATCATCAGCGCCGGATGCTTTTCAATCCGGTGATAAATGAGTTCCGCCAGACGCAGCAGCACCGTAAAAAAGATTACCGATAATATTATTATCACGACTATTACGCAAAGAAACAGGATTTGATGTATGATAACCGATGTAATCACATTGCTTGATATCCGGAATAGGTACAATACAACATAAACTGCCCCGGTCACAGCGGCGATAATGATTACAGAAATCAGCGTTTCCTTCCTCATTTGCATATGCAATGGCGTCTGCGCAAAAATCAGCAATGGATAAAAAATTCCCGGCATGAAAAAAGTGAACAGATAGCCATAATAAGTTTCAACCGGGAATATGAAGTTATTGATTGTCGCCGGAACCGCTTCCGACAACATGAGCAGGCAGAATGCAAGTACCAGTATCTGGCTCCACAGCAGAAACAGCGACACCAGCGGACCGGTAGATTTTTTCAGATAGCAACGAAAAATACTGAAACCAGTCCAGAAAAGAATATTAAAAGACGCAACTCCCAGCAGCCAGACATACTTGCTCAACTGTTCCGAAGAGATGTCCCCGATAACCAGGCCGAGTCCGCTTAGCAGAATTACGGTGACGATAATTTGCGGCAGGGATACCGCCAGCATCAGCCAGTGCGGATCGGCTGCAGCACCGAGTTCAATTTTGTATTTAAACAGACTCATTTTGTGTATCCTTTCTTATGTTATTTTCAATTCGCAATAAAGTTCTGCTGGTCGTGATGAAAGTGATAATCAGAAATGGAATAAAAATCATGACTCCGATAAACAAGTGAATTCCGGGATAAGGAATGATAAAATCGTCAGGCATCAATTGATTGAGCTGATAACTGCACATTACTCGGCATACATTCAGCGAGATTGCCATGACATAGCTTGCGGCTAAAATCGGCAGAATGGACATAATCATCAATTTGAGACTTTTTAATACCAATGCCAGCAGAATCACTCCATGAAGCGTTATAAAAAATGAAAAGCCGGAACATTTGTCTGTAATCCGTAAAATTATACTTGGAGTTTCCAGCACGCAGACATTGTCATTTATACTCAACGGCCATCCGGTTATTACATGAGTCAGCCAGGCTGTCGGCTGACAGAACAAGGCGCTGATACCGGGCAGAACGTTCAACGTCAGATATTCCGCCGTAATAATATAAATAATCAACGCCAGTACAAAAATAACAGGTTGCTTGCAATTCTTATCCATAACATCTCCTTTCCTAAGCCGTCAACAGTGAATCCCCTACAGGAATAAACTATAACCTTATTTGAATTTTAAACAAATCATAATCATTACAAGAATTACAAAAGCAAATTTAACCGGTTTGAGAGAAATGTTGAATTTACCATTAATGATGGGTGAAAAATCTATTTTTTAAATCGCATCAAGTGGTATATGTAATGGTATTGATATTTATAAATAATATTTTATCAGGAGAATAAAATGTCCATTCAGAAGATTTACTGGTCAAAACAGGATACTCCGGTTGAACTGCATTCCATGCTGTCCGCACTGGCGGATGAATATCCGGTGGTCTGCGGCAAAAGCAAAGACGGAATTCAGGTAAAATTCATCAAATCTAAAAAGTCAGGCTGTTCCGCAGTTTCCACCAAAGGCAATAGCGCCACGGTTGAATATGGCGGCGTCAGCATGGCGGCAAGAGCTGTCGGAACGCTGCTGTCCGGGCTGGAATCGCAGGAGAGCACCGTATTCAAGTCGCTGGGTATTATGCTGGACTGTTCCAGAAATGCGGTAATGACAGTGCAGCATTTCAAAAAATGGCTGCGTCAACTGGCGCTGATGGGCTATAACCAGGCGATGCTGTATACGGAAGACACCTACAAGCTGCCGGATGAACCTTATTTCGGTTATATGCGCGGGGCTTACACTGAAGATGAACTCAAAGCGATAGATACTCATGCCGCATCGCTGGGCATTGAAATGATCGCCTGCATCCAGACACTCGGCCATCTGGAGCAGATTCTCCGCTGGGCGCCTTACGGCGGAACGGTCAGAGATACCGCCGGGGTAATGCTGGTGGACAAGGCTGACACATATAACCTGATTGAGAAAATGGTCGCGATGTGGGGCCGTGTTTTCGGCAGCAGGCGCATCCATGTCGGGATGGACGAAACTCATGACCTGGGCCGTGGCAGATTCATGGATCTGTTCGGCTACGAGCGCGGATTTGAAATCTTCAACCGGCATCTGGACAAGGTTGCAAAAATTTGCAAAAAATACAAACTGAAGCCGATGATCTGGTCGGACATGTATTTCCGAATGGGCAATAAAAATATGGATTATTACGCTAAAGATACCGTAATCCCTGAAAGCGTCAAAGCTAAAATTCCGAAATCTGTGGAGCTTGTCTACTGGGACTATTACCATAAGGATAAAGATTTCTATGTTGACTGGATCAGACGGCACCGCGATCTGGGCTATGAGCCGCTGATGGGCTCCGGCGTGTGGACATGGTCACGTTTATGGTATGACCACCAGTTGTCGATGGACACCGTCAAACCCTGTATTGAAGCGTGTCTGGAGGAGAAAGTCAATGAGCTGTTCTTTACGCTGTGGGGCGATGACGGCGCATATTGTGAATATGATTCCGTGCTTGCCGGGCTGTGCAAAGCGGCGGAACTGGCTTACGGCTGCGACTGTGATGATGTGGTCAGTAAAAAATTCGCGGCGATCTGTTCCGGGAATTATAAAAATTATGTCACGCTGGGAGCAATTCAATATCCCTGCGGAGCGGAAAATATTCCCGGACATACATTGTTGTGGGACGATCCGCTGCTCGGCATCAACTGGAACAATAATACAACCGTCAACCCGCGTTGGGCCGACCTCGCAGTAAAGAATTACCGCAAAATGATCGCCGCACTGGAAAATCCCGGTAAAGATAATAAAAACGCCGACGTCAATCACGGCAAACTGCTGGCTGAAGTATTGATTATGAAGCTGGAGTTCCGCCATGCCCTGCTCAAGGCGTATTCGAAGAAAAACAAAAAAGACCTGAAAGAGATCAGTCAGGTCATGATGCCGGCGATGGTCAAAGCTTTGAAAAAAGCGCTTAAATCATTCCGTACGCAATGGATGCGCCGCAACAAACCGTTCGGCTTTGAAGTTATTCAGCTGCGTTTGAATTCGCAGATCGGGCGCTATGAGGAAATCGCGGTCAGAATCAACGAACTGCTGGACGGCACAATCAGCGGCATTGCCGAATTGGATGAAGCAGTACCCAATGTTCACGGTGGAGGTCACTGGAGCCGTTTCTTCGCCTCAGGTTCGACGATTGTATAATCTAAGGAGTCAGAATAAAAACAGAAGACGGAAGACAAGGGCGGCAGAAGTCAGCGCTTGACTGCGGTATTTGCAGTTTCAGGAATAAGGAATGCTCAGGAATTTGAAAGGGCTTTCAAAGGAAATAAAAAGAGTAAGCCTCAAAGGTGCGGATGACTTTTAAATCTGCGGTTTTATCAAAATGAAACTGCCATAAAAGTTAAGAAAGATTCCTCTGTGCCTCTGTGGTTAACTTCAAAGAAGTCAGGATGGGAAAGAGACAGATTCAGGAGACAGCTAATCCGGGATTCATAGCTCAAAATAAAAACCCCGGTTTGCACCGGGGTTTTATTTTATATTCTCAAACTTTTCATGAATCCAAAATCCGGAATTCAGACTAAAATCCGGATTTATTCTGACTCCTTTTGTAACGTTGATTTACAGAAAATCAGCGCTTCATCAGTTCACGGAAAGTGTTGAACAGATAGTGCGGATCATGCGGACCGGGAGACGCTTCCGGATGGTATTGCACGGCAAACATCGGTTCAGTACGGTGTTTGAACCCTTCGACAGTGTTGTCATTCAGATTCATATGAGTTATTTCCAGACAGTCAGGAATAGAATCTTGTACGATACCGAAGTTATGGTTCTGAGATGTGATCTCAACTTTGCCAGTCGCCAGATTTTTGACCGGATGATTGCAGCCGTGATGTCCGAATTTCAGTCTGAAACGGTCTCCGCCGCAGGCAATCCCCAATATCTGGTGGCCCAGGCAGATGCCCATAACCGGCACTTTGCCGATAAGTTTCTGTGCGGCTTCAATCGCATAAGTCACGGCGGCGGGGTCGGCAGGGCCGTTGGACAGGAATACTCCGTCCGGCTTCATTTTTAGCACTTCTTCAGCGGTTGTTTTAGCGGGAACCACGGTCACGTCCATGCCTTGAAGTCTCAAGTTGCGCAGGATGTTCCATTTGATGCCGAAGTCATACGCGACAACTTTGAATTCAACCGGCGGAAGCTCTTTAGCAATCCCCCAGCTTATGGTCAGCGAACCATCCGGATCCCATTGATAAGGTTTATCGCAGCAGACTTTGGAGGCATAATCCTGATTGTCCAGACCGCACCAGGCGCGCGCTTTTGCAACGCCCTGTTCCGGTGTCATATCCGTCTTTGAACAGTGCAGATAACCCTTCAAGGTACCGGTAGTCCGGATTTTGGCGGTCAGCGCCCTGGTATCTATTCCGGCAATTGCCGGAATATTGTGTTCTTTCAAAAAATCGGTAAGCGACTTTTCAGCACGCCAGCTGCTCGGCTCGTTCATGTTATGCACGATAAAGCCATTGAGGAAAAGCTTGCGTGATTCCATATCTGCGGCATTTACTCCATAGTTGCCGATTTCGGTATAAGTCATGGTGACAAACTGTCCGGCATAGGAGGGGTCACTGATGATTTCCTGATATCCGGTCATGCCGGTGTTGAAAACAACTTCGCCTTCATTGTCAACTTCGGCACCGACTGGGTAACCGCGCATTACGGTACCGTCTTCAAGCGCCAGAAATGCCTTCTTCTCTCTTTTTGTCTTCCAATCGTAGTTATGTTCCATAAAATAAAAACCTCACTGGTTATGATTAATATGCTCTTGCGTTATTGCCCTGGACGAAGTTCACCAGAGCCTGATTCACCACTCTGTTTCCGCCTGGAGTTGGATAATCTCCGGTGAAATACCAGTCGCCGAGGTGATGCGGACATGACCGGTGCAGATCTTCAATAGACTGATAAATGAACTTGACTTCAGCTTTTACAGTATTTGGCGTTAACAGCTCACCGATTTTTTCCGAAATCTGTTCTGCGGTAAAAGGCTTGTATATTTTCTGAACACAGTTTGTCATCTCATCAGCCGGGAGTTTTAACTGCGCTTTGGCTTCGTGGTAAACTTCATCCAGCAGTGATTCCATCTTGTTGTCGTTCAGTAGCGCCACTGCAGCTTCAAAGGCCACAAAATTACCTAATTTGCACATGTCAATGCCATAACAGTCCGGATAGCGAATCTGAGGCGCGGATGAAACCACAATAATTTTCTTCGGTCCGGTCCGGTCAAGAATCTTCAGGATGCTTTCCCGCATGGTAGTGCCGCGGACGATAGAATCGTCAATGACCACCAGCGAGTCGATACCAGGCCGGATTACACCATAAGTAATATCGTAAACATGCGCCGCAAGTTCATTCCGTTGAGAGTCATCAGTGATGAAAGTACGCAGCTTTGCATCTTTCACTGCTACTTTTTCAATCCGCGGCCTGAAACTCAAAACCTTATCCAGTTCATCTTCCGTCCAACTGGAATTTTCCATCAGCCGGCGTATCTGGATTTTCTTACAAAACTCCTTAAGTTCATCGACCATGCCATAGAAACAGGTCTCCGCAGTATTCGGAATGAACGAAAATACGGTATTTTCAATATCTTCATTGATTGCATTCAACACTGGCGGAACCAGACATCTGCCCAGCATCTTGCGTTCCTGATAAATGTCCTTGTCGGAACCGCGCGAAAAATAAATACGCTCAAAAGAACAGGCCTTTTTAACCCTTGGCTCAATATAACGCTCCAGACTGACCTGTCCGTCTTTTTTAACAATGAAAGCATGGGCGGGAGGAAGTTCTTTGACTGCCTCATAAGGAACATTGAACGCTGTCTGAATCGGCGGACGCTCAGAGGTAACTACCGCAACTTCATCATCATGGTAGTAGTAGGCAGGTCGAATACCGGACGGATCACGCAGCACGAACGCATCGCCATGTCCGATGATGCCGCTGATTACATAACCGCCATCCCATTTCTGGCAGGCGTGTTTCAGGATATTCAGGATATCGAGGTTTTTGGAAATCAACTGGGATATTTCATGACGCGGATAACCGTCATTTTTGTATTTCTTGACCAGTACATCATTTTCTTCATCAAGAAAGAACCCGACGGTCTCCAGGATAGTGATCGAATCGGAATATTCTTTCGGATGCTGACCAATGCCGATGAGCACATTGAACAGCGTTTCAACATTAGTAAGATTGAAATTGCCGGCAATAATCAAAGCACGGGTGAGCCAGTTGCTCTCCCGCACAAACGGATGACAGGATTCGATATTGTTTCTGCCGAATGTACCATAGCGGAGGTGGCCCATATACAATTCACCGCAAAACCTGGCATTTTTCTTCAGCCATTCAGGATCGCCGATCCTGCCCGGATTCTTGTCCAGCAGATCTTTCATTTCCATGTTTATTTTGGAAAAAATGTCTTTAATCGCGGCGCCATGGTTGGACCTTTCACAGCCGACAGAACGTTGTCCTGGTTCCGGATCCAGTTTCAGAACTGCGACTCCGGCGCCATCCTGCCCTCGATTATGCTGTTTCTCCATCAATAAACATAATTTATTTAGCCCGTAGAACGCGGAACCGTATTTTTCACGGTAAAAACTCAACGGCTTCAGCAGTCTGATTAATGCTATGCCGCATTCATGTTTGATTTCTTCACTCATTATATAGACTTTTAGGTGATGATGATTCAATTCAGAATTAAGCCTTTAATACTATAGCCTGAATAGCTATTTTTCAACTAAAAATAGTATCTATTTTGCGATTTTCTTTTTGAAACAAGCATGGTTGTCATGTAGATTTACTGATGTAAACAATGGATACTTTATGAAGCCGTTTTCGCTATTGATAAAACCAGCATCATTTGATTGTAATTTGCGCTGCCGGTATTGTTTCTATCTGGAAAAAGAGAAGATATTCGGTACGGAACGTCATCGAATGTCTGATGCTGTTCTAGAGCAGATGATTTCGTCTTTCATGCATCTGGACATGCCCTGCTATGCTTTCGGCTGGCAGGGCGGGGAGCCGACGATGATGGGGCTGGATTTCTTTCGCAGAGCAGTTGATCTGATGAAACAATACGGTCAATCCGGCAAACAGGTCTCAAATGGACTCCAGACCAATGGCGTCATGCTGGA
The DNA here is from genome assembly GCA_903863035.1 of uncultured Lentisphaeria bacterium. Lineage (GTDB taxonomy): Bacteria > Verrucomicrobiota > Lentisphaeria > Victivallales > Victivallaceae > CAIPAT01. Next base: position 30,874 of record CAIPAT010000264.1, read on the forward strand.
TGATGAATGGTGCCAATTCCTGCATCAATACAATTTTCTGGTCGGGATCAGTATTGATGGTCCGCCGGAAATTCATGATTTTAACCGCATAACTATCGGCGGGGCAGGGAGCCATGAAATGGTCATGCGCGGAATCGCCTCACTGAACCGCAATCATGTCGAATACAATGTGTTGACACTGGTGAATTCGCTCAGTGCGTCCCGACCGCTGGATATTTACCGTTATTTGCGTGATGACCTGAAAATCATGTTTCACCAGTATATCGAATGTGTCGAATTCGACCAGGACGGGAAGTTAATGCCGTATTCGGTGAGTCCGGAGGCCTGGGGCGAGTTTCTGTGCAAAATCTTTGATGAGTGGTATGCGCATGACGTCAGACAGGTTTCGGTTCGCCTGTTTGACTCGATTCTGGCGAAAATGGTGGACGGGGTTGCCAATGTTTGCAGCATCGGGAATAATTGCTGCCAGTATTTTGTGGTGGAACATGACGGCAGTATTTATCCTTGCGATTTCTTCGTGCAGCCGGAATGGCGGCTTGGAAATGTTGACGACGTTAACTGGGAAACTTTGCAGAATCTGCCGTTATACCGTGAATTCGGTAAACGTAAAAATATGGTCGCGAAGCAATGTACCGTCTGCCGCTATTTCGCGTTATGCGCCGGCTGCTGCCAGAAGAACCGTCCAGGACGCGGTAATACGCCTGGAGAATTGAGCATATTATGTTCAGGCTGGAAAATGTTCTACGAACATACAGTTGACCGCTTCAAAGAACTGGCTAAATGCATTATCAAAGAACGCAATCCGCATCAATATATATTGCCTTCGTTCAATTTTGACAATGCCGGGCCGGTAAGTAAAAATGCGCCATGCCCCTGCGGCAGCAGCATCAAATACAAAAAATGCTGCGGGAAAATTTGATTACTATTGCGAAATTCATATCTCCTGTCAGTCGGATCGAAAAAATCCAATTCACAATCCTGCCAGTCTATGCTTAAACTTTCAGCCGTGCAGAGTATAAAACCGCAGCCGGCACCGAAGAGACCGGTAGCGCATGCAGCAATTCTCGTGCTTGTTTTAACGTGTTCCTGGTGGAAGTATTTCTTCCTGGGCAGGATCAAGTCCGGCGCGGGGGTTCAGCAGTGCGGCCGGGGGAAGGGGGATGCCGGATGCGGGAAGGAAATCGTTGGTTTCTTGCATCCGTTTTTCAAGACGTACGCGCATTTCACCGAGAACCGGTTGGAATGATGGACTAGCTGCCAGGTTGTTTCGTTCGTTGGGGTCAAAAATCAGATCGTACAAAGCCTCTTCCACCGGCGCAATGTTTTTCCAGCCATTTTCAAGCCAGCAGCTTTTTGACGGGCCGGCATCGCAGTTAGGAAGAACCGGAGAGTCGCGATGATCGTAGCGGCGGATGTATTTGAACCGTTCGGTCCGGAGGCCGCGCATCGGTTCAAACGCTGCGTGATAATTGATTTCGAGCAGGAGATCGTTTCGGACGCGGTCGCTCTCGCCGCGGATCAGTGGCATAAAGGAGATTCCCTGCAGCCTTGCCGGAGCGGCAATGGACAGATAGTCGCAGAGCGTCGGGAACAGGTCGATCTGCCCGACCATTGCGTCGATGACTTTGCCGCCGGAGAATCCGTTCGGCCCGCGCATGATAAGCATGACGCCGATGCCGGAGTCCTCAAGGCTGCATTTCATCCGGGGGAAGGCGATGCCGTGGTCGGTGGTACAGATTACCAGAGTGTTGTCCGCAAGACCGGCATCTTTCAGCGCTTGCAGAACGCTGCCGATTTTAACGTCGAGGATTTCGGCGCTGCGTTTGAATTTAGCCATATCGCTGCGGGTTTCCGGAGTATCCGGCAGCGGCGCTGGCGGCAGACAGTAACGCGAGTCCTGCCTGGCGGTAGCTTCCGGAAATTCGCGGTGGGTTTCAAAAAAACCGACGTCAAGGAAAAAAGGACGATCATGCTTTTCGCGCAGGAATTCTGCAGCTTTGATTTCCGCTTCGGCGGTTTCGCCTAGCAGGACGTCGTAGCCGATGGTTTTCCAGGCGTCCCTGCCGGTAGCGATATGCTGCATGCCGCTGAGGGCGCAGAAATAGCCGTGAGGACGCAACGTATGCAGTAGATGACTGCTGTAGTCGTTGAGTGCGAAACCGCGATGGGCGAGCCCGATCATGCCGTTACTGTGCGGATATTCGCCGGTGAGCAGACAGGCCCGGCTGGGCGAACAGGTTGGTGATGACGTGAAGGCTTGACGGAACAGGACGCCCTCTTCGGCCAGCCTTTGCAGATTAGGGGTCGGCACTGCATGGCCGTAAGGCTGAATGTAACGGCCGGTGTCGTGGGAGTGCAGATAAATGATGTTTGGTTTCGTGACAGGCAATGTCATGATAAAGTCCCTTGATTTGAGTTGTTCCATTGGGGATTGCAGGCCGGGATGATGGCATTGACCTCGTTGCGCCAAGCTTTCAGTTTCGCGTGTAAACGGTCTCGAAGCGCCGGTTCGGCGGTGGCGCGGTTGTCCGACTCCGAGATATCTTCGTTTAGATTATAGAGCTCCAGTCGGTTATCGTCGAAAAACTCGATCAGTTTCCATTCGCCCGACCTGACAGAGCAGCCCGGTGTGCCGCCCTGGTTGCCGTAATGCGGGTAATGCCAGTAAATTGCGTCCCGGCCCAGCCCGGTTCCGCCTTGCAGCAGCGGCATCATGCTGACACCGTCGCAATGCTGCTCCGGACGCAGAGGAAGTCCGGCAATTTCAAGCAGCGTCGGATAGATGTCCGGGCTGGTGACAGGGGTCGCACAATGGGAACCCGGCGCAGTAATAGCAGGTACCTTGATCAGCAGCGGCGCCCGTGTTCCTCCCTCGTACATCCAGCCTTTGCCGTCGAGCAGAGGAGCGTTGCAAGTTGGTGACCCTTCCGCGGTGGCGAGACCGCCGTTGTCGGATGTGAAAATAATCGCGGTGTTGTCGGACAGTCTGAGTTCGTCCAACGCGGTGAGAAGCCGTCCGAAGTTCCGGTCGAGGTTTTCGAGCATTGCTGCGTAAGCCGGATCGGATTGCAGCAGACGGCGGCGGACTCTTTGATATTTCTTATGTTCGGTGGAAAAAAATTCGCCGTCTTCGAAAGTTTTCTCCTGATCGAGACCGAGGTCGCGGGCCTTCATCTCATATTTTTTTACCAAGTCATCCGGTGCTTGAATCGGGGTATGGACTGCGTAATGCCAGAAATTCATGAAGAATGGCGTGGAGTCGTTGTTATTGAGCAGTCTTATGGCTTCATCGGTAAGCCTGTCGGTCAGATATTCGCCGGGCGCGCCTTCGGGAAGCGTCGGGATTCCCCATGGCGTGAAGTAGCCTTGGGGCGGATGTCCTAAATGACAGCCGCCCAGATTCACATCGAACCCATGTTTTTTAGGCCAGTACGGTTCCTGCCCGAGATGCCACTTGCCGAGGTGCCATGTCCGGTAGCCGCCTTTTTTTAACGCGGCGGCGATTGAAGTTTCGTCGAGTGCGAGGTATTTGATATAGGGGGCGTCGATCAGCCTTCCCCGGCAAGGATGGATGCTGCCGCTGTGATCGAGCCAGTCCGTCACGCCGAGGCGGGCTGGATATTTTCCGGTCAAGATACTGGCCCGTGACGGTGAACAGACGGGGCAGGCGGCATAGGCATCGCTGAAAAACATTCCTTCGGCAGCTAGCCGGTCGATGTTCGGAGTTTCGTAGAACTTACTGCCGTAGCAGCTAAGATCCATCCATCCCATGTCATCCAGAAGGATGAGAATGATATTCATTTTTTTCATATTGCGTCATACTCCAAATCTTGATATTCTTTCCGCTTCGGCGGTTTCGCCTAGCAGGACGTCGTAGCCGATGGTTTTCCAGGCGTCCCTGCCGGTAGCGATATGCTGTATGCCGCTGAGGGCGCAGAAATAGCCTTGAGGACGCAACGTATGCAGTAGATGACTGCTGTAGTCGTTGAGCGCGAAACCGCAGGCGAGCCCGATCATGCCGTTACTGTGCGGATATTCGCCGGTGAGCAGACAGGCCCGGCTGGGCGAACAGGTCGGTAATGACGTGAAGGCTTGACGGAACAGGTAAATGATGTTTGGTTGTTTTGTCATATTTCTATCCGGTAATATATTATTAAATTAAAATAATGTGAATGTAATTATATTCATTCCCCATGATTGCCTCCATTGGTCTGGGAGTAAAATGAATTTTATTACGTCAGTTTTTCAAGATTTATGCAGATTTTATAAATCAGCTCTTCATTTTATTCGAAAATTATAAACGGATACGAACCGGGATTTTTGTTGGTTCCGAGGTTCGGCGCAATTTGTATCCAGCCTTCACGCAGTTCCCCGTCGTTGTCGTTTACCAGCAGATTGAAGCGGAGCCCCTGATGCAGCAGCAGCGGTGTCAATCCCATATCTGTCAGTTTAATCTCGGTCTGATAAATGGTGTCATTACCCTGCCGTGAAGTTTCCAGTTTGATTTGCTTCATCACTTTTCCGGGATTGAACCCTTGCGGCGCATTTCCGACGAACACTTCAGAAGTGCCGTTATCGAGACGGGCAAGACATATTTCCCAGGTGCCAGCCTGTCCCGGTACATTCAGGGCAAACTGGATACTGTCGCCCTGCCATATACTGTTTTCGCTGTATGGCTGGCAGTGAATGTCATCGGTAACTACTGCTTTAAGCCGCAGCGTGTTTTCATCTGACGCAAGCCAGATTTTTGCGCTAAGATCATTGGCGTCACGCCAGACCAGATGGGTCTTCGCCGGATCGTGGGCGCACAGGGAAACAACTTGTTCGCGGGTGTTGAGCACGAAGTCCGGTTTGCGTTCGAATCCATTCGCCGGGATTGAAATTGCCAGATTTACCGGAATGGCAATTTCGCTTTGCCATGGGGTGCCGGCAATACTGTAAGCCAGTTTGATCTTCGGTACGATACCGTATTCGCCTTTCATGTCGGAGGCGATGTTCAGCTTGAAGCCGATTTGTTCTCCTGACTTGGCCGGAACAGCAACGGCGGCTTCCTGCTTTTCCGCGGTAATGCCTTTCGGCAGTTGCAGTTTCAAGCGGAATTCCCGTTCCTCTTTCAGCGGGTTGGTGAGTTGTAACGCCAGTTCAAATTTGTGTCCGGGAACGGCAACGCCGGCGGAATTTACTTCGACCAGCGCTCCGGCTGCTTCCACTTTGGTTCCCTGGATGAGATTAAGCGCCGAGGGAACGGGTCCGAGTTCCAGAATAGTCATGCCGTCAAGCAGCGGAAGCGGTGACGCATTGCCCATAATATCAATATGTTCAGCCTTGCGGGCATCGGTTTTTATCACAATGTGACGGGTGGCGGCGGCAGCGGATTCGTTCCAGCAGGGAATAATAAAGCGGTCGGAATTTTTGAATACGAACGCCCAGAGATTGACGCCCAGTTCGAGCTGGCGGTCAAACTTCATTCCTTTAAACCAGGTGACCAGTGCGTTGTATACCGGATATACCGGTTTGGGATAGAAATCATTGGTGAACATACCGTAGTTATGTTCGCCTTCTTTGGGGTTGAAGCCATCGTTGCGCAAATCGTACCATGTATAACCGATTGCGCCTCGAGACCATGCAAAAAGCAGTTTTTTGTAAAGTATTTCGGCTTGAAAAGCTTCGGCGCCGTCCATCGAAGAAATGGCGGTTTCATTGGCGTACCATGGAACGGCAGTGCCGGTGGCACGGCGGAGCGGCATGAACTTTTCATCGACCATTTTGGTATAATTAATGAAGTTGCCATGTTCGTGGTAGGCATGTACGTCAAAGCTGCCTTTGGCGTTCCTCAATACCTTCTCCTGGAACTGATTGTCCCTGCGGCCTGGATGATCAGACATTGTGGCGAAACCGGCGGTCATCACAATGGCTTGCGGGTCAGCTGTTTTGACGGCCTTAGAGGCAACCTGCAGCATTTTAATATATTCGTCAGCGGTAAAGTCGCCGAAGCCGGACAGATCCGGCTCGTTCCATACTTCCCAGTAGTGGATTTTGTCTTTATAACGTTGAACAATAGTTTTAGCGTAGTTGCTCCAGGCGTCAAGCTCGGGGGCGCTGCGGCTCCAGACACGCCAGTTGGGATTCTGTTGTTTTTCCTTTGGCGCCGCCCATTTTGTGGTGAATGCAAGAGTATATTGCAGTTCTATGCCGTTTTGTCCGTAGAGACTGACGAGACGGTCCATCATTCCCCAGTCCCAGTGGTTGCTGTCCTGAGGTTGAATGGCACTCCATTCCGATCCGGTCCGGATGACTTTTGCGCCGCAGAGTGCGGCAGCCAGAACTTCTTTTTCCTGATCGCGTTCACTCCATCTTCCGGTATGGGTACAAATACTGAACAGGAACCCTTCGGCGCGTTCCGGGGTGGGACCGGCCGGCTTCATATAAGCAAACGAGAGTGATTTGGTTTGAATACTGTCTTTGTGTTCCAGATCAGTGAGGGTGTAATCGATTTTCCAAATCCCGTAGCTGTCCGGCAGGCGGTCCGGCTGCCAGAGTCCGCTCTGGCGCGGTTCAAGTTTGAAAGTTTTGTCAATGGTGAAAGAGTGTCCGGAGAAATCAGTAAAAACTGCCCGGGCCCGGAACGCGGCCGGCTCTGCGGACTGATTGATAAATTGCAGTTGCAGCGCTTTTTCATCTCCGGCTTTGAGAACGTGGATGGGATTGCCGGTAAGCACATCGACCCGGATCGTTTCGATAAGCGGACGCTTGAAGATGAAATCGGCTTGTTTCAGTTTCAGATTTAAATCCCTGCTGGCTGAGGTAATCTGAATTTCTTCAATTTTCAGCGGCGGTATGGCGTCGGCAAGCGTCCCGGACAAGTCAACCGGATAAGCGGTCTGGCCGGCAACCAGCTTCAAAGCCGGAGTAGTAAAAGACTTGTTGCGGTTGTCGCGAAAAATAAAACTGACTGCGGCATTGCCGGATAATAACCCTGCCTGGAGGTTGATGCAGGCCGGTTTTACCGGATAATCAAGCAGACTCCACATCCGGTTGCGCAGCATACAGGAACCGGCCTTGCCGGAGATAGTCAAACCATCATCGGACAGATTGAGTGTTCCCTGACCGAGAAAGAAGTTCGCAAGCCATTTCTCTGCCGGAGTGAACGAACAGAATTTTTCGGTAGACGCTACTTTTTCGCCGCCACCGGAGATGAATGTGATAGGGCCAATGAGCAATTCTCCTGGACCGGAATCTTTTTTATAATCAATTCCCAACCCGAAAAAACGAGCAGGCTGATCCAGTTTTTTATCATTGTTACCACCCCACGAAATTTTGGCGCCGGCCGGTGTAATATTGTAAGTCAGAGTTTTCCAGCCGCTCTCCCGCCAGGAGACTGCCTGATCCCACTGGAATACTTCGCCCTGAGCATCAATCAGCCGCAGATTGACACGGCTCACCGGACAGTTGTCCGGAGTATGAACTTTGACAGTGATAGTGGCCTGTTCGAATACAGGCAGCAGTGCCGGCTTATTGAAAATAGGGTTAATATTATTGAAACGGTCATTGGCCCAGGACAGCCGGACCGCTCTGACGCCGTCCGGCGCGGCGGTCAACTCGGCCTGCTGATTGCGCTTGACGGCCTCGTTTAGATGCAGCGGCAATTGCGGGCCGGTGAAATTCTCCAATACTCCGGATTGAACAGCGAACGCTAATATTCCGGCAACGATCATAATGCAATTTTTTTTAAACATGGTATCCTCTAATTTTATTTAGTAAATTCAGACTAAAAAAAATCCCCCCCTGAAAAATTACTGTAGAAAATTTATTTTTTCAAGTGGACTCTGAAAATTCGGAGGGATGCCTTTCCCTGAGTTCCGGAATTGCCCACGCTCTGCCGGTCTTTTTTAAAAATTCACAGTAATTTTTAAGGTGTCCTCTGGCATGGAAAGGACCACCCTCTTTCATCACTGTCCAGAGCGGATCCGTATCATATTGCATCGTCATCATCATCTCATCATGCCATTCGTTAAGATATGCGATTCCCTCGTTGACTTTTCCTTGATTGTTCCCGGCAATATTGTGCTGCTCGTGCGGATCAGCTATCAGATTGAAAAGCATGTCCTTCGGAAAAAGATGGTAGCCGTCATGATATGTCCTTACATAAAGCCAGTCACCGAACCTTACACCGCGCTGGCAGACATGGGCGCACTGGCTTATCACAAGATATTCTCTTCCGCAGTCATTTCCTGACTTGAGTACCTGCGCATAGCTCTGTCCGTCCCAGCTTTCACATCTTTCCCTGCCAAGCATCTCCGCAAGCGTCGGACCAAGGTCAAGATTGTAGTGCAGACCATTGTCGGCAGCTCCCTGCTTCATTCCTGGCCAGCGTATTATCATTGGAATCCTGCAGGTGATACTGTCGGCCGTCGCATGTTCTCCGTATATTCCAAGCTCACCCAGGTTCTCGCCATGGTCGGAACTTATGATTATCACGAGATCATCCAAAACATTTTTCTGCTTCAATGCTGCAAATAACATCCCGATGTGCTCGTCCATGTATTTGATCCCGCAGTCATAGCCGTCAATCATCCTGCGCAAATCCTCCATATTGTGAATTTCGCCGGGATGACGCGGATATGCCGGATTTGTCTTGTTGTCGTACATATTGATTTCACAGGCTCCGTGCGGCCCCGCCAGCTTCATGTGCTCATTGACAATATCCGCGTTCAGCCACTCCGGCAGCGGATCATCCTTGAATGGATTACCGAATTCATCAGGAGCCCGGTACGGAGTGTGAGGATCCCAGTAGTTTATCTGCAGAAACCAGTTGTCCTGGTCAGCGTTGCGCATAATCCAGTCGAGCGCTGCCGGCGTAACCTCCTCGGCCGATTCCAGCCCGCCTTTTCCGGTATTATGGACTTCAGAGAAGCCGGCCAGGAAGTGATATGCGCTGTGACGTTCCGCAAACGGGCTTATGCTCACAGTCTTCATCCCCGCCCGCCGAAGCATGCCGGGTATGCTTTCCGCATCAAGCTTGTCATTAAAGTTCCGGTTTTTTCCTTCATGTCGAAAGTCAGCGCATACACCGCCGTGGTTGACAACCCCGGTATGTATTCCGAACCGTCCGCTCATCATTGCCGTCCTGGACGGCAGGCATGGCGCATCTGAACAATAGTAATTATCGAACCGTACCCCTTGTTCCGCAATCGAATCCATGTTGGGAGAAGTCTGCCTGTGATACCCGTAGCAACCGAGATGATCAGGCCGCAGAGTGTCCAGATCCAGATATAAAATACGCATACTATTTCCTTATGTTAAAATTAAAAAACACTTCAATCTTTAAATTATTTTGCATGGGGCAGCCTGTCGGATTTATGCCTTCTGCTGCGAAAAATCCCGGACTTTGCCCGATGATTTTCTCGTTACGAAGTCCTCAGACCGACAGTTTGCTGGAATCTTTCTTTTATTGCATCCATGAGAAGCTTCGATATTTTCGCGATCTGGCGGTCTGCATCCGGCGTGAAATTCTCGGATAGCGCAATCACCCCGGCAAACTTTCCCAGATAGAATACCGGAGCAGCATATCTCCTGACGCCATTGACGTTATATTCCATATCCATGGCATATCCGTTTCTGTTGTCTGATTCCAGAATCTTTCTGCATTCCGCCGGGTCAATGTATATTTTTTTACCCTGCCGGTAAACCCATAATTTTTTTCCGGACACATCAATATTTAAATTGGAAATTGCGGTTCTCGCAACAGCCTCGAATTCATCATCAAGTAATCTTTCAAAACCTATCCTGGCCTTCACATGGATCTCCGCGTTTTCCGGCTCGGAACGCTGCTCAAGTACCATTCTGTCATTATTCAACACGTACCATTCGGCAGTCCTGCATGTCTTTGTGGAAAGTGTATCAAGAAGTTTCCGGACTTTTCCGGAAATATCTTTATTGGCGCTGTCAACCCGTATCAGCGCAATTTTTGCAGTGTATTCCTTCGAGACCGGATCTTTTTCGACCAGGTCGAGAGCCAGCAGGGTATCCAGATAGCGCAGCACCGATGCTTTGGGCTCATCAAGATCCCTTGCAAGTGCTTCCAGGTTCTGCTGACCTTTTTCAGACAGCCTCTCTAATAGCTGTATTCCTTTTTTCAACGCCGGCGCAGGTGATTTTATTACTTGTTTCATAATGCATTATTTTATATATAGTATTGATTTTATATATAGAATACAATATAAAAAAAGAATTGTCAAGTCAGAAACATAAAAAACTCTACGGGAGAATCAGCTCTTAATATAAAGTATGTAATCAGGCTCCGGCGATTCTTGGCATTCGTTCAGGTTCGGTCTGGAGGATACCCTGCATGAATTCCAGGAGCATATGACTTTTGATTGCCGCACTGTCCGGATCGTCCCATAGATTTCGCAGTTCTTCCGGATCACTCTGGATGTCGAAAAGTTCGCCCTCTGTTCCGTTGCGGTAAACGGTGATCTTGTAGCGCTTATTGAGATAGCTGCGCATGTGAAACTTGCGGTTGCCGTGGTGATTTTCAACGATGGTAAAGTGCCTTGGTTCCGGGCCGCCCTGCCAGCTTTCCAACTGGCTGATGCCAGTCATGGAGCCGGGAACTTCAAGTCCGGCCGCGCAAAGGAAGCTCGGCGCAAGATCGACCAGGTTCTGAAAGGAACTTGAAACGGTTCCGGGACAAGTCCTGCCCGGCCAGCGGACTATCCATGGAATTCTGATCAGATCCTCGTAGTGGTGGATGGCTTTGGCGATGAGGCCGTGCTGTCCGAGAAAGTGTCCGTGGTCTGTGGAAAAAACCACGATGGTATTATCAGCCAGACCGAGCCTGCCGAGTTCGTCGAGAATACGGCCGATGTGCTTGTCCATAAGGCTGGTCATGCCGTAATAGACTGCAATGTCTTTTTTAAGTTCCGCCTCGCTGTGGAGGTGATGATGTCCGCCATGAACCCATCCGCCTTCGTCTTTCGTTACCTCCTCCCAGTAGTCATTGTCGGCTTCCTGCGTCTTGCGGAAGTGCATTGGGTTGCGTTCATGCTCGCCGGAAACTATGCGTCCCGGCTCCATGTCGTCCGGATTATACATTGAAGCCCATGGCTCCGGAACGAGGTAGGGCGGGTGCGGATCGTGGAAGCTGGACCAGATAAAGAAGGGCTTGTCCTCATTGGCAGCGTCCTGCATCTGGGCAATGGTACGCTCGCCTGTCCATGTGGAATAATGGAACTCCTCCGGGAGACTCCAGGAACGTTTCGAGCGGAGTTCGTTTCGCTTTTCTTCGTTAGGCGGGAAATCCTCGAAGTAGTCGCGCCAGTTCATGAGGCCTTTCTCTTCAAGCCAGATGCCATAGTGTCCGCCTGCGTGATATTCGCAGCAGTGCATTCTGGCTGTCTCGACGTGTTCAAAGCCATACCATGGACCGTTGAAATTGCGCCAGAAGTCAAGATCTCTTAATGTCGGCTGGCACTCGATGGACTCCATGCCCGGCTTGCTTGCCAGCGGCTGAAAATGGGCCTTGCCGACAAGTCCCGTGTAATAGCCTGCGGCACGAAGCGCGTCACCAACGGTTGGCACGTCCTCAAACAGCTTTGTGCCGAGCGACCAGGCGCCGTGCTGTGATGGCCACATCCCGGTGATGATGCTGGCCCTGGCTGGTGTGCATGTAGGGTTGGAGCAATAGGCGCGGTCAAACCTTACGCCTTCGTGACAGAGTCTGTCGAGAGCAGGTGTCTTGATTTTAGGGTTTACCACACCTAAGGCGGAGCAATGGTGCTGGTCTGAAGTGATTAACAGTATATTGGGTCTTTTGGGAGAGATTTTCACGATCTTAATCCTTTTTTGAAGGGGTGATTGTCCGTAAAAGTTTATCTGATTACATCATAATTCTGGTCAGCTTGTAGACTACCAGCAGCCATGCCGCCAGAATCACGAAGGCGAAGTATTTGCGGATTGCTTGACCTGATGTTTTAGACTGAAGGATTGAACCCAGTTTAGTGCCTCCGGCTGCGCCCAGTATCAGGACTGCCGCCATCGGATAGTTGATATTATGCCCGGCCGCATGAAATATGGCGGCAAAACAGCTGGAAACGAAAACCAGCATGGTTCCGGTCAGCGCGGCGTATTTCGTGCTTTGTCCGACTAGATAGAACAACGCCGGCAATAGAATAACCCCGCCGCCGATTCCCAAAAGTCCGCTCATAAATCCGATAAAAACACCCAGCAGAATTAAAACAGTAACACTGAATTCCCCTGCCGGGATCGTCCGGAATTTCCTTACCGGAGGCAGCCTCCATGGAAAGAGGAGTCCGACATGCGAACTTTCATCATCGCCTGCGTCTTTACGCAAAATGAAGTTGTCATAAATCAGCCAGCCGGCAATTGCGGCCAGGAATACGGCAAAGACGGCAAGCAGAGTGAAATTCACCGGGTCAACTGTACGCCCCAGGATGTGCCAGGCGGCTTTGCCTTTTAACAGCTGCACCGCATAAAAGCCGGAAAAAGTGCCAACAGGAATACCGGCTGCCACGAAAAATGCTATCCGGCTGCCCATGAGACGCCGGTCAAGATTGTGATATAATGCAAAAGCGGAAGTTCCCATTATCTGGAAGGCGCTGGTGCCGACAGCCATATTCATTTCAAATCCCAGGAATATATTTAACGCCGGAGTCACGATAAAGCCGCCGCCCGCCCCGAAAAAGCCGGTAAGGATTCCGACCGAAAAGCCAATTAGCAAGCCTCCGGTTAAAAACATCCAGTTCTCTAAAATAAAATTAAACATAATTATGTATTCTCGAATATTAAAATGTGTAATATATACGTTCTTTCATCTCTATAACAGTAATGATCGATCAGATTATTAAATTTATTGATTTTCGACTAAGCCGGGGCATATTATCGTAAGATCGTTAATACGAATTTTACATTACATTTTTAAGGATAATGCCAATGAAGCAGGAACCAATACGACTGGCAAAAAGTAAACTGGGAAGTACCGGACTTAAAGTGTCTTCGCTCGGACTGGGCGGATTTCACCAATGTGAAGTGGATTCCGATATTGTCGGGCAGGTAATGGACCATTTTGTCAAGATTGGCGGCAATTATGTGGAGACCGCCAGAAGCTACGGAGTCGGTGCCAGCGAAACTAAGCTGGGACAGGCGTTGAAAAAACATCGCCGCAAGCTTATTCTGGCTTCTAAAACGGCAAAACGCGACGCCGAAGGCGCCTGGCGGGAACTTAACCAAACCCTGGAAGCGCTTCAAACTGATCATCTTGACCTCTATTTCTTTCACGGAGTCAATACGATTGAAGATGCCGGGGCCATTGTTGCTCCGGGCGGCGCGCTTGAAGCGTTTACACGCGCGAAGGCGGAAGGAATGGTTAAACATTTTGCCATAAGTTCGCACTGGCCGGCCATTCTGCCGCAGATTGCGGACGATATTCCGTTTGAGTCAGTTTTGATATGGGGTAATTACCTGGATTTCTGTAATTATCCGGAAATCCCTGATGAAATACTGCCGGATTTACGGCGGCGAGATATTGGCATTTTGTTTATGAAACCGCTGGCTGACGGTTATTTATACAGATCGGTTGAAAATGCTTTCCGCTATGCGCTTCGCTATAATCCTGACTGTATCGTCAGCGGTTTTAACAGTGTGGAGCTGCTTACTGCGGATGCCGCCGCAGTAGCTGAAGGACCGTTGACGGACGCGGAGAACGAATCGGTTCTAGCCAATGCGCCGGAACTGGGCAGATACGTCTGCCGCCAGTGCCAGGACTGCTCAGTGCTTGCCGGACGTAAAGGGCGAATGCTGAAAGCGTTGTTTGAGCTGGAAGGAAAATACGACCGGCAGATGAATGATTTCCTGCCGGTGGATTCAGGAACTTATGCCTTGCGTCAGTATCTTGGCAAGTGGTTTGGCAATATGCAGCGAGTCGAAGCGCTGTTTGCGGAAAACTCCGCTGATTTTATGAATATAATAGAATCAGCAATTGCCAATGACGGCAATAATATATTCGCTCAATGCCGGTACGATATAGACATTTCGCGCAAAATCCAGATTGTCGCGGCAAAACTATCAGGCGGACAGCCCGCAAAACTTTAGGAAGATTGGTTCAGTCAGCTTTACCTTAATTCGCAGTTTTTTGCCTGAATGTTGTATCCTGCTGAATAGCCAAATAGAACAGACTAATACTCAATATCCAACACGGAATATCCAATATCCAACTGAATCCAACTGAACAGCCGATACTCAATATCCAACACGGAATATCCAATATCCAACATAACAGCCAAATTTCAATATCCAATAACTCGTCCCGCCCTGCGGGATCCCGCAGGGCGGGACGAGTTATTGGATATTGAAATTTGGCTGTTATGTTGGATATTGGATATTCCGTGTT
>CAIPAT010000265.1 GCA_903863035.1 uncultured Lentisphaeria bacterium
ATGGAAACCTGATTATCCGGCGAGACCTGCACCGAGGCGGTCTTCCGGTTGGGTTTGCGGATGACAGTGTATTCTATCATGGCCGGTTGAAGAAGACTCGGGATTGTTCGGTCAGCCGGTCCATCAGCACCTTGACTGCATCGCCGGCACCGAAGGTTTTCAGCAGGCTGCGCTTGATCTCGGTCTTCAGCGCTTTCACTTCCGTTTCTTTCCGGAAGAAGTCCACAATATCGGCCCGCTCCCGGATGATTGCAAAGATATTGACGGTCGCTTCCAGCAGCTTCTCCTGCTGTTCGGCGGTCGGCTGCTCCATGCCCTGTTCCTTCGCGATGATCCGGAACAGCGCCATCTCCTGTTCGTTCAAGTCCAGCTTCTCGGCTTCACTGCGGCGGTCGGTCTCCATGCTGCCGCGCATGGCAGTCAGGTTCTCAACCAGCAGATCCCAGTTATCGTGATAGCGGTCAATGATCGACTCCAGCCGCTGGCTGAGTTTCTCATAATACTCCGGGTCTTTTTCCAGGTTCACCGTGATATGGTGCTTGATGGCATGTTCGATTTCGCTGGCTTTCGCCTTCGGGGACTTCATCCGGTCCAGCTTGTTGTTGAACTCCGGCGAGAACAGTTTCACCGGCAGGATCTTCGGGTCGATGCCGGTAGCTACAATATGTTCTTCAATTAACCGCTTGACCTTTTCGCCGCATTCCCTGAAGTCTATGGCTTCACCGCCGTCGCGCTCATACCGCTGCCGGGCAGTAAACCAGATCAGGCCCAGCCGGTTCATATCCTTAATATAAGGAGCGGCTTCTTTCCGGGGGATAATCACATCCATGATCTTCATGAACTTCTTAAAGTCCAGCAGGAAGTTGGCGCGGACTTCGTCTTTCGCCAGCGCGTCAACGCACTCTTCCACATTGTCCAGGTCCATATCCATGAAGTACTGCATGACGCGGGCGTGCCGCTGTTCCAGTTTCGGCAGTTCGTCTTTGAGCGGGATCAACGCGCCCTTTACGTCTTCGGTGCTGAACACCTTCAGCGCGTCTTTCAGATAGTCGGCCAGCCCGTAGTAATCCACGACAAAGCCGCATTCCTTGCCTTCGCGGGTCCGGTTCACTCTGGCGATGGCCTGCAATAAGTCATGCTCCACCAGTTTGCGGTCCAGGTACATCACCTGTTCCACCGGGGCGTCGAAGCCGGTCAGCAGCATGTCTTTGACGATCAGGATGCTCAGCTTGTCCTCGGTCATCGGCTTCAGGAAACGTTCAATGTATTTGCGGTGGTCAAGGGGATTGGTATGCTTCGCGATATGGGGCAGATCATTCTGTGCGCCGGAGATGATTACCGCCGATTCCGGATGATCCGGCAGCTTGTCCAGCGCCTCTTTAAATCTGACTGTGGCTTCCCGGCTGGCACAGACGATCTGGGCCTTAAAACCGTTAGGAAGAATGTTATTGCGGTAGTGTTCCAGCAGGTCAGCGGCCACCATGGCAATCCGCTGCGGAGCTTCCAGTACCGCCTTTTCTTTGCCGAATTTAGCCTTGATGGCTTCCTGCTCGTCTTTGCTCTTGTCCGCGAAATACTGGTCGAACAGTTTGTCCAGCGAGTCGCCGGTTACTTTGGTATTGACTTCCCGGCCTTCATAGATGATCTGCAAGGTCGCGCCGTCCGCCACTGCCTGTTCGATGGTATAGGTGTCGATATAACTGCCGAAAGCGTTGCGGGTCTTCTGCTCTTTCATCAGCGGCGTACCGGTAAACGCGATCTTCGGGGCGTTCGGCAAGGCCACATTCAGGTTCACGCCCATGCTGGAGTAATGGCTGCGGTGGGCTTCATCCACCAGCACCACGATTTTACTGGAGGCATTCAGTTCCTCCATCATTTCCGCTTCCGGGGCTTCCTGGATTTTCTGCAAGGTGGAAGTGATCAGGTCCGGCGCGTCTTTGCTCAGCAGCTCTTTCAGTTCGCGGATGTTCCGGGCATGGTGCACCGCTTCATGCTGGGCGCGGGCCAGTACGCCGGTAAGCTGTTTGTCCAGCTGCACCCGGTCGGTGATGAAGACGACTTTATAATCCTTGAGTTCCTGGTCCCGGCGCATCTGCAAGACGAAGAACACCATGGTCAGCGACTTGCCCGAACCCTGGGTGTGCCAGATCACGCCGCCCCGGTTATAGCGTTCCTGTTCCGTCTTCAGCCGTCCGATGGCTTTATGCACTGCGCGGTATTGCTGGTAACGGCAGATTTTCTTGATTACCTTGCCGTCGGAAGTTTCAAAGACGGTAAAGTTGCGGATAATGTTCAACAGATTCTCTTTCCGGAATACACCCTGCAACAGCAGTTCCTGGCTGCGAGCATCGGGGAAGTCAGCCAGCGGCAGCGGATAAGTGTCTTTCCATTCCATGTAATGCTTGGCCCCGGCCCCGATGGTGCTCATCCGGGCTTCCCGTCCGCAGGTGGACACCAGGAGCGCATTGTAATAGAACAGCTTCTCCGTGCCCTCCTTTGATTCCGGCATCCGGATATTCTGATAACGGAAGAGCTGGACCATCCCGGCAGGAACCGGTTCGGTGATATACGGGCTTTTGCATTCCAGCACCGCCAGCGGCAGGCCGTTGACGAACACCACCAGATCTGGAATAATGGTTTCATGCAGGCCCTACCCGGAACTGGTTGACGACGAGGTAGTCGTTATTATCAGGGTTGTCGAAGTCAATGATCTTGACGGTCTGGTTCTTCTTGCCGCTGCCCAGGTCTTGTTCGATGGAGAGGTAATCCACGATGGCGTCATGCACCGCCTGATTGTTCTCCATCACGCTGGCGGCATCCAGCAGCACCAGCTGCCGGACGATTTTATGCAGGTTCTCGTCGTTCAGCCAGGGATTGATTTTCAGCAGCGACGACCGCAACCTGCCTTCCAGCACCACGTCCCGCTCCGAACGCCGTTCCGGCATGGCGGCACAGGCGACAGTTCCGCGCCGCTGAGATAGTCATATCCAAGACTTTCCAGCTTCTCGATTGCCGGCAGTTCCGCTTGGTCATATTCGTGGTTCATACTCTCTCTGCCATATCTTATTCACAGTTCATTTCAATTTTAAGCCGGTATCGGCAGGACGTTTATTTTTTTCCATCTGCATATCTTCAAGGGCCACAATCATTTCGTCGCAATGGTCAATCCAGAGGCGGATCATGCTGTAGAACTCCCGGTAATCGATATTCATAATGTAAAACGCATCGGAATTAATATTCTTTTGCCCCAAGTCCTGGCGGATTTTACGCAGCAGGTTTTCCAGGATGAACAGCATTTCATGGAGCGGAATGTCGCTGTCGCCAATCTCCTGGCGGAAATCGCCCAGAATATCAACTTGCGCCTCATCAACCAGCAGACCCAGTTCAAGCAGAATCAGGCTCAACTGTTCCTTGTCGCGATCAGACAGCAGCAACGGGCGGTTCTTGCCTGCATGAATCATCTTCGCGATAAGCGGAAGCACCCGCGCATAAGCATCCGCTTTACGCCGGAAAAGCTCGGAGCTGACCGACAGACGGCGCTGAGATTGAAGATTGATTGAGAAGAGGATGATGCCGGTAATGACGATGCCGATCACCGTCATGAGGATTACTTTTAGCTCGGTGCCGCACTCCGCAAACAAAAAGCAGAACCGCCAGATGGCGTAACCGAGACCGCCAATGGCTACCAGAACACCTAATTTCATCAGCATAATCAGAGCCCAGTCAACAAACCTAACCATTTTTTCCATTTTCCATTAATCCTGTAATTTTAAGTTACTGTTCTTTATTGGACGGCCTCTTCGCTTACTTGCTCCGGATTTTGCAGGAGTCGCCGGGGTGGCGGTCTTCTCCCGGGCTGCTTTTAAATAATCCTTCATCGCATACCAGTCTGCATTTATTTTCTTCCCGTCAAAAGCTAAATATGCAAGCACCCGGTCATCATCTTTATGCCCCTTCTCGATGTAGGCAGAAAACGCCTTTCTGATTTCTTCGACGCTTTTGCAGTTAGTGGCGTTGAAGATTACCTTCTCTTTTACATTAAACAGTCTTCTGGCAATATTCAGAAGTTCGAAATTGTAAGAAATCTGCAACCTGCGCAGCCAGGAGTATTGAAAATCAATCAATAATATTGTAATTGCCTTGTCGGGCAGTTCGGCAAACCGGTCATGGGTGATTTCGTTTAACGCGGAAGTCGCTATTGCTGAAAGTGGTTCCATAAGCATATCCTATAAAATGTTTTTTCTTTAATACAAATACATATTGTCTTCATGCACTCACCCTGACTTTGCCGGTCAGCAGATCGTTCATCAGGCCCTGCTTCAGGTCTTTGGCCTTGGCGAGTTTAACCTTCGCCGCCGACAGCTTCCGGTCTACTCCATTCAGAATATCCGCTATCTTACGCTGCTCTAGTAGAGGCGGCAGGCAGATCTTTAAATTATTAATCACAGTCAAAGTCATTCTTGTTATAGCCAAGCCGGAAATGGAATCTTTTATCAACTGTTCCCCAACCGGAGAAAGTAGAAAATGAAGAATGTATTCATTGAGTAGACGGTCGGGAATGCCACGTAAGACAGCAACGCTTGAGAGTAAACTGAACTCTTCTTTCAGAATATTTATACAGGCATTTCCAACATTAGCTCCATCTTTTGTGAGTAGTACGTCCCCTGGAAGAACGCGACACTTTCGATATATTTCATAATGCTCTTCTGCAGATATGTATTGACAGTCTTTAAGGTCTATAAAACCTTCTCTTATGTTTTTAGACGTAATATATTTGTACGGACCAGATTTAGATTGTGGAGAAAAATGTGTTCCATCCTGGACTACTGAACAGATTTCTTTTATCCGCTTCACCTCCCAGCTCTTCGGTATCGGGCCGAGCGGGGAAGGGTTGAATTCGGTGTGGCCGATGCCTTTGGTCAGGAGCTGCTGCATCAGGGCTTTTTTCAGGTCGGCAAGCTTGGCTATCAGCTTTTCCGTCGCGGCGATGCTCCGGTCGGCAGAACCAAGGACAGCAGCGATCTTCCGCTGCTCGGGGAGCGGGGGTAACGGCATATCTAAGGTGTTTATTATGCCTATCGTCAATTGTGGTTGTGCGCTACCAAAATTCAATAATTCAACTTGATTTTGAATTACCTGCGAACGCATCAGTTGATATGCATATTCATGCATAAACACATTTTCATTTTTTATGCGAACAATCGCCATCCCTGAGTTAATTCTGA
The DNA here is from genome assembly GCA_903863035.1 of uncultured Lentisphaeria bacterium. GTDB lineage: Bacteria > Verrucomicrobiota > Lentisphaeria > Victivallales > Victivallaceae > CAIPAT01. The sequence goes on from CAIPAT010000265.1 coordinate 5,226, forward strand.
TCGAATCATATGGGATGCTATTTGCATATAAAGCAACATTCCCTACAGAACCTCTTGTGGTTATAATAATATCGTTTCTGACTAATTTTCCACTTCGTAGTTTCTTGTCTTTCTCGTGGGAAATAAATACTTCTTCTGCAAGAGAAAATCCGGCAGATGTTATATTTTTGGCAGAAAGGAATAAGCATGCGCCCCGCTTCATAAAATCGCTTTCTTTGGGGTATTCCTTGCCTCTGTCTCCATCAATAATATTAGCAATCTTTTTCAACTCGACCACATCCCATGCTCCGGGTATTGGACCTAGTGCTGATGGTTTGAAATCTGCCGGAACATGCTCACTCATTCGGGACCTCGTTGCTTTGAGTGACAGCCAGCCCCTTGGAAATCATGAACTGAATAGTCCGGAGAATAGTAAAGTTTTCAGGAACAGCGTCTTTATAGATATCTTTGTTTTTAAATTTTTTTATCACCATTTTTAAAAACTCTTCAACGGTGATAATATCTCCTCCGGCAATCTCATTATGAACAGTATTGCTACCGTATCCCAATAACATAATTTGTCTAATTTTGGGGTTCTTCCTGGACAGAGGTTTAAATAGTTCTGGAATATATTTTCGGCCTAGTTCAAATTTTTTATTATATCTTCTTTCCCGTTCTTCCCAGCTATCTGCATCCATCGTAGGTTCAATATGATAAATTATAGCCTTTTTCGGATTATATGCCACAACATCCAATTCTCCTGCATAGCCACCTTTAGCTCGTTTCCCCACTTTTACATTGCGTCGGACGAAACATTCTTCTGCATATTCATAATACTCCGCGACCAGTTGCTCAAGAAAATTATTACTCATACCCCAGCTCCTTTTTGATGTTCTCAAATTCCTGCGGGGATGGGAGCATTCCTTTCATTTCGGCGGGTAGTTTCTTCCGGAGCTGATATTCCGCCACTCCGATAGGGTTATTCTTGCTTTTCAGGGAGTATTCAACTTCAAGAGAATCCTTTTCTGCGCAGAGTATTATCCCGATTGACGGATTGTCGTCTGCGGCCCGCTCTTTGTCGTTGAGAAGATTCAGATAGAAGTCCATCTTCCCGGCATATTCAGGCTTGAACTCGGTTATTTTTAAGTCGAACGCCACAAGGCATTTGAGAAACCGGTGATAAAACAGCAGGTCAATGAAATATTCCTTGCCGTTCAAGGACAGACGGTACTGGTTGCCGATATAGCAGAATCCATAGCCAAGTTCCAGAATGAAATCTTTGAGCTTGGAGATCAGCCTGTTTTCAAGTTCTCGTTCCAGTACCGGTCCTTTGATGCCGAGGAATTCAAGGTTGTATGAACTTTTCATGGCCTCTTCAGCTTGTTCAGCCATATGGACGGGCATAACAGCGCTGAAATTGTTGGATTTGTCTTCCAGCATCGTCCGTTCATAGGCCTGGGCCTTGATCTGGTTCAAAAGAACACTGCGGCTCCATCCGAAGAAAGCCGATGCCAGGATGTAATAAAGCCGTTCCCTGATGTCCTTTATCCGGGTGAAAATGAGAATGTTGTGGCCCCACGGAATTTCTTTAACCAGTTGTTGGAGGATTTGAATTTTGTCCTTGCCGTGACTTTCCGTAACAGGCTGTAACAGAATTGACCTTGACCCGGGATTCGGGAATCTGGCAAATATATCGTTCACTATTTCTGTAACAGGCTGTAACAGAAGTTCCCTGTCCGTGTATTCACAATAGAATTGGCGCATCTTCCAGATGTTGTCCGGAGAATACCCCGCAGTGCCGGGGAATTCCTTCTGGATGTCCTTTGAAAGCTGTTCGACAACGGATTTGCCCCAGCCTTCATCTTGCTGCCTTTCGACTATTGACCGGCCAATGTCCCAGTATAGAAGAATCAGCTCCTGGTTTACAGAACGGGAAGCTGCAATACGGGCGGACTGAATTCTCGCCTTTACGCCAGTAAGCAAGTCAAGGTATTCCTTGTGATTTACAAGGCCGCTCTTCGAGGTTTGCATCTTACTCATACCCCAGCTCCTTGAGATAAGCGTCAAGCTCCTTGTCGGCGGCAACCAGTTCGGCTTCGATGTCCTTGAACGTGACTTTGTACTTGTCCCACCAGCGTTCAAGCTGCGCGACCGCACCGGACGGTAATCCTGCGGCATATCCGGCAATGTCCGCTTTGTCGGTCAGCACCGGACGGAAATCAAAGTACTCGGCATCCCGGCGGACCAGTACGCCGCTTAAATCGCAGCCCTGCAGGGCTTCCTGGATATAGTCTTCATTGGTTTCAGCGACCGGAATGCCGCCGTTCAAGACGGCCTTGACATCGAATGTTTCCGGTGGGGTGCTGGTGTCGGCATAACGCCGGATATTCAGATTGTAATCATTCTCGGCGATCTCCGCCACGTTCGCCACCCTGGCATAACGCCTGGCATCGGCATAAGCGTCGAAGGCATTGACGATCCTGGCAATGTCCTCTGTCCTGAGATTATTCTGGTTCTTGCCTTCCTCGTAATCCAGTTCGCCGTTGATGAAGATAACCTTGCCTTTGCGTCCGGCAGGCTTATTGCGGTTGATAATCAGGATGCAGGCCGGAATGCCGGTGCCGTAGAATAACCCGGCAGGCAGTCCGATCACCGCTTCCAGCAGATCGTCCTGAATGATGCCTTTGCGGATTTCCCGTTCCGCCGATCCACGGAACAGCACTCCATGCGGCATGACCACGCCCAGCCTGCCTTCAGTGTTCAGGCTGGCGATCATGTGCTGGACGAACGCCAGGTCGCCCTGGCCATTCGGCGGCAGACCATACTTGAACCGTCCGAAGCCGTCATGCTCCGCTTCCTCACGGCCCCAGTTCGCCAGCGAGAACGGCGGATTGGCGATCACCCGGTCGAAGGTCATCAGCAAGCCGTCCTGCAACAACTTCGGATTCCGGATGGTGTCGCCGCGGGCGATATTGGCATCGAGCACGCCGTGCAGGAACAGATTCATCTTGCAGATCGCCCAGGTGGACTGGTTCATCTCCTGTCCGTATAAGGACACGTCGGTGGAGTTGCCGCCATGTTCGGCGATATAGGTCTTGCATTGGATGAGCATGCCGCCGGAACCGCAGGTCGGATCGTACACGCGCATCTTTTCGGCAGGCTTCAGCAGTTCGACGATCAGCCGCACCACTTCGGCGGGGGTATAGAACTCGCCGCCTTTCTTGCCGGCAGAGTCGGCAAACTGTTTAATCAGATATTCATAGGCCGCGCCCAGCAGGTCGGGGCGGTCGAAGTCATCCGTGCGCAGCCGGTACTTGGAAAAGTGACTCAGCAGGTTTTGCAGTTTGTTATCGGGCAGCTTTGACTTATTGTTGAAGTCGATGGAAACCAGTACGCCTTCCAGTCCCTTGTTATGCTCTTCAATGGCTTCGGTCGCCTTGTTGAGTTCCGCGCCGATGTCGTGTTTAAGATTCTTCAGGTATGACCAGCGGGCTTTCTCCGGGATATAGAACGTGCGGGAGAATTCGTCTTCATCCTCCGCCATCGCTATGGCTTCAGCTTCGCCCATGCCCTGCTGACGGTAGTAAGCGGTGATGCGCTCCTGCTCTTCATCGAAAGCATCATAAAGGCGGCGCAGGAACAAGATGCCGAAGATGAAGTCTTTATATTCCGAGGCGTCCATATTGCCCCGGAGAATATCCGCAGCCCCCCACAGGTAAGATTCCAACTGCTGAAGCGTGATTTTCTCTGCCATTATAATATTCCCATACTGTGATAATACTTTCTGCTGAAAGCAAAACATACAACAGAAACGGGCTGAAAACAAACACAAGAGTTGACTAATTCGGGAAAAACAGTTCAATTTTTCTATTGTGGAATCATGGTGCATAAAAAAATCCAGCGAGCACAAATATGCGAACGTCGGCACTTGAGTTATTATCATTGCGGACAAGGTCATACCGCTTATGTTGGTGAAGAACAGCCTGAAAGCGCACGGCAGGCATTGCAAAACTATCGGAAATTTCAGAAACTGTGCAAACCCCTAATTGACTATTCGCTGGAGCTGGCTAATTTTACTGACAGAGAGAATGGTTCTTGACAGTTGAGAACTCGGGACTCTCAAGAACTTTATATTAGCAGTTTTCAATCGTAATAATTGAAACAGGTAAACTCCCAGCTCTACTGGGCGACTAACAAGGTTTGACTTATAACCGGAGGCTAAAACATGACGGCACAAATAGCAATCAAGAACGAAGAATGTATAGCGTTAGCATCAGATAGCGCCGTAAGTTTAGGCGGGGGCAAAGTATACAATTCCTGTTGCAAGTTATTCCAGCTCTCGGAAACGCACCCCGTAGGCATTATGAATTATGGGGTACCTTGGCTGACCGGCGTCAGTATCGAAACTCTGATAAAGCTGTACAGAAAAGATTTAAGCGGCAAGGTGCTCGACTCGCTGGATGATTACGTAAACGGGTTCATCGCGTTTATTGTCAAAAATAATAAATCCTTTTTCCCAAAAGAAAAAATCGCTGAAGAAACAAACCGGAACGTTCTTGGGTTCCTTGATAGAGATATACTTATCCCTTTCGTAGAAAAAATTGAAAGCAGTCCGGATGAACCAAGTGACATTGTAAAAGCTGAAATCCTGAATGACATTTTAGATGATTTAGAACAGGCCCTTGAAAAAACACAGACACTGCCGGGCAAGTTTGATAAACTGGAGTCGCAGGAGGAGAAATTCAATGATATGCTTATACAGAAATGTGGATTTAGTGAAGATTGTCAGATAAATTCTTTCGCCTTGCGCATTAAGCATATACTAAATATGGCATTCCAAAAGAAATGTTGTATGGGAGAGTGCGGGGGGCTGGTTTTTGCTGGCTTCGGTGAAAAAGAGATGCACCCCCAGATAAGGAACATTGAAATCTACAGAGTAATCAACCCTGTGGCAGGAAGCGAGGCGATTATAGATTACAAAGAAAATGACCTTAGCGAATATGAGAATGGAATATTCCCATTTGCCCAGGCAGAAGATATGGTTGACTTATATACTAAAGATTTTGATTGGGATTCTCTTTTGGGTGAAATCGATATTTTGAGTAATCAATTTAGCGATAACGTAATCCAGAAAATTAATAAAAAAATAGCCAGTGCCAGCTATAAGAAAGCTTTTCAGAAGGACGTAGATATTAAAGAAATAATTGCCGCTGAAAGGAAATCGTTTAGTGCCGGGATATTTTATTATTCCGATCATAACTATTCAGATCAAATGAGATGCTTGCCTTTCGGTTTGCCGCGTGAGGAGCTGGCTAACATGGCAGAGATGCTGATTAAACTCACATCGTTCAGACAGCGTGTTTCAGGTGAAGAGCAATCAGTAAGCGAGCCAATTGATGTAGCCGTTATCACAAAGGCTGATGGGTTTGTTTGGCATAAAAGAAAGGAAACGCTGACGCTGAAATAACCCGATCAACCCCCAGATCAAATTAGAATTGACCAGACTTGCGTTTCATTAAACCAAGTCCGCCGAAAACCGGGAACTCCGAGAACCTGCTGGTCATCCGCAGCCCGGAGCTGGCCGGGAAGTATGCCGATAACATGAGGAGGCAGCTGCAGCATTCAACTGTTTACGAAAGCAGCCGCTGACTCATTTAAAACCAATCAAAAAAACAGCAAAAACCGACGCCGACCGACGCCTA
>CAIPAT010000266.1 GCA_903863035.1 uncultured Lentisphaeria bacterium
CGACACTCTGGTTTTTATCATTGGTTCTCGTTCGGTTACACCAACAGGTAGGAACGGTCCGTCACTGCGCTTGATCTCATCCTGTAGAAAATATATCGCCCGGCGGACGCCTTCAGCATCGGCGGCGGCGATAGTGCATAACTCAGCTAGCGTTTCTATATGGTAACTCTCAAACGTCTTTTCCAGTTCCCGCTTTTCGACGATAATTTTAAACGGCCCGTTTTCGGGGATTCCGGCAACTTGCAGAAACGTATGAAAATCGGCTATCGCAGTATCAAGAACTCTCTCTTCGTCGGGGAAACGAAATTCCAAGATCACGCCTTTCCCGAGAGCAGCTTCATTTCTTTTCTTCCTGCTCCGCCCCCATATTAATTTTTCATGTCGAGAGGCTTTAAGCTCATCCACAAACAGCCAGTTCCCGGGCTGTTCAGGTTCTTTCGTGATAATCATGTTTTTTCGTATCCTTTTACATTTTCTAGCTCTTGATAACATTTAATTGCTAAAATCTCTAATTTAATTGAACCTGTCTAGCGAATTGGAGTCTGACACTCGACTAGGGTTTATTCATTGTCCGGAAAAAGCTTATTTATTCATCCGCCTGTTTTACCAGTCTCACGTTATTGATAAGAGCATAGCCTGTTTTATCAGGTTCCCCGAATGTTTCAATGATGACTACTCCATTTTTAGATCCATCCGTGACTTTTATATTAAATACAAATCTCTTCCATTTGCCTTTTTCAGGCATTTCATTTTCTCCAATATATTTTACAAATTTCCCTAAAATATTAACGTTCACGATGCCGGGTTCTTTTTGAAATGTTACAACCGTATAAATGGCTTTAAGATTTTCGCCTGAACATGAAAAACTCAGGATATAATCTCCCGAAACTAGATCAGGGATTAGCTGAAAAATATTCGACTTTGACATTTTTTTGTCTGCGGTAAAGCCGGTAAAACTTATTTTCCCGCACTTCTCCGAAGCGTCCTGGTTTATAATGCTTTCAATAGTCCCTTTATTCTGTTGCCCCCAGGCAGTTATTTTTCCATTATCTGACTCAAAAAAAGGATTTTTTATAAGATTTGCGGCATCATCGGCAGATACGGTCAAGTAAGATGCGGTTAAGAATAAGACCAGACATGATTTTTTCAGAAAACTTTTCATCGTGATTTCCCCTTTTTAGTATTTTTGTTTTAGGCTTCGTAAAAGTTCAGTTGCATAAAGTTAATTTTAATGATAAATGCTAATTTGCCTCCAGGCGCTCATTCACAGTTTGATGTAATAATTCACATCTTCGTGGTGAATATTGAAGCCGGCCCGTTCGTATGCGCGGCGTGCTTTAGCATGGGCTTCATCTAAACCGGTCATCACGGTCGCATAAAGCATTCCCTCGGCGCGGAAATTATCGAGAACAGCCTTGTACATTTGCTGGCCCACGCCTTTCAGACGGCATTCCGGATCTACTGCATTATAGCTGATACGTCCGATCTTTTTATCGCAGTCAATACTGAAAAGCACAAACCCAATGATCTCCAGGCCTTCTTCTTCGCATATTCTGACTAATTCTGGATGATCGTTGCAATACAATTGTACACGACTTCCAATATGTTCGCCAGGACAGGGGTAGACAATATTAAGCAATTCATCCCCGTAAGCCTGTCTGAACATTTCAAGGATATCGCGATATGCCCGGTTGGCAATATCTTTAATAAACGGTAAATCTTTCGGTAGATAGTTTCTGATAGTTGTTCTCATTACATGCCATTCTGTTGTTCGTTGTTATTTCAATATAAACTTCCGGAACAGTTTAGGGTTTTTCTTCTCCGTAATCCCCCGGGTGAACTGCATGTAATAGCTCTGCCCAGTGCCGGTATCATCATCAAATACAACGGTGTTGAACCCAAAAGCCTTTCCTGGAACGATTCCAAGCGATGACAGAGGAAACCGCGCAGAATACACAGTAGTCTTGCTTTTTTCATCCCTGACGACAGAATATTGCGTGTTCTCCCAGATTTTCGTATTCTCACACTTATAGCATTCCACTGCTGGACCAGAAGGAGGAAGCCCCATTCCAAGCTCAATGTCATCGGACGCATAGCCGTCGGCTTTCATCAAAGAGGCGTCATTTTTCGGATCGAAGGCGAACTGCAGGCAATCACCGTTGTACAGATTCGTGCGCTCTTTGGCAAAATGCTGGTCATCTTTCACCACCGCTTTCAGATAAAGATACGAATCTGCCCAGCCAAGATAAATTTTAGCGCTGAGGTCATCATTCCCATCCCAGGGCGTATGTGGATCCGGCGGAAAAATGAAGCTTCGATCCTCCATGGCAATTACAGGCTCCACGCCCCATTTCGCAGGGTCGGCATCCGGAACGGCGTTTGATTTCAATTGCGGGACATATATGAATTCTGGAATTTCAAACGACATCTTTTCGTTCTTGAAGTCTCCTCCAAATTTTATTTCCGCATCAAGGATCCGCCCATTGGTGTTCTTTCCAGAGATGTCAATGTCAACGATACATTTTCCGGCAGGCGTAATATCGTAATCCGCCTTGCCCTTTCTCCCGTCAACACTGTAATCAATTTTACCAGAAAGCGGCTGGTTTCTAAGTTGACTGAACAAATACATCTTTCCGGTCTTGTCGTCAGCGGCGCGGAAATAAACATCAGCAGGACTTTTGACGTCCAATTCCGCTTTGCCTACTATGTCCAGAAGTTGGTTGAAATTATCTCCGGTCCCGGATTTCCACATATAAACCGGGAAACTGCCGAGCGCCAGATGCGCTTTGCCGCTTTTACTTGCCGGGGTGACCGGGTTGCCCATCACATCAAAACTGGCAAGGCTGTTGTCAAAAGTAATTCCTGAACTATTCGCAGTCGTCCAAACCGCCGCCACGGCCTTACCGTCGGCTTTGCGGTACACCGCAGCCTTCACGTTGTCGTTCAGATCAAGCAGCCTGGCTTCGGTCACGTTTTCGACAATGCCGGCCACCGCACTGTAGGCGGCAACCTCCGGCAGGGGTTCATCCTTGTACCACATGCCGTAATAATATAAATTACCCTCCAGACTGTTTGGATCCATTTGCACGCAAAACCAAAAATAACTGCTGTAACCGACGGCGCGCGCCACTAAATAGCTTTGAACTAAGCAGCGAATCTGTTCCCCGGTATATTTTGGATTATAAATTTCACGGTGGTCAATCGCATAGCCTTGCTCCGATATATATATCTGTTTTTGTTTGTCACCATATTCTTTAACAACTTTTTTAGCTCCGTTGTAAACATTTCTAAGCTCAAGCGGATCTCCGGAAACGGGGTATTCATCGCCGATGTAACGCGGACGGGCGTAGGGATCAAGCGGCAGAACATTGAAGTCTTTACTACTGGTACGTTTAATGATTTCGGCGGTGTACGGGAAAGTATTGTTGTAAGAGGCAACATCGCAATCACTGGGACGCACTGCTCCAATCAAAGCGTCCGGAACCTGGGCGCGTATCTCTTCGGCGCCGGCCTTAATGATATTTGCGTAAATATCGAGTGTCGCACCGCCGGCAAAGCGCTGGATCATGGAGCCGGCGTATTTTTTCTGATAGTATGGGTTCAACCCGAAGAAAGCGTCGTTTTCGCCTCCAATCTCATATAAGTCGGTATATTCTTTATATTTGTCGAGATAATCCCGGACAAATTTTCGCCAGTCGCCAAGATGCGCATCATCACAAAAGAGCCGACCGGCATAGTCTTTACCTGCCTCTTCTTTCTCTTTTGGATCAAGAGTCCAGTCTGGGAAATCCCTAAACACGACCTTTATTTTAAATCCCTGTTCATGCGCCTCTTTTAGAGAGCGTGCAAATAGATTTCCGTCTTTTTGAGAACTCTGTCTTGCATCCCAATTGTACTCTCCCTTGGTCTTCTCAATAACACGCCAAAAGCAGCACTCTTCAAGCCACTTCACGCCGATCTTTTTTAGCGGGGCAAGGAAAAAATGGAAATCACCGGAGATCCCGCACCACGGCTCAATCCCTTTTGCCAGCTCCACTGGCGGGTTCACAATGACCAGGGAGGACAATGATTTCGCAAGTGTTTTATTCCCGTCAAGCAGTTCAGCCCGCACCAGATAATACCCCAGCCTGCCGGGGTTGAAATCAATTGTATATTTCCAGAATCCATCGGGGTCAAAAACGGTCGCAGACTTCCCTTCCAAAACCTTGCGCCCGGCGTAATCTTCAATCACATACTTCAGCGTAAGCGTATCCGGGCAATCCGGCTGTGCCTTGCGTATGTTAATGTCAATGAGCTTTTTCTCATCTGCAAGGAAGGTATTCTTGTCTTTTGTCCGGACAATCAGCCCCATGGCGACAGGCGTGGCGTTACGATACTCCGTTGCAACGGGGCCTTCTTCGAGCTGAAACGCATCGAACCAGGCGACCCCGTCCTCCTTTAAACCATAAAACAGGCAATAACGGTTGTCGTCAGCGTTTTTGAAAGTCTTCTCCGGAACGAAGGAAAGTGTGTAACGTTTCCATTCTTTCCCCAGAATGATAGTTTTTTCCGGGAACCATTGCTTCCACTTGAACTGCGCTCCGCCGATTAACGCTTTCGTTCCCTCTTTATCTGACCTGGCATAAAATGAGTAGGTATAGGTCTGTCCGAATTTAAGATTTTTGACATCGTTTACACTGGCGGTTCCGGGCGAGAAATACCATTTTAAATTAGGACAGCCGGGGTAGCGCATTATTTTGACGCTGCGTTTGCCGTCAAATGCGGTTGAATCATCCCACGCCATCGACGGAGTAATACCCCACGTGCCGGTAGTGACAGACTTGACTTCGGTTTCGGCGCTGCTGTCGCCTTCGATCAGGTTGACCGGCTGGCCCCTGTCCGCCGCGGATAAATCCAGCACCCATGCGAGACAGCACATTAAAATGGTACGTTTAAATTTCAAATTCATATTCAGCCTTTAATTACTCAAGTTTTGCAGTTCACGAAAAGTTCAATATCCATTTACTGGCAATAAAATCCATCAGCGCCTTGCGTTTCCGGTAGAACGCATGAACTCACTCTTCAAACTTTCAGGAAAAACTTCGGCTAATTAAATATATAACCGCCGCTTTTTATTTCCATCGGGAGGTATGGGGTCTGGGTTACCAGACTGGCATGACCATCAGCATAAAGCAAATTGGTCTTGTTCGCGTGATAAACAGCCACTGTATTGGCGTTGTTGGTTCTATCTATAGCCGTACTATACGTTGCTGAATACAGATTAGGAGGTACGCGGGCAGGATACCCATCCCAGAGGAGCCCATTAGTCGAAGGTTTTTTAATTTGGCCTATTTTCATGCCGGCACTCGGCGAGGCGGCGGAATAGAATGGCAGAAGATTTGCATTGATTGTGTAATTTGTGGGATAACAAGCCAAAATATTAGCGGGTGGCAGTGTAACACTTTCTTGAAACATTTTATGCGGATTCGCCGGACAGATAAAAATTTTAAATTTATTCATATCCTGGGGAAGAACGCCTGTAGTATTAGAATATGAGTATGCATCATCCGCCGACTTCATGCCAGTGCAGTAACGCGCCGTTAAATGAATCCAAGTACGGAATACGCCGGTAACACTAAAATAGTGCCAGGGATAGAATCCGGAGTTGTCATCGGTATACTGAGTTACCGCGAGACCGATATTTTTCTGGTTGCTGAAGCAACTGGCTTGATATGCCTTGAGCCTGGCTTTATTCAGTGCCGGCAGCAGCATGCCGGCGAGGATCGCGATGATGGCGATCACCACCAGGAGTTCAATGAGTGTAAAATTTAATAGCCTATAATTTTTATGTATTTTTATCATGTTTTTTCCTCTCTGTTATGATGACTGGTTACAGTTCAACACTTTTTATTGCTTTTCCCTGCTTTAATTTCAATTTCTCCTGTTGGTTAATATATATTGGTTGCGTTTTAAAACAATAGACCCAAAAATTTGAGGCAATACGTCCAGTATCTGAACTGACGGAAGAAGATATTTCCTCTTCTCCGACAGTATCCTTCCGCTTGATAAGTGCCGCCAAACTGTTCATAAAAATATTCTTTTAACAATCATCCGCAGACTGGCTTCTTGCCAATCCGGTTTGTAAATGCTCATGTTTTGATTCATCATGTGCCTTGCTTTTGATAATTTTCTATTTACCGGTTCATATTTATTTATGTGGTTAAGTATCTTTTACTTTTTATCTTCCTGTTTGATTAATTTAACATTATCCAGGTCAGTATATTGGTCTTTTTCTTGTTTTTGATGGGTCTCAATTACCAGCATTGCGCCTTTGACGCCGGTTGGAACTTCTAAAGTCTCAGAAAACTTGTACCAGCCGTCTTCATTTGCCTTGACAAAGTTATTGCCTGATATCCACTTCGTGAACTTGGCATCTTTATTGAAGCAGATCACCAGATATAGACCACTGAGGTCGCCTTTGAATTCGCCGCTCAGGATATACTTGCCCGGAGTTAAATCAGGCAGCTTCTGATAGATAGATCCCCGATAAATATTTGTTGATCCCTTGATTGTGGCAAATGAACGCAGAACCTTACTGCCGTTGACTCCTTCTCCCGCGACTTCAATCTTGCCCGATGATTTCCAGTCGGCCGCTGCATTATTCGCATCAGCTTTTTCAAAATCGGAATTGGCAATTACGTTAACTTCAACGGCCCAAACGGTTGAACAACTTAAACTCGCCACACACAACAATGTTTTAATCTTCATTTTTTGCTTCCCTTATGTTCAAGAACAAATAATCCAAATTTATCGGGTCTTCGTTACTCCACGTGTTTATTAATGTTCTGTCTGAACTCGGATACAAAAAACTTTTTTATTGATTTGGCGGTATCCGGGTATTTTGCAATTTCTCTGTCTCCCAGAATCACAATATCATTTATTTTTCCAGCAGCAAGTAATTGCCTGGCCTTTTTAAGCTGGGATTCAATTATCATGGCCGTATTGCCAATGGCTCCCAACCCGTAGTCATGCATGAATACGCCCATCATGATCTTCTTGCCCGGAAAAACATGACGGCATTTCTCGACGGTCAGGTCCATATCGACCAGATCTGACCTCAGCCAGAACCAGAGATTGACACAATCAATGAACGGCTCAAACGCTTTGACAGACGGCAAATCAAGCTCATGCGCATAGACAACCGCATAAAGATCAAGTTCGCTATTGTATTTTTTTAGCGCATTATAGATGTTCTCAATATCGCGGCATGAATAGTGCCTGCCATATGACTGGATCAGATCATCGATTATGCCCCCTTTAATGTTCTTGTACTCCAATGAAAGTTTACTCAAATTTTCGGCGGTTTCGGTATCACTCTCCGGTTGCGCTCCGGCCGAGCGGCCGATGCCGCTGAGTGCGCAAAGTAATTTTTTGCATTTGCTGTGAAGTTTTATCGCATCCTCATTAACCGGTCCGTGAAGATAGACCACGTTGTCAAAACCGAAATATTTAGCACCTTTGACGGATGCAGCCCTGTCCATGGAACCGCCCCATTTTGGTGTCGGCCCCCCCCAGCACCATGTGTTTTCCCTGCTGAAATGCGCGGGACCGGTGCATTCATCCTGTTCTTTGAATATGCTCAGCAACAGCTGGTCCAGCTCCAGGTTCTTTTTTTCGACAGCCTGGATGAAATTTTTAGTTGGACAGCCTGGGATATCAGGTTCTTTTTTAACGATTTCCCGGTTCAATTCGAGAATCTCCTGGATCATTTTGTCCTTCTGCTTGATAAGTGCCGCCATCTTGTTCATGAAAATCTCCTTGTTATTAACTGTTTTTATCTTTATTTATTTACTCTTCTTGGGTTTATATTTATTCCAGAACGAACACGCGGTATGCCGACGGATCCTGGCCTCCGGCTATTCCCGGTGTCAGCCCCATCCAGTACGAAGCTTCCCTCTCGTCTTCGCGATCATTATCCCATACGATGAAGTTGAAACGGAAGGTATTGCCGGCTTTTGGAAGCAGGGGGGCAAGTTCTTTCCATGGGATGGCGAGCTCGTAGGTAATCGCCCCATTGCCCTTCCTGATGGCCAGAGGGAATTTTCGTCCGCCTTCACCTTTTTTAATTTCAATGCCATTTGCGAGCCAGCAATAGCATTCATTCCCGTTCGTAGTGAGCGCTATGCCGAACTGATGATCGTTGCCGTTGAAGCCAGCCTTGACGCTTTCGTCCGGCGCAAGCGCATCGTTCATGGTATCGAAGGCGAGTTGTATTGAATCACCTTTCCATATTGAGGCACCGGTGTTGCGCTGCAGGAACACGTCATCGGTTACCGTTCCTGCAAAATAGAAATTGTTGTCATCCCAGGCAACATACATGCGGGCGCTGAGGTCATTTTTGTCCGTCCATAACCCTTTGACTTGCACGTCGCCGCCGGGCCCGAGTTTGTCCGAGCTTTCAAGCACAATTGGTTTCATTTTTTCGTACTTGGAAATATCGCCGTCAATCACGAGCGGGGATTTGATACGAGCTACGGGGATCACTGCAAGGCTGTCGCTGGCGGTGACGACCCTGTCGCCGACGCTGACCTTCACCGACGCCTTTTCATTGGCGAGTTTTTCCGCAGTAGCTCCCTGCAGGGTGAAATCGACTTGGGTAATTCCATCACCGACCACAACGGTTTTGCTAGTCACCGGGGCGGTGATGGCGGTAAACGGTTCGAGTTCAACTTTTGCGGAAAACTGGCGAGTCGTTTTATTGAAAAGATACACGCTCAGCGTGTTCAAATCGGAGAGATGGCTTTCCACTTTTAACAAGGATAGTGTCGGGAATTCAGTCTTCATAATAACGTCTGACATATCCCGGACAGTGCCGGGAATTGTGATGAACTGCGGGAATTCATTGACGATGATCTCGTTCCTCCCTGCTTTTAGCGGCCTGGTATTCCCCATGAGATCGCAGATCTCCGCGTTGACCGGCACATCCAGGATGGCGGGATAAGGATTCTCTTCTATTGTCCAGAGTGCGGCAACCGCCCCCAGTTTTTTCTGGAAGGCGTAACAATAAAAACCATTCCGCAAATTGATCTCGACTGGTTCCGATGCAAATGCCAGATGCCGTGTCGTGGTGGCGAAGGCGGCAACGGCGCTGCGTGGTTGAAAATACCAGCCTTCCGGTCCGAGATAGTCCAACATCCCTTTCCACAACCCGAAATCTTCAATCGGATTGTCGTCGGTGGAGGCGAGCTTTTTCGTAAAAATGGAATACGCCGCGCCACCGGCGCCATAGAAGAAGTTGTATGTCTTCAACTCGTGGACGGAACGAGCTATGATGAGATTGCGTGCGGTGATCGCGGCGAATCGCCTGGCCATCGGGTGATCCAGCGCAACATGATACGGGAAACTCACTCCCTTTTCTAAAATGGCGATTTCACGTTTTTTCCCGGGAAGCGATGCCTGCAGCGCCACTGTGTCCAGAAGGCATTCACGGAATTTCCACAATTCGGGACTGATTGAGCGATAATTGCTTTCATTCATGACAAAGGGACCGTTGTACATATCCGGTCCGATGATGTCGAAATAATCCTTGATGACCGGCAGGAGTTTGGTACGCGTCAAAGAAAAACGGGGAGTGGTGCATAGTTCGGAATCGAGACTGACGCCAATCGCTCTGACCTCTGCTCCGGGATTGATCTTTTTTATTCGTTCGTAGGCGATTTTCACCATCCGGTTATACCGCTCGATTTCGTATTCACCTTTTTTGAAATCCTGGGCGATAGAATATACGGCATCAATTTCCTCCACCAAGTCCCAGGCGTTGATCCGCCCTTGAACGGCTATAGCCAGCGCCTCCACAAAATCGCCAAATTCCTGAAAGAACTCATCCGGATAGGGGAATTTGCCCTCCTTTTTGCGCGCCTCCACCTCCTTTTTATGCCATACCGGCACAGTGACCAATGAAGTCGTATTCAACGCAGCAGTCAGCAACATATCTGATTCCCAGAAACTGGTATTCCGGTCAACAGGCGGACGCAGTTCATTCGAAATATAATTGCTCCATTTGCCGCGAAGGGGTTCCGGCACAAAACCGAAGCTGAATCCGATCTGTCTTCCGGCGAAGCCTATCATCTTCGTTCCTTTGATGGTGAATTTGTCACCGGCGCCCATGCCGTTAAGGAAGAAAAACGGGTCCCGTTCGGTAACCGGCTTGATGATGCAGAAAGTCGTGGAAAGATTTTCAAGGATTGTGCTTCCCTGTGTCAGGTTGCCGGTTATTATAGTAAACCCGTTCTTCGATTGTGCCGGACCAAGGTTGATGTCATGAACAAACGCCGCTTTTCCTTCGGCGGTGAAGGTGAATGATTTCTTGATTGTCGGCGCACCGTAGAAATCTTTTCCGGAAAGGTTGACGGTCAATTCGGCTTTCTCCGGCAGATCATTCACGCCTTGCAGGCGAAGCAGGATGGATTCTCCTTCGACAAAAATTCCGCTGGCGCCAAGTGGATAGAAACGCTTGACGGAAATGTCCTTGGCCGTGACCGCCGCCGCTGCCTTTTTCTGTTCCTGCTTTTTCGCTTCGACATATTCCGCCGGCAATTCATCGCCAGCCAGCTTGCGCACCACTTCGAGCTTGATGCCGTCCACCCATACCTTCCCGGTAAAATTCTCCGCGTAACAGACAACGGCAAACCCCTTGCCGGTTTCCGGCATCTTGAACGTCTTCTCCACCAGCGTCCAGTCCTGATTGTCTTTTTTTACATCAATGAATGCATACCACTTGGTCCAGCCCCTGTCTATAACCGCCAGACGCAGCAATTTGCCGGAATATTTTTCGGTCTTGAAATATCCGGACAATTTGTATTCATACTCGCTGGAAGGTTCCGCCGTCACATTCTGGCGGATACCCGCCATCCCGTCATTTTCCTTCAGGCAAAGCGAACGGTTGCCGACCGGGGCCTTGGTCTGTCCGTATTCAAAAAACTCGCCGAGCCGGTCCGGCGGCAGATTCCCTTTGCGGCCGATGAATTTCCAGCCTTCCGGCAAATCACCGCCTTTTTCAAAGTCACCGTTTACAAGCAGATTGTCAAACGGCTTGTCACTTTCGGCCAGAGCGGCAGTGATACAGGTATAGAGCATCATCACTATCAGGATGTTTTTGAACATTGTTGTCGCCTCTTTAACTAAAGTTTTCCTGCTCATAATGATGAACCTTAATAATAAGTAATAGGATTTTTTAGCAATTTGTAGTTCCAAGGTTGAGCTTTATGGTTGATGCTGGCATCCTTGGCAAGAGTATAATTAACCGTCATGACGTTTCCGCCTACCATCAGCATATTCACTCTGGCGGGATCATGCCGATTGGATGGATTACTTTGATCTCCCATAAAATGTCCATTGGTTTCATCCGCTGGCAAACGTACGGCAATATCCTCAATCAACACATGACCGCTTGGCTTGGGAATATCAGTAATTTTTAGAGGATATTTGGGTACACCCCATGCCTGATAAAGGTTGCGGGTAATATATGTATTTATGCCGTAAGATATTCTTTCTTGTCCGAATCCAGTACATACAGCAGCATGACTATCGCTAGGACATGCATAAACCGATTTTAACCAGGAGTCACTATTTACGCCAAAATTACTGCCATAAAGATAATTAGCCAGCAGCTTATTCCACTGTGGCCTGGCGCCACTTGTTTGAACTACAATTATGTACTCGGTGTAATCACTTAGATAAAGCGCAAAACTGGTTCCCATTTGTTTAAGGTTGCTGGTGCATTTGGTTCCCTTGGCTTTTTCCCGGGCTTTATTCAAGGACGGAAGCAGCATTGAGGCCAAAATAGCGATAATGGCGATCACCACCAGGAGTTCAATGAGTGTAAAATTTAATAGCCTATAATTTTTATGTATCTTTCTCATGCTTTTTTCCTTTCCTTTATGATGACAGGTTGCAGTTCAACACTTTTAATTGCTGTTCCCGGCTTTAATTTCAATTTCTCCTGTTGGTTAATATATATTGGTTGCGTTTTAAAACAATAGACTCAAAAATTTGAGGCAATACGTCCAGTATCTGAACTGACGGAAGAAGGTATTTCCTCTTCCCCGACGGCGTCAAGCCAGCGCCGTGTGATGTCCACGGTTTCCAGTCCGATGTCGGCGATGCAGTTGGAACACAGCACGATGCCTTCGAGCTCGCCATTTTTGATATGGCGGTAATAACAGTCAAGCTGATCCTGCATTTCTTTATTCGACAATGGCTTGCATTCGCCGTAGTTCCACATGTAGCAACCGGCCAGGCGACGCTTGCCGGGTGTTTTGGCTATTAATTTATTGATATTTTCGTCAAGGTTCGCGAGATCCGAACCTTTCCATGTCCACAAGGTGACAACATCGCACAACGAGATGTAATCGGCAACGTCAAAATCCAACTGATAGGAGTACCATACCATCCACAAATCCAGCTTTCGCGCAGGAAAATTATGCAGCTTATCACGCATGGAAGCGATACTGCCGATTGTATGCCTGGCGACCGAACCGGATGTCTTGAAGCCTTCCACCGACTTGAAGAAATCATCGAGGACAACTCCGGAGATATTCGGATATATGGCGGCCTGCCGCAGCGCTTCATCCAAGTCGCTTTTATCGTCATCATGCCTGGTGATTCCGCCTGCGCCGACCGCCGACCATACAACCTGCTTGCAACCTTTCAGTTTTTCCGATTCCGCGTCGAACGGCGGGAATGGACCATCGCCCATTGCCACCCGGCAGCAGTTCGGAATCCCGAAAAACTTGCAGCCTTCCGCTGAATCCATCCGGTTTACGCCGGGCAAATTATAGTGAACGCCATACTTGTGATGAACGCCGATGTTTTGTCCCCAAAGCCAAAATTTATCTCTTAATTTTGTCATTTAAAAAATCCTGATAATTGTTTAAAAAACTTTTTCATAATCTGTTTTCATAGATATATTATAAGGTAAAACGTTTATAAAATAAATGCTAAAAATGGGCTTTTACATGTCAAATATCACCAATAAATATATTATCGGCCATAATCTGTCTGCCCCTGATGTGAAAATTATTCAATACGGGTATGACCGGAATTTTTCCAGCTGGAATTTCCCATATCGCAATTCGCCATTCTGGTATCTTTACTGGAATGATACGCCGGGAGCAGTTATTCATTGCAACGATACGACTTTGCCGCTGACTCCCAATATTATTGTTTTGATTCCTCCTCATACCACGTTCTCCACTGAAAATTATCAGGAATTTGATCAGTTTTATATTCATTTTAATGCGGGTCCGCCTTTTGACCGGCTCGCTAGTGAAATCCTGGTTTTCCCAGCAGATTGCGGCAGTTTTTTTATTCCGCAGTTGCGCAATTGGTTTAGTGATGAACGATTGGTGAAGCTGCGGCTTTATTCCGTTGTCTACGAGATGTTGTTAAATATCCCCCATGCCCGTTTCATGGATAAATCACTTAAGACGATTGATCCGCGCATTCAAAAGGCTGTTGACTTGATGTCTAAAAATTTTGTAGCCAACCCCAACAACGAAGTGATTGCCCGCTCCATCGGAATGTCGGTAAATAACTACATCCGCCGGTTCAGGCAGGAAATCGGACTGTCGCCGCAGCGCTATTGCATGAACCGGCGTCTGGATAAAGCCAGAAATTTACTTCTTAATACTGAAAATTCCATCGATGAGATTGCCGCGAAAACCGCTTTTGCCAATCGCTATCATTTCTCCAAAGCCTTTAAGAATTTCTTCAAAATATCACCAAGCGCTTTCAGGAAGGAACATCTGCTTATACTCTATAAGGCTGAAAATTTAAAATAGATTGTGAAGATTTTAATTGGTTCGTATTCTGAGAGGCTGCCGATACCGGGGTATCGAAGGCCTCGAAGAGTACGAATCCAAACTCGAAAGATCGCAATCCCGCAGGCGCGGAACGAGTGTCTTGCGGCTGTCTTTTTCCGTTCCTCCTTCATGCGATATTCATATCGCCTGTCAGTCGGATCGAAAAAATCCAATCCACAATCCTGCTCGTCTATGTTAAATTTATCGTATAGAAATTTGTATTTTAATTAATGTAGGTCAGACATTCCTGTCTGACATTTCGCAGGCAGGAATGCCCGCGCTACATTACAAAGAAGTCCCGGCGCAGCCGGTTAAGTTCTCAGCCTTATAGAGTATTAATTATCCACCGGATGCGCCATCGTGCAATAATAAGCAAGATTGGCCTGGCGCACATCCATGCGTCCGTATTGGACAATTATTTTTTCCGTACTTCTGACCCGCAATGCATATTGTGTCGCGCGTGGTATTTTATAACCAAGTTCTTCCGGATTATCCAGGCGCAGCGCATTAATTCGTTCGGCCC
This sequence comes from uncultured Lentisphaeria bacterium, assembly GCA_903863035.1. Classification (GTDB taxonomy): domain Bacteria; phylum Verrucomicrobiota; class Lentisphaeria; order Victivallales; family Victivallaceae; genus CAIPAT01. The sequence continues at coordinate 14,365 of CAIPAT010000266.1, forward strand.
CGACTTGTAATTTCAGTCCCTTGACCGGTTCGCGATCAGTAAAATAAATATCAATTTCTATCATGGCAGGTTTAGTGCCGGTGTTGAGCAGCATTAACGATTCATGGTTTATCAAGTCCCCTTCGCCGCCAGCCGGAGGCAGCCAGCCGTCGGGAACAACCCAGGTATAGTGTCCTTCAGCTTGATTCGTCATAATGCTAAAATCCTTTGTGCGTTAAGACCCAGTATTCCGGCTTTTGCCGAATGGGAAATTTTCAGACTTTGAATTACTTCAATGGCAAATCGCATTTGCATCGGCCCCTGGAGCGGCGCATCGGTGCCAAAAACAATCTGGTCGGGAGTCGCTAATTTTACCATCTGTTCCATTACCCCGGGATAGACATACATTAAATAATGAGCGGTGTCAATAAAGACATTTTTCAATTTAAGTCCGGATACGGCTTCGCACCCTTGCAGATTGGGGAAATAAGGATAACTGCCATTTTGAAAAATACCGGCCATGTGGGCCAGTATAAAATTTGTTTTGGGATGACGTTTAGCAAACTGCGCCACCTCCATCGCCGGCGCAAAGCCGGTTCCCGGCATGCATGAGACATGAAAAAGCATCAGTCCGGTTTGTTCCGCCACCAGGTCGAGGAATTTCAATACTGCTGCCGAGGATAAATCATAGCCGTGATAATCGGGATGTACTTTGACCCCGCGGAATTTAGGATTGTTCTTTAAGCGCTGTAACTCATTGAGCGTCTCCGGAAAAATTGGATTAACGACGACATACCCTAAGAGCTTATGACTGTTTTTCAGCGCTGAATCGAGTTCATTATTCCCCTCAACCGTATCATACATTAATGACCGGGACGAAGATACGCACAGCAAATCTACTTTAGCTTCTGCGCAATAATCCTCCAGTTTGAATGCGTCAGCCGCCCAGAATGGAGCCTGGTTGATACTTCCCAGGTGGCCATGAATATCAATAATCACTTTATACCTCCAGAATATTCAACTTGCGCTTATAGCTGGAAAGTACCTCCGCCGCTCCTTTACGGATGATTACTCCATCTTCAAAACGAAAACCCATCGTGTCTTGAGCCAGGAAAATATCCACCATAAAGGTCATGTTTTCTTCCAGAATAAATTGAGAGGACGTTTCAATGAAAGGGTATTCACACTCCATTTGACCGCAGCCATGCGCCGGACCGTAAAGGATGGCTTTGCCGTACCCTCTATTACTGATGGCGGTATGAACTTGTTTAGCGACTTCAGAGGCGGGAGTACCTGCCTGCATTAAATCAATGGTCATATTTTCGGCATCTAAGCCAACTTGAAGAAATTTTCTGGTTTCCAGCGGGCATTTACCTAAAACTACCGGGCGTCCGAGACTGGCGCTGTAGCCTTCCACTTTGGCGCCGACACTGAAATGAATAATTTCGCCTCTCTTCACCTTGCGATGAGTGGGGCGGCTGATAGCTTGAATTGAATTCGGACCGCTGCAACACCAGATCGGGTATCCAGTAGCTTCAGCACCATTAGCCAGCATGGCTCCCGCGGCAATTCCTGCCAGTTGAATTTCCGTCATTCCCGGACGGATTTGCTCTAAAACCGCTTTAAAGCCTAATTCCGATATTTTAGCCGCTTTGCGCAAGTAGGCTTGCTCAATCGGACTCTTTTTTAGCGTAACCTGGCGGATAAGCTGGTCGGCGTCGGAGATGTTTGCTTTAGAGATTGCCGCTTCCAGATTATGCATAATCGCATAAGGGAACATGTGCCAGCCGGCAATACCTAATTTCTTTATTTTATGCTGTGACAAAACGTCTTCCCAGGTCGCGAGTTTGGAGCCGGGATAGTCCGGTTGTGAAGATTCCCGGAAATCTTTCATCCGAATAATATTCTTTACTTTCGAGTGTCCTTTGGCATAAGTCAAACTTTCGGGGCCGATGAGTAACGAGACTTCACCTTCGCGCGGAATCAATACTCCGGTCGTCTCAAAGCTGGGCCAATAGTCGGCAAAATAGCGAACCCCGTAAGGTTCGCTTTCAGTGGAAAATACCAGAATCCCATCCCGCTGGTCATTTTGCAATAATTTTTGCACTTTTTGGATTCTGGATGAAAACTCTTCTGTGATAACGGATGAATTGAACATCGAGTGATAACTCCTTATAAAATTTTATTTACTGCTTATATACTACAGGATTAAATATCCGAAAAAAATGCCAGAGATATGCTTTTATATGTCAAATATAACTAAAGCACATAACAACTATGACAAATATTAACTGCTCATGATTTACAATGCTCGGCAGATGTGCCTTCAGCCGCTATTAACCCGATGCCTAATCCCCGGCGCGGGGGAGTTTTCCTGCAGCTGCGATTGTAAAGGGTGTTAGGTTGTCCAAGTCTTCCCGCACTTTAGAACTCCGCAATTTAGAACTCCAGAACTTCCTGACTCTGATTTGTCCTGTCTATCCCTGTTAAATAGGCGTTCATGGTTTCCGCTCCCGGAACCATAAGTTTCAAAAATCCACTTTCCCGCCCTGTTTTAGCCTGATTTAACAATTCCAGTTGACAAAATCACTAATAGTATAAAGACATGACTGGTGAATGGTGACTGGTGAATGGTGAATGGCAATTAACTAATCACTAATCACTAATCACTAATCACTAATCACTAATCACTAATCACTAATCACTAATCACTAATCACTAATCACTATTTACGATTAAAAGGGATTTATGGCGGATGAACTATGAAAATAGGGAATGTTTAACGCAAAAGGCGCAGAGGGCGCGAAGGAACAACCGGGGAAAGGTTGTCCACTAATTACACGAATGAACACGAATGAACACGAATGAATATTTTGCCGTGAATTTGATTTTGCATCACAAAATCAAACTCACAGCAAGCGTTTCAGTTTTATTAGTGCTCCCGCCTTGCGGGATGCCATTCGTGGATAAAAAGGGTTTCCTTAGTGCGAGAAATAGGATTTGGATTTATGGACGTATTTAAATTTACGACAAACCGGAAAAGTTCAGGAGGAGGGATGCAAGGGGGAACCCGGAACTGTCCGGGTGTCCACTGCAAACAAAAATCTGTTTCCCCGCAACTTGCCGCCGGTTGCCAACCGGGCGAGATCCAACATCGAGATGTTGGTCGTCGGAACGACGAAATGCATAAAGCCGGTCAGGCGACCGGCGCTTTCGGGTTTTGGCTTCATTTACTTCAAGTTCTTCATGGTAAAACTGGTCACTGGTGAATGGTGAATGGCAATTAACTAATCACTAATCACTAATCACTATTTACGATTAAAAGGGATTTATGGATGTGTTTAAATTTAAGGGATATTGCGTACCAGCTTGAATGAACCGTCCTGCAGCAAATTAAGTTCGTCTGCCATGGAGAATAATACGGAGTTATTCTTTGCCATGAACTGCTGTATTTCCGGTGTTATGTTTTTAACTGTCGGCACCATCAGGATGAACGGTTTCTGGTGCG
>CAIPAT010000267.1 GCA_903863035.1 uncultured Lentisphaeria bacterium
CCAAAACTCATCCGTAATTTCCCAAGTTTTTAATCGCTGCATCGCCATGTCTGCCTCCCGGTATGTCATTTTTAAGTTTACCGGGAATAATATACATCCAAGTTCAGCAAAAGTCAATTATTAGTAGATAAGCTCTAAGCATTGTCAACGTTCAGATGTTTTTTAATGCTCTTGTAAAAAGAAGGCGAGTAAGTAAGCCAGCCGAATGGAATTATATTTATTTTTAATCGTTTTTCCATTAGCGGATTCGAGCATTCAACAGGCATCGCAAAATCCGGCATTATCGGCAATATAAGTGTTCCAGCTTGATATTTTTGATTTAATTGAACTACGTATGTTCGATTAAAAAGCTCGATCATCCGGGCAGTATTAGAAATGCTTTTAGATAAGTCGCCAATTTTCAAGGCCAACACAGGCAGCAATGCAAGTATAATCGCAATGCCTTTTCTGCGATTAGATATTTTCAGTTCAAATGAACACGCAAAAAAGAACATTACTAAAAACATTATTAAAAATATCTGTGTAGATATATACGATGGAAATCTGAAGAAAATTTGAAGTGCCGCGATTCCGGCAAAACAGTAAATAAAATACCCCGCCGCGATTAAAAAGCGGATGTAATTCGAACCCAGGATAAATAGTAACAGCATTATTGCGGCAAATAAGTAGTAGATGTAATATCCCTTGATATTTCCAGCCACTTCACTAATTCTGCTATTAAGGTCACTCCGGGCCTGGACGCTATATTTGAAAACATTTTCCATTGATCCGGCGTTAAACTTGCGCTCGTCCATAAAAAACCATGCATCCAATACCAGATAATCGTTTCCTGTCCAATTATTCACTTTCAGGATATTCTGATTGTTGTAATTATTCCTGGCAGCCGGATAGCAATGAAACGCACCTCGTAATTTATTAAATTCATTGAAATTTTTCTGCTCTTCAGAAAAGGCAAAGTTATCAGTCATCATATGCAATGAAAAAACTATAATGGCGGGAAATAAAAAATAGAATATTCTATGGTAATATTTTTTTTCTAAATAAAATGCAGGTGCAGAAAAACAGAGCAAAAGATAAATAGTTTCTGTTCTAATCAAATAGGAAACCGTAAATAGTAAACCAACGAGAAGCGATTTGAGAGTACTCAAATTCCTTATGTTAAATAAGAAATACACGATTACACTTATTCCAAGCATTATACTGGAATTGTTATAGCTGACTTTTACCAGAAATTCCAGATAAAACATCAAATATATGAACAGAAATGAATAGCTGAGTATCTTATTCCAATTTCTTTTTAACAGTGTTGTAATTAATATATATAATGCAACGAAATGGATGAAATATAAAAATAACCCATACCATGGAATATTTTCATTCAGAGAATATAAAAACGATAGAAAGCAGCCCAGAACCGGACTCATAAATGAAGTATTGACATTATTTTTTATTTCGGTCAATATCGCATAATCATCATTTACCGCATATTGTATCGGCAAAAAGTATAAAGTAAAACCAAAATATAATAACAAAAAAAACAATACTGAAAGATATCTCTTTATTTCGACAGATTTCATGCCGATTCCCTCAATATTATATACTGATATCTTCATTCCATAATTCCGGTCTGGCGACGATAAAATCGCGCATCAAACTTTTGCACTCTTCGCTGTCCGCGATTTCGATTTTTACTCCGCGGGAACGCAACAGTTCTTCCTCGCCCATGAAATTGGTGTTTTCGCCGATAACCACTATGGGAATGCCGAAAAACAGGATTGCCCCGGTACACATCATGCAGGGCGATAATGTAGTGTAGAGCACACTTTCACGGTAAATTTTTGCCGGCCGCCGCCCGGCATTTGTAAGGGCATCCATTTCTCCGTGCAGTATCGGACTGCCCAATTGAACGCGCCGGTTATGTCCGCGTCCGATGATATTGTTGTTGTATACCAGTACGGCTCCAATCGGGATACCGCCTTCCTGCAGTCCCAGTTTTGCTTCATCAATCGCTGCCTGCATGAATTTATCCATGATAAGACTCCGAAGTTTTATGTCTGTTCATAATATTTTTCGTCAAAAAGCCAATACAGTTTGCTGGATTCATTTATTCCTTCAGGAAGTTTAGGCCCGACCATCGGGAAATTCTCATCGTAAACGCAGATTATCAGCGCTTCCGCCTGAGAATTTTCCGCTGCTGCGAATAGTTTGGCCTGAATGCCGAAGAATTCATGCGGACGATTATCAAAGACTTCGATCAGTTCCAGCCCCCATTCTTTCACCCCGAGATATACGATCTCCGCCAAATCGCCGGAGCCAATAAGCGCAACTCGGCGAATTCCATGCTCGTGCAGTTTACGGCAGAGCATGGAGCTGGCTTTTCTGGCTTCATGATAGAAATATTTTGAGAAGGAAAGAAATTCCCGTGTGATTCTGGCTTTTTCCGCCAACCCTTTCGGTGTGAGAAAATAATCCCAGCGACGCGAATGCAGTTTAGTGACATGCAGCAACCCCTTGCTTACCATTTTTTTCAGCAATTCGTGGGAAAGCTTGACGCTGCATCCTAACTTCGCCGCCGCCAGCCGATTGTTCAGAAACGGCGTGGTTTCGACGTGTTTGAGAATTTCCAATTCAAGTAGCTGATTTTTTTCGATAGGAGGCATTTATTTGTTTTGCATGAGATAAGTGGTTTAAAAATCCGGCGACTGCGTTATGTCATCATTTTATCCGTATCCGGGTTGCCGCGTTTGTCTTAATTATTTGAACAACGCATAATCATGTGGTTGTAAGGGATAATCAGAATATCATCACGTAAAACGCATTCGACTTGAGCAAAACTTTGTGATGCCAGACGTCTGTAGGAATCTTCATTCCGAATATAGCCGCCTCGATCAAAAGACATGATTTTAGCCGCAATCATCGACTGCCCCGGGACTTTACAACCATCAATAGTAATCAGACTGGCACCAGGTTTCATTCCTGATTTTGCAAGTTTGAATAACTGTGATGCTTCTTTATCGTCAAGATGATGTAACACGCCGATTGCGAGTATCAAGTCAAAAGTACCAAGTTCCTCAAGGGTTTGTTCACTGACTTTAGAGCTTATCTACTAATAAAATCATTTAAACCGGATAAACTGAACAGATTCGATTAAAAACAATAATGGCACTGGCCAACTGTACGAGCCCAAGGAATGAGACATCCTCTTTTTCGTACCGCACATGAATTTTGCGAAA
>CAIPAT010000268.1 GCA_903863035.1 uncultured Lentisphaeria bacterium
CCAAAACTCATCCGTAATTTCCCAAGTTTTTAATCGCTGCATCGCCATGTCTGCCTCCCGGTATGTCATTTTTAAGTTTACCGGGAATAATATACATCCAAGTTCAGCAAAAGTCAATTATTAGTAGATAAGCTCTAAGCAGAACGGTAATGTTATTTACCGGCTTGACAGACCCGACAGCAACCAAACTGTAAAAACCATTGAAGTCAGCAGCCAGCTCTTCGAGGATATCGGCAGAAGACAGATTCTATTGTCTGTCATTAATGAAATACCCAGACTCAGCAGCGATAAATCCGAGAAAGATACGGACTTGAAGTATATGAAGCTGGCGGAAAATCTGCCGGTGATTGTATACCGCTATCGCGTTCTCCCGACCAGTAAATTTGAATATGTTAATTCTGCGGCTGAAACAATCACCGGTTATTCACCGGCGGAATATAAGCATGACCATGACATATGGGAAAAGATAATTCATCCGGACGACAAGGAAAAATTAAAAAAAATCCGTATCGCCTCGCATTGCAATTACGTTTCATGCAAATTGCGCTGGATAAGAAAAGACGGGAAACTTATATGGATGGAACACCACGATACTCAGCATTTCAATAAAGAGGGAAAGTTGACTTTAGTGGAGGGCATTTGCGTTGACATAACCACCCGTGTCGAGCTGGAAGGACAAACCGCGCAAAATGCGCTGGCAGACCAGATGCTGTTCCGCATATCATCATCCCTTGCGCTCAATCCGGATATTCAGCAAGCCATCCCGGAGAATCTTGAAGAGTTAGGCAGATTATGCGGTGCCGACGAAGCCGCATTCTTTTCCATAGAGGAGGATAATGCGTTTATTCACAGATATCATTGGAGCAATAAGAATCCCTGTCAAGCTCAAACATTATTCACCCGCACTTCATCAAAAATTACGTTCCCGTGGTGGAGCGAACAGTTGCAAAAAGGACTCATACGAATTGACGACTGTTCGAAGCTGCCATCTGAAGCAAATCAGGAAAGCCTTGCTTTAAATGCGCATAATATTCAGCGCATACTTGCAGTTCCGCTGAGTTTAGACAGCCGCTGCCCCGGGTTCATCGTCCTTACCGGCCACAGCCGGAACCTGACGGATTCTATATGCAGAACGTTGAAAACAGCGGCGGAGATCATATATTCCGCTTATGTCAGAGTTATTGCCGTTGGAATCGCCCAAAAAAGTCAGGAGAAATACCGCGGGATAAGGCGCGGCATCCCGGATATTATTATGCAAATCAATAAAGACGGTATCTTTATTGATTGTGATGCAACCACCCCTGATGATCTGCCGCATCCCCCTGAAAAGGTGATCGGGGGAAAGCTCGATACCATGTTCCCGCCATGTCTGGCAAAGAAGATTATGGATGGCATTAGCATCGTCCTTTCCACCAGGGAAACGCAGATTTTAGAATACAATCTTCCAATAAAAGATGATATGCGCTACTTCGAAGCCAGGCTTGTTTTCCTTAACGAAAATGAAGTTTTATGCCTGATAAAAAATATCACCGTACAAAAAAATGCCCAGGTTGAAAACCATGATTGTAAAGACTTACTGGATAAAATATTTTCAAATATCCCGGTCGGAGTCTTTATAAAAGCCATGCCGGATTTCCATTATGATATGTGCAATAAAGCAGCCGCGGCAATATTAAACATTACTCAGGAAGAAATTCTTAACAAAACTGATTTCGACATTTTTCCCAAAAATGTGGCTAAAATATGCAGACAGAACGACATTGACGCCATTGTTGAAAATCAGATCATCGATTGTAAAGAAACCATCATTGACCATGCAGGACAGGAAAAATGCCTGCGAACGATAAAACTGCCAATAAACAGAGGTAATGTTAAATTCCTGCTTGAGATTGCGGAGGATATCACGGATGCAAACAAACTCTCGGAGGAATTGATCGCCAACGAAGAGAAATACCGGACTCTGACTGAATCCGTCGATGACCGAATTGTCCTTTTCGATTTTGCCGGCAATATTCTGCTGGCTAATAATGCTTTTTATGATACTACAGGCTACAGCCGTGAAGATAAATCGATTGCAGATCATTTCAAATATATCTTCCCGTCTTCTGAAAACCCGTTCCAGCGGATAATTGAAATGCTTATGGCTGAAAGCGTGACCGTGGCGGAATATAAAATACCGCATAAGAGCGGAAAAGAACTGAATCTGCTGGCCAAATTTGTATTAATTAAAAACAGCGGCAATAAACCGGATTCCGCACTGGGCGTCATCAGAGACATAACCGAATTGAAGGCAGTCACCCAGAAACTTATTGACGCCAGAGAACAGGCGGAGAAAAGTGACAGATTGAAATCAGCGTTTCTCGCCAATATGTCTCATGAAATCAGAACTCCAATGAATGCGATCGTCGGCTTTGCCAATCTGCTGGCTGACCCCACGGTAACAGATCAGGAAAGACTCGATTATATCAATATCATTAACCAGAATTCCACCGAACTGCTTAATTTAATCTCTGATATCGTGGATATTTCCAAGCTGGAAAGCCGGCAACTGGAAACACATAAAGTAAAACTTTCCATCCCGCAGATCATAAATCAGCTTTATTCCGGATTTTCTAAAATCACCAACGCAGAGATAAAGCTGATAAAAGTAATCCCGGACGGATTCGAAAATGCATCGATTTACACCGACGAAACCCGCTTCATCCAGGTTTTCAGCAACCTGTTGAACAATTCTTTGAAATTTACCTCGACTGGTTCAATTGAATACGGCTTCCTGCCTCCTGACAATAACTTTACCAAATTTTTTGTCAAAGATACCGGCACTGGAATACCGCCTGAATTCAAAGATATCATTTTCGAGCCATTCCGGCAGGCGGACGATTCTTACACCAGAAAATTCCGGGGTGCAGGGCTTGGACTATCTATCTCCAGGAACCTGATCAAACTGCTTGGCGGAGACATCTGGTTCGAGTCTGAAACCGGCAAGGGTACAATTTTCTATTTTACCCTGCCTCAAATAGAGGCCGCGGAGCTGCCGGCTGCCGTGTCTGCCCAGCACACCGCCGACTGGGTCTCCGGGAATTTCAACTGGGACGGTAAAACGGTACTGATCGTTGACGATAATGAAATCTGTCTGCGTTATCTTGAAGCAATTCTGCAGAATACAGGCTTTAAACTGCTGCGCGCCGAATCCGGAATTAAAGCTGTTATGATGTGCAAGGAAGACCCGTCCATTGATATTGTACTGATGGATATCCAGATGCCGGGCATGAACGGAATGGAGGCAACTGCGGCAATCAAAAAACTCAGAAGAGAACTGCCGGTCATCGCGCAGACGGCTCACGCGCTCAGCAATGACCGCCAGCATATCCTCGATGCCGGCTGCGACGAATATATTGCCAAACCGATCAAAAAACTTGATCTGCTGAAAATGATCTCGCAGTTTGTTCCGCCGCACCCCGGTTCAGGTTCACAGGAATGAGCGGATTGAAACGATGACGGCATATAATTTTACACTGAATACGCTGCAGGACGCCGCCCGGCTTATTCCGGTTTATGAGAAAATGCTGCTTGAGATACTTGATGCGATGATCGAACGCTATGAGCGCGACCCGGATTACCCGTTTATCGATACAAAGCTGAACATCATTACCGGTAAGGACCATTACCCTGCCTCTTCTGATAATTTTTTTAAAGGCCGGGATGTCATTTACTCCTGGATTCAGGGACGGGCGCTGGAATCGCTGGCAGGTCATGCGGTCTGGCTCAAAAAATGTTCGCAGTTAACCCCGGACGCGGCTTCCAGGATCGTGAAAATAGAAAAAATACTGCGGGAAGTCATCGGTTCGATGGAAAATATCCGGAACCGCAACCACGGCCGGATGTTTTTCGCCTTTTCCCGTTCCGGAGAACCGCTGGAAACGCATCAGGGACAGCTTCGCAACTTGCTCCGTATTCCGGACGGCAGCAACTACAGTGACCTGTTCTATTCTAAAGGACTGTTATGCGCGGCCGCCTTTCTGGGACTGGAGACCAAAACCGCGGAGGCAGAACATTATTTCCTGCGCGTGATAAACGACATCAGGAACCGGCGTTTTATTACCGACCAACAGTCGTTCGATCCGAAAAATCCGGTGACGGCTGTAACGGGCAAACATCTGCAGGGTCCGTTCATGATCGCACTTTCCGGCATCGCTGAAGCTGCCGCCGTCACTGGCCGTCAAACATGGTTGCGCCAGGGGCGGGAGTTCATGGAATACATCTTTAAATTTCATATCAATATGGAGGCAGGCACCGGGCTGCAGCAATATGATTTCTGGGAAGCAGTGGACAGTTCGGGCAGCCCGTGGGATGAAAACGGTATGATTCTATGTGATCCCGGTCATGCGCTGGAGTTCGCCGGACTTTCGCTGAAATGTCTGTTACAAATGCGCACAGTTCCGGAATTCACCGGATTTACGGAAAAATGCCGGAGTTTTTACCAGGAATTAATAGTGCACTGTTTCCGGCAGGGATTTAATGCGCAGGCGGGGGGAATTTGTAAAAGCTATGACTTGAAAGCGCATCAGCCGGTCAATACTGACATGCCCTGGTGGAGTCTGCCGGAAACTATCCGGGCAGCCGCTGAAATGCTCGAATTCGCGCCTGAATCAACCCCGGCAATGTTGAAGATCATCGAGCAATGCTCCACCGCGTTCCTTGGAAAATTCGTTAACCCGTCGGTGCATTCCATGGCCTACCAGACCCGCGGGGCCGACGGCAGACCGGTCGATGTCATTCCCGCCACGCCCGACGCCGATCCCGGCTACCATACCGGACTCAGCATCATAGCATTCCTGAATATTTTATCCCGCGTTTAAAATTTACATAATGATATGGCACGGTATTGACGGGGCGGGCGTCCGAATTTCTTTCTGAATTGACGCGTGAAGTAGTTGGAATCATGAAATCCGGTATTTAATGCTGTTTCAGAAATGTTGCAATCGGAATTGAGCAGCATTTCCGCGGCTTTCCGCAGACGCAGATTCAACAGGAAATCAATCGGACTTTGTCCGGTGGCATCTTTGAACACCAGCAGCAGATTGTTTTTAGACATGCCGGACAACCGGGCCAGTTTATCCAGATTCCACTCTTTAGCGTAATCTTTTTCCAGCAGTCCGATCAGTTTCCCGAGCCGGAGCAGCCCTTTGCGTTTATACGACGTCGCCTGAGTAGAGTATTGCCGCGAAATAAATACTATCAGCGCCACCAGATATCCGAAGATCGCGGCATTTGCGCCGCTGGCGCTGCCCATGATTTCAGCCTGCATCTGGCGGATAATGTCTTCCACCGCCGTCAGGCGGATATGGTCAAGCTGAAGGCGGCTGTCGAACCGGTGACGGCGGCGGCAGGCCGGTTCCAGGTGAAAAATCGCCTGATAGCCGGGCATCTGGCGCAATTCAGCTTCCGGCAGAGTCAATCCGGCTGGATCGAACATCACGTTATAATGCTCCATCTCAATCCGCCCGACAAAACAGTGCGCGATATTGCCCTGAATCAGGAAGACGTCGCCGGCGGCCACCGGATAATCAAACCCGTCGATATGATGCATCCCCTGCCCCCTGGTAATGATCACCAGTTCGGAAAAATCATGATAATGGAGAATCGCGGTGAGATCGTGCGGATGCTGCGGATCCAGGCTGCTGCCAAGTTGCTTGACTGTTACAGGGAAACCGCCTTTACCGAAATAATAATCTCCCTTCGCAAGTATCGCCGACTGCATATTTACACCTTTTTTGTGAGATAATACTACTTTTTAGTTATAAAGTCAAGGATAAGCGTTGAATAGTGGAGTATAATTTATTGTATTAATTCTTAAACTTATAATATTCAGAGGCAGAAATGAAAGCATATTTTCCGGAAGTGAAACAAGTTGTCAAGTATGAAGGTCCGAAATCAAGCGATCCGCTGGCGTTTAAATTTTATGATGCTGACAAAAAAATCGGCGGCAAGACGATGCGGGAACATCTGCGCTTTGCCGTTGCCTGCTGGCATACGTTCAAGGGCACGGGTGCGGACATTTTCGGCGCCGGGACTTTCCGCCGTCCGTGGCTGGTCTGCAGCAATCCGATGAAGGCGGCTGAAGATACGCTGGATGCCGCGTTTGAATTCACTGCCAAACTGGGTGCGCCTTATTACTGTTTCCATGACCGGGATATTGCACCTGAAGGCAAGGATTTTGCCGAATCCTGTAAAAATCTCGATAAAATCGTGACGAAGGCTGCCGGACTGCAAAAATCCACCGGGGTCAAACTGCTGTGGGGAACCGCCAATCTATTCAGTCATCCCCGCTATGCGCACGGTGCCGGAACTAATCCGGATGCTCACGTTTTCGCCTATGCCTGCGCCCAGGTCAAACACGCCATGGACGCCACGCAGGAGCTCGGCGGCGAAAATTATGTGTTCTGGGGCGGACGCGAGGGTTACGAAACACTGCTGAATACCGATTATTCCCATGAACAGGAGCAATTCGCTCGGTTTCTGTCGATGGCGGTGGATTATAAACAGAAAACAGGATTCAAAGGAACGTTCCTGATCGAACCGAAGCCGCACGAGCCGACCAAACATCAATACGATTTCGATTCCGCCACCGTACTTGGCTTTCTGCAAAAACACGGATTGCTGGAACATTTCAAGCTGAACATTGAAGCCAACCACGCCACGCTGGCAGGACATACCTTCGAGCATGAACTGACCGTGGCCGCCGCCGCCGGCAAACTCGGCAGCATCGACGCCAATACCGGCGATCCGCAACTCGGCTGGGATACCGACCAGTTCCCATCCAATATTTACAGCGCGGTTTATGCCATGCTTGTGGTGTTGAAACAGGGCGGTATCGGCAGCGGCGGCTTGAACTTCGACGCCAAACCACGCCGCGGCTCGACCGATACTGTAGACCTGTTCTACGGACACATCGGCGCAATGGACACGTTCGCACGCGCCTTGTTGATTGCCGACCGCATCATCAAGGACGGCGTAATCGACGGCTTTATTAAAAACCGGTATACCAGCTTTGGCAAAGGTTACGGCGCTGATATCATTAAGGGGAAATCATCATTCGACAAACTGGAAAAAATCATTCTGGACAAAGGCGAACCGGAATTGAAGAGCGGACGCCAGGAAATGCTTGAAAATATCATCAACCAGTATATTGTCTGAAGTAATAATCAGCCAGTATATTTATAGATAACGCATAATTATAGAAGAGGATTATTTATGAAAGACGGCAAGCTGTCTGTAGCTTTAGCTGGAATGAGGTTTGGCGGGGCATTCGTACCAATATATATGAAACATCCGGACGTGTGTGATTTGACTATTGTTGATACAGACAAGCAGAAACAGAATGAAATAGGCGATATGTTTGAAGTGGAACGCCGTGCAAGTTCGCTGGATGAGGTAATCGCCGATCCGTCGATTGACGCGGTTCATCTGGTCACGCCGATTCCGCTTCATGCTGAACAGTCCGTCAGGGTGCTGCAGGCTGGCAAACATTGCGCCTGCACCGTTCCGGCCGCCACCAGTCTTGAAGATCTTTTCGCGCTGGTCAAAGCGGCAAAGGAATCCGGAAAGAATTACATGATGATGGAAACTAATGTCTATACCAGACAGTTCATTCATTTTAATAATATGCACCAGCGCGGTGAATTCGGCAAAATTCAACTTCTGCGCGGTTCTCATTATCAGGATATGGAAAACTGGCCTCCGTACTGGAAAGGGCTGCCGCCGATGTTTTATGCCACTCATGCGATCTCGCCGCTACTGGCCATCACCGGAACCAGGGCGGAAAAAGTGCATTGTTTCGGATCCGGCACGATGCGCGAGGAGCTGCACAAACAGTACAATAATCCATATCCGGCGGAAACCGCCATTTTCCGCCTGCACAACCATCCTGCGGCTTTGGAGGTTACCAGAACATTATTTGAAACGGCCCGGGCTTATACCGAAGGTTTTTCCATCTACGGGGAAAAATGCACGATGGAATGGAATTTTGATAGTGAACCGCGCCTGCATAAACTTGGTTCAGCCAAGCCTGGAAGCTGCGGGCGCCCGACAGTAGTCGAGGAAATATCAGTTCCGGATTACGCTGATCTGCTGCCGGAGGAGATCGGGCGTTTCACCGAACCTGGCATTTATGATGACACCAATCCGCAGTTGTCATTCAAGACCGGCGGCGGACACCACGGATCTCATCCGCACATGGTGCATGAATTTGTCCGCAGCATCATGGAGCACCGTCAGCCGTGGATCAACGCGGTACGGGCGGCGGACTGGACTGCCGCAGGAATTTGCGCGCACATGTCAGCGATGCACGACGGCTACGGAGTAATCGTGCCGGAATTTGAATAGAAGCAGAAATGTAATCTAGCAAAAATAGGAAATCCAATGAGTATTTATTTGGGATTGGACAGCAGTACGCAAAGCCTGAAAGCTGAAATCATTGATGCCGAAGCAGGCAGGGTGATTTGTTCGGAAAATGTGAATTTCGGCAAAGACCTGCCGGAATATAACTGCCCGAACGGGTTTCTGGAAAATTCTGATCCGCTAATCAAACATGCCGATCCGCTGATCTGGGTCGCCGCGCTTGACCTGCTGTTCACCAGGCTGCAGCGGCAGCGCGCCCCGCTGGCCGAAATCAAAGGGGTCAGCGGTTCCGGGCAGCAGCACGGCTCTGTCTATCTGAACAGTAATTTTGAAAAAATACTCGAGTCGCTTTCTCCGGCGGAAAATCTGGCTGAACAGTTGACTCCGGCGCTTTCCCGCAAGACGTCCCCGATCTGGATGGACCGGGCGACCAGCGCGGAATGCGCCGAATTGCAGCAGCAATTCGGGCATCGGATGCAGCAGGATACCGGCTCGCCGGCAATTGAACGCTTCACCGGCCCGCAAATCCGCAAATTTGCCAGGGACGAACCTGAAAACTACCGTCATACCGCGCATATCCATCTGATCAGCTCGTTCATGGCCTCGATCCTGTGCGGCCAAAGTGCGCCGGTTGATTTCGGCGACGGAGCGGGAATGAATCTGCTCAATCTCAAAACGCGGCAATGGGATCACGAAATTGCGGAATTTACCGCACCCGGACTGCTGGACAAACTGCCTCCGGCAGTAAACTCGAATACCATTGCAGGCGGCCTGAGTCCGTATTTTACCAAATACGGATTCAAACAGGGAACTCCAGTAGCAGTATGGTCGGGTGATAACCCGTGCAGCCTGGTCGGAGTCGGTGCTTCCGAACCTGGAGTAGCGGTAATCAGCCTCGGCACCAGTGACACCTTTTTCGCCGCAATGCGCGACTTCAAAACCGATCCGGCTGGATGCGGCCATGTTTTCGGCAATCCTGCCGGAGGGTTTATGAGCCTGATCTGTTTTACCAACGGCTCTCCGGCAAGAGAGAAGATCAGGGAAACATGCAATGTTTCATGGAGTGGGTTCGACCAGCTGGCGGAACTTGCACCTCCCGGCAATCACGGCAATCTGATGCTGCCGTATTTCACCGTTGAAAGCACTCCGCTGGTATTGAGTCCTGGCGTAAAATATCACGGTTCTGAAGAGTTTTGTTCAGGCCGGAGCAATAACTCCGTGAAAATCCGGGCAATTCTCGAATCCCAGGCATTGACTATGAAATTGCATTCCCGCTGGATCGGCGAGGATTTCAAGCGCCTCCGCATCACCGGCGGCGCTTCGGAATGCCGTTCATTCCGGCAAATCCTGGCCGATGTGTTCCAGGCGAAAATAGAGCAGATCGCCGTTCCTGACTCCGCCGGTCTCGGCGCAGCGCTTCGAGCCGCCAATGCGGCAGGCAAAATCCCATTTAAAACATTGTACG
Organism: uncultured Lentisphaeria bacterium; assembly: GCA_903863035.1. Lineage (GTDB taxonomy): Bacteria > Verrucomicrobiota > Lentisphaeria > Victivallales > Victivallaceae > CAIPAT01. Next base: position 9,866 of record CAIPAT010000268.1, read on the forward strand.
AGAAGTTCACTGCCGCCACAGAGTCGCTCAATCCGAATCCGGCCAATGCCGCAGTGTACACCGCCGCACTCCAAACCTATGCCGCGCTGGAACCTGACTTTCGCAGTTAAACTGAATTTAAAGTGGTGGTCTATTGTGGGTGTATCGAGCATAAATACAGTAGGAATATAGGGTATTCAATGGGAATTGTTCGGAATCGGCAATCTGCTTCAAGATGCTTGTTTCAAGCTCAATTCAGGCTGAAAAAATGGTCGGGATGGAGAGATTCGAACTCTCGACCTTTTGACCCCCAGTCCACTTTGAGGGTGTTCAAAAACCCTGTTTTGTGCTTAAATGTAACAATCAAAAACACCTTTAAATACCATGAATCAGTAGCAAATTCAGGAAAAATATTTAAGCTCAAACTTTTTTCTTTAAGCAAGGCCTATAAACAACAAAAACACTTAAGAAAAGCGTTTAATCAAAATATCCCATCTTTTTGCCATGTCAAGTTCGAGTTCTTCAAGCTGAAAAAAAATATCAAATTATCCGTATCATGAATCCGGAACCTGCATATTCCCCCCTTCAACCGAGTAATTACCAATAGTTCCCGCAAGGATAATCAAACATGGCCAGGCAGCCTATCCGCAGTAAGACAGGCAGTCTCAATAGCTTTTCCAACGCAGCAAACTGTGCAGAATGTGTGCATAGTCGGAGCCAAGGGGCTGTCACTCCTTAATATTACGACTGGGTTACCTAGCATCACAGACTGCCTTCACCAACTCCAATACTGTTAAATTGGCCCAGGAAATGATGCTGCATTAAGTACCATTCTACTTTTTATTACCATTCATGCTGCATAGTTCCGAAACGGGCCACTTTTACCAGCGCCTCAACAACTGATAACAACTGATAACAACTGATAACAACTGATAACACTGATAACACTGATAACAGTAAAAATGTCATTGATAACATATTGATAACTTATTGATAACCAATAACTTAAATTGACTTGATTCAAAAGATAAGCTATAATTTATAGCAAAGACAAACTGTTGAAAATTAATAAAATTAGGAGTTTAAACGATGCATGACAAGAAGGACATTGACTCAACCCGCAGCAACATCGTAAAAAAGCTATATGATCCGATGACCCTGGAACGTAAAATTTTTTCAGCCTGGGACATCCTGAGCAAGGAACCCGCTGAAGAGTCTCCTGTACAAGCTCAGTCGGTCGAGGGATTTGCCTCGGTTAAGGACATATGCAAATTCACATGTTTAACGCGGGTTACACTATGGCGGCTATGTAAAAATGGTACAATTCCCTACAAAAACATCGGGAAACGAAAATTATTTAAACTGAGCGAGGTCGCAAAGGCTATCGACGGGGGAACTGAAAAATGAAAACTGAGGAAGAAAAAACACCCTCCGGTTCGCAGCGAACGAACTCGGAGGGCCACAAAATCGAATCTATTAATAATATACAGTCCTCTGATGATGGTTTCAAGCAGGAAAAATTTGTATCCGCTATTTCCAATATACGGATGACCACTAAAGGCAGTAGTCAGGTTCCTGCGGAACAACCCAGCCTTGAAAATGCCTACGGAATGACTAAATGGTTCGAAAAGGATCTTGCGAAGTCTGGAATATCGCTTGAACTGGCAGCAGATCTCGACATTGCCTCTGTTCATCATGAGGAATTTTTTTCAATCATCGGATTCAAGCCGAACACTCGTGGAATGCCAGTGGCAGGTTATAAAATACCTTTCAAAAATCCTGACGGGAGCCCTGTGCTTACTCCTGACGGGAATTTTTATGCACGTGTGCGGTTGCAACACCCGCATTTTAACCGTGAAGGCAAGCCGGTTAGATATCTCGCACCTATATCATCAGGAATTTATCCATATATCATTTCACCTGTCCATAAGTTCTTAATGGATAATCCACGGTTCCCGCTGGTGCTAACTGAGGGCGAAAAAAAAATTATATGTGCATGGTATTGTAACAAAACACCCGTCATCGGAATTAGCGGCATTTGGGGGTGGCTGGAGTCAAAGCATGTTCGTGATGAATTAGGCGAGCCGGATCTCATAAATGCCGGCCTTGCCAGATACCTCAACGGTCAAAGAGGCTGCGTGATTATATTTGACTCCGACTGCACTGAGCCAGAAAAGGCCGCCAGCTTCGATATTTGTGCTTTTCGGCTTGCCCGGGAATTAAAAATTAAATTCAACACTCAGTTACTTCGGATAAACCTTCCTGCTGACGACAGCGGAGAAAAAATTGGCCTTGATGACTACATCATGAAAAATAATAACAGATTACTGTTGGAGGTGTTATTTGGGCAGCAGTGAAAATATAATCAGCATCAGTCCTATGTCTAAACCAATTCTTGTTTCGCCATACGGGCTGAGTCCAGCCGATGCCGCCAGTGAAAATCATCCTTATGCCATGACTGACCTGGGAAACGCGGAGCGGTTTGCTGCAATATATGGTCATTGCGTTCGTTACGACGTGTCAGAAGGCTGCTGGCGCTTCTGGGATGGTAAACGATGGGCCAAGGATAGGAAAATGCGGGCAATCCTGCTGTGCAAGAGAACAGTCCGCAATATCCCGAAAGAAGCCTTGGCGTTGCCCAAAAACAATACTGAAGATAAGCTTTTTGGCCTGTTGCTCGAATGGGCAAGGAAAAGTGAATCGCGTGAGAGAATCAATGCAATGTTGGAACTGGCTAAATCCCAGCCGGGCATACCTGTTGATAAAAACGATTTGGATCAAGACCAGTTCCTCTTTAACTGTGTGAATGGTACGATTGATCTCAGAACCGGCGGGATATATCCACACCGCAAAGAAGATATGATATCCACGCTATCTTCAGTTGAATATATTCCCGGTCACATCGATCCGAAATGGGAGGCGTTTCTTGCCGATGCGACTGGAAATAATCCAGATACCATCGGTTTCCTTCAAATTGCGGCCGGCTATTCCCTGACGGGGGACATTTCCGAAGAAAAAATATTCATGATACACGGTCCGAAAAACAGCGGGAAAACGACATATCTGGAAGCCCTGAAGAAAATGATGGGAGAATACGCACGCACAGTGAATTTAGACATGTTTGCGAAGAAACGCGATGGTGGTTCAAGCCCTTCCAACGACATTGCAGCTCTTGTTGGAATACGCCTTGCCGCCGGTTCTGAAATAGAAAAGGGACGCGAGGTCGCCGAGGCGCTTATAAAGAATCTTTCCGGCGGGGAGGAAATAACTGCCCGATTCCTCTTCAAAGAGTACTTTTCCTTCATGCCTCAATTTAAGATATGGATGGCTTTGAACCATGCCCCGAAAGTCTCCCCGGACGACGGAGCTATATGGCGGCGCCTTTTCAGGATAGGATTTGATATATCCGTTCCTCCAGAAAAGAAAGATAAAAGCCTTAAGCCGTACCTTGTAGATCCGCAACGAGGGGGGAAAGCCGTTCTTGCATGGGCGGTTGCCGGCTGCCTGAAATGGCAGAAAGAAGGGTTGAACATTCCTGAGGCGGTTACGAGCTCAACATTGAAATACCGTGAAGAATCTGATCCGCTTAATCCATTTTTCGAGGACTGCCTGGAGTTTGCCGAAGAGTTATGGACTTCGTGGATCGACATTGTTGGAGCATATCAGACACATTGCCGGGAATATGGTACGCCTGTTAAATATCAGGTTGCGCCGAAGACCATCCAGGAAAGGCTAAAAGACCGGGCGTGTCGTGTCCAGAGAAAACACAGCGGCCGCGGTTGGCAGGGAGTGGGACTAAAGCCGGACTGGAAAACAGCCCTTCATAACCCGGAATTTGAGCTTGGGCGTGACGGCGTGACACCCGGTGACGGTATTTCCTTTAAATACCCGGATAAAAGTTTCTTTACGAGAGTTATTGAAAATGGCGTCACGGACCGTCACGGCGTCACGGCGACGTCTAAAATGCACTCTGCCGGAATTGAAGTTGAGGAGACCGTAATATGATTTCGATAAACGATCTTGTGGTAAAAGGTATTCAGCTCGTTGCTGAAGACGGCAACATCCGTATACGTGCCCCAAGGGGCTTACTGTCAGCGGAGGATCTGGACTTCATCCGGACCAACAAGCAGGCGCTGCTGGGATATTTACTGCGGGAGCAGTACGGGAAAGTCGCAGCCGGCATAAGCCTGTCTCCCCATGATTCGTTTCCAGTTCTGGAATGGACCGAGACAACCGGCAGCATCGGCACAGTATTGTCATTGGACACAGAAACCACTGTGATTCCTGATAACGACCGGGTAACAGTTCCGACGCTCGTGCTGGCCACTGCAATGTCTGCCATTGGTGAGTGTTTTTACATCGCACCTTCAAATCTGAAGTTATTCCTGGACGTTCATAAAAATTCTGTTCTTATATTGCATAACGCGCCGTTCGACCGGGCCGTCATCCTCCAAGCATGCGGTATTGATCTCTGCGACTGGCTGGATAAAGGCCTGCTCCGCGATACCGGTTTGCTGTACCGGTTGCTGATCTTGGCCGAGGAAGGGCTTGTCCCTGAAAAATGGTCGCTGGACCTGCTCGCAGAAAAAATTCTGGACATTGATCTGCCCAAAGATGATTTGATACGGCTCACTTTCGGCCAGTACCTGCAACCGGACGGGGCGGTTTACATCGCCAGCATCAGCGAAGAGCATATTGACTACGCGGTCAAAGATGCCGCCGTCACCTTCATGCTCCACGCCGCCCTGCTGACCAGAATAGATTCCGTCTGCGACTTGCACGGTGTTCAGCCATCGCTCCTGCTGGGCCATGACATCCACCTAAAAGCGGCGATCGCCCTGGATGTGGTTTCCCGGAACGGCATGTGTATTGATTCCGTTCAGGTGGAAATGCTCAAAAATAATTTTAAAGTTGAATCAGAAAAACTGCTGCTTGAGCTTTCAAGCAAGTTCGGCTATACCCCTGGCAGAGGATCGGCAACAGTGTATCAATCCATCATGAGCGGCATTGAAGAGAACTCCGGCATTACTTTCCAGAGGACAAAAACCGGGAAGATCACTTCCGCTGAAGACGATCTTGAAGCTTTCCGCAGTTATGACTTTATTGATTTATTCTTGGCGTACAGAGGCGTTGAGAAAATAGTTTCAACCTTTATCGCCAAGCTTGACGGCAGGCAGAGCGTACACTCCAGGTTCAATCCGCTTGTCTCAACTGGCAGGGTCAGCTGCTCGTCTCCGAACATCCAGCAGCTTCCGCGCAAAGGCGGCGTCAGGGAGGCGTTCGTGCCGTCTGCCGGACATTATTTCCTTACCGCCGACTACAGTGCCATTGAACTTTGCGGACTGGCTCAGATCTGCTATGAAAAATACGGATACTCAAATATGCGCGATCTCATTAACGCCGGCAAAGACCTGCACCGCGAGCTGGCGGCGAAGATAACCGGCAAGGCTCCGGAAGACGTGACCAAAGAAGAGCGCAGCAAGGCCAAAGCCGCCGGATTTGGATTTCCGGGCGGCCTAGGAATAAACAGTTTCATTGAATACGCCTGGTTGACATACGGCGCCACTTTTACAGAAGCTGAGGCGAGAACGGTTAAAGAACTGTGGTTCGAGACTTATCCAGAAATGAGGCTGTATATGGCTGAACGCGCTGATGTCGCCGGTTATTATGGATTAAATGAGAATCCGCTGCGTTGGGAAGATGAAATCATGCTTCCCGTCTTCAGAAAGGTCATATCCGGCAACCCGTTTGCCAACAGCGGCACCCCTTATCCGGAGAGGCTGGTCAACTGGGTATGGAGTCAAATAGCCCAATATAATTTCCCGCACAAGGAAAAATTCCAGGCTGACATCGTCGCGAAACATGGCTCTGAGGAACTGTGCCGAGCGGTACAAGCTGTCGCATCTGTTGTCTGGAAATCTGGGATGATTAAATCATTCTGTACATACTGTCAGAGTAAAAATGCCCCGTTCCAGGGGCTGGTTGCAGCAGGGGCCAAGCTCGCTTTATACCGCCTTGTCCGGGAAGGTTTCCACGTAGTAAACTTTATTCACGACGAAGTCATAATCGAAGTTCCGGTCGAAGCTGACCATCTGGCGGTCGCACGGCAGGTGGAGATGATTATGAGCGAGGAAATGGCGCGAATGATTCCGGACGTGAAGATCGGGGTCGAGTATGCGTTGATGGACCGCTGGCAGAAGGGCGCTGAAGCGGTGTTCGACAATCCGGGAAATCCAGTAAAGCTGCTACTTTGGCGGCCGTATCGGGATGGTGCAGATCTTCAGCTCCAAACGGGGGTGATTTTATAACGCATATTCTCAGTTCAAATATTTAAGTATTTTGAAATAACGCGAGGCAACTAAAATGGAGGTGTTTTATAAGTTCAAGTTCTTTGTTTTACGGTAAACCGGAATCTAAAAGGCTCCGACGGCCAGGGTGGTTCGCTGGAGATGTTTATAAACAACGTTAACTGAAGGTGTTATCATGGATTTAATCGATTGCAGAAAAGCATGGGCCGGCCAGGCAAAGACCGCACATGCTGAGGAACTGGAACGCAGCAAAATCTTCACGGAAGATTTGAAAGCCGTAGGTACTGATGCCAGCAATATTAAAAATGTCAAAGACCAGACCAGGGGAGTCTGTGAGTTGGCAATATTTAAAGACCCCAAGTCTATCCGGTTCATTCGCGAACAATCGCAACTAATATGCCGGAAAGCGGTGCTTCAAAATGCGGATGTTCTGGAGTTCGTCAGAACTCAGACCCCAGCGTTATGTTTGACGGCTGTCCGAAAAGACGGAAATGCACTTCGTTTTGTGAACAGCCAGAATCAGGGAATCTGTCTCGCTGCGGTCCAGCAAAATGGCTGCGCACTCCAATATGTTCTGGATCAAACGCGGGAAATCTGTCTCGCTGCGGTTAACAGCGATGCTGATGCTTTTCTTCAAGTGAAAAAACAGAGCCAGCGGGTATGTCTGGCGGCTTTACGACAGGACCCGTTTAATTTTCGTCTGATAAGAAAGAAATCTGCCGCAATTTGCATGGCCGCAGTGAAGCAGGATGGCCGCTTGCTTTGCAATGTCAGGGGGCCATCTGAGAAGATGTGTATCGCCGCAGTGAAGCAAAATATTGCTGCAATAAAGTATGTCCCGCCGGCGATTTTTAAAGAAGTCAGGCTCCGCAGAAAGGCGGAAAAAGACAGTAAATAAAGAATCTTCTCCCGTCCATCCTATCCCCGAGGCAAGCCTCGGGGTATTACGGACGGACTTCCACGCCCTGCGGGCGGGCCGGAGATTCGAAGACAAAAGCCAAGACAAAAAACAAAGTCGCCCCAAGGAGCGAGGTATTGAACCCAACGGAATAAACAATCCCCCCGCCAGCCCGGCAGAAATGACCTGGCGGCATTATCGAAACCAAAACAGAAAATAAGGAAAATTAAAGATGAATAAAATTATTGATCCCCGGGAACAGATGCAAACCGAACCATCTACCGCAACCCCTGCGCTGAAACTGGATGCAGTATTTCTCATTGCCCCCGAAACGGAAATCAAAATTCACCCGCTTGCTGCAGCCCTGCCGATGCAGGAGGGTGAAGAGTCTGAACAGTTGAAAAACAGCATCGCGGCGGCAGTCGAAGCTATTATAGCGTTAAATCTCTATAGACGCAATTTAACGGCCAGCCAACGGGCGGCGCTGGCGGTAAGCTGTTGCCAGCTTTAGAGGAGCAGGCGGCAGAACGGCGTGGAGCCCGAACCGACATAGGGAAAAAAATTCCCTTATGTGGCAAAGCTGTCGATCTCGCTGGAGCAAAAGTCGGTGTCTCCGGGAAGTATGTTGCTATGGCAAGCAAAATAGCTGAAGCCTCCGAAGAGACTTACCAGAAAGTGCTCAGCGGCTCGGTAACGCTTGCCCAGGCAGCAAAAGAGGTCAAGAATGCGGATGTGCCGGAGTCGCAGCCTGATGCAAAGCAACCTGCCTCCATGCGGTATTCTATATATGAGGTACTCAGGGAAATCATTAAGATAGTCCACGATGACCATAATGACAGGCTCTTTGAGATTGCCGCAAATGCGCCGCCGGTAGTTGGAAGGGCGTTAAACAGCTTCTTCCCGGAAGAATTGCCAGCTGTCGCTCAAGCCGGGGACGGTGATAACGATACCGGTATCAGCCAGGGGGATTGACGTATAGACCGGATATTTCCTTAATTCCCGGTAATATGGACTATGCCTGGATGGAAACACCGAATGCTTTCATGATCTTTCGCTGAACCGGACTGGTCGCTGTATAGAGCTGTCCGTAGTCGTGCGAATATCTGATTTGCACCAGTGTTTCCATATCCCCCATAACTTCCCGCACGGTCAGGCCGCGCAGCATTTTATCGGCCTGGAGGACGTTGCGGATCTTGCTGATGTAGATCAATGCCAGAAACTGCAGGAAAAGTCTGGCGTCCATAGCGGCGGAACTGTGCATGAGCAGGCGCTTCATGTCAAGGTGGTTTTTCAGATCGTCAAAGCTGGTTTCGACCGCATCCCTGGCTCGATATGCCAGCAGTGCCGGTGCCGGCGCTTTGATCGCATTCGACAGGATGCAGAATAAACCGGCATAGCGTTTCCGGCTTCTCTGTATTGCCTCGTCGTTGAATGAAATCTCCAACCCGCGTTTCGGCGTCTCCTTGAGGACAAAGTAACGCTGATAATATTCTTCGTGCTCTCGGACCCGCCTGCCGCCCGCCAGTTCATCTTCGTACTTAGACAGTTCTCCGTCAAAACGGTCAGATTCCTCGGCGGCCTGCCGGGTATTGAAGTAGAGGTGCAGGTACGACTGGTTGCCAGCCCTCCCCCATGGGTGAGGCACGGTCTGAGCATACAGTGCTTCGCCGTCGTCAATCTGCAGATAATTGGCAGGGGACTGAATACTTTCATAATACTGCTCAAATATCTTTTCAGCCCATTTACGCCCGTCCGGAACGGCAATGGTGAACTTGCGCTTCCGCAGGAACAGTTCATCGACGTTGTCCTCGCTGTAGAAGCCGCTATCCAGCACGAAATGAATCACCGCGCTGCCGAGAGAGCCCAGCGACTGCATCGTCGTCGTCATGGCAGCCACGTCGGCTATATTGCCGGGCATGCGCTGGCAGTAGGCGGGCAGACGGCTGTCCTGTCCGAACAGCAGCGCCAGATTGATCTGCGGCAACGGCTCTTTATCCCAGACGTAACCGTATTTGACATATTCATTATACCCTGCGTACGATGAGGCCGGGGTAATGTCATAGCAGCGGTAGTCTTTATCCGGCAGCTTGCCCAGCCATAGCGACAGAAACTGCTGTCTGGCATCTGCCGTGATACGCGGCAGCAGGTCGCTGATCCACTGGCTGAGCATGATATCGCCGTACGGATGCAGATGCCCTGAGCTCCACTGTCCGCAGTGTGACAAGGCCAGCCCTTTCTGGACAATGAAGTACACCATGCTTAACATCGCAGCATGGATCTCCGGGAAACATTTTTTCAGCATGACACCAAGGCCGGTCTGTTCCGTCAATTTCTCCAGCAGAAGATGCGGTCCGGCGACCAGCGCCTTCGCCGTTACTCCAGGAGCGGACGCGGCACGTTTGGCCGTTCCGGCAGTGCGCTTCGATGGAATGACTTCGCCGGTCTCCTTGTCCACTCTGCCCAGGCATACCTGCTTGTTGGCCGGACGCTTCTTTTCCTTGTCCCAGTAACTTTCAACTGAATAGACGTAGGTGACACCGGTCTTCTTGTTGTGGTGATGCGTAAGACTTGCCATATGCTTTATTCACTCCATAGAGCCTTTTGCAAAATAAATTGCATTCCCCTGTTAATAACTTCACTTTCAATCATGAAACTAATTTTCATGATCCGATTACCATTTTTCTTGAGAAAACGGCAAAAACAGGCGCTTTCTTGGCGTGAACCTCCTTCCGGCATTTTACCGGGCTTGTTTTGAGCTAAACTTTTAATTTGGCATAAATTTATTCAGCATAACATGCTATACTTTTGTTTTGCGGTTAATGCGATCACTCCGAACATCAGATGCGCAAAGACTTTGGCATATCCTCTCACTCTGATGAATTGAGCTCCATAGTTGTCTTTCAGTTCAGAATTGGTTCTTTCTGCCGTGGAGCGTTCCTTATACCGCACTTTTTTGGCAGGATCAAACTCCTTTTTTTCGCCATTGCGTTTATTATGGTCTATAATTGGAACATGTCCCATCTGATATGATGCCTGATGAATTTCTGGTGCATCATACGCAGAATCCATCAAGTCATAAAAATTAGTAATCCGCTCAAAAGTAATTTGCGCCAGCGGGATTGCGACTTGACTGTCATGGACAGACGCTGAAGTTAAAACCGCACTTACAGGGATGCCATTATCCACCGTGTCAAGGTGTAATTTATAACCTTTCCAGCTCATCTTCTTTCCATTGCTGTCCCGTTTGCAGCCCCAGTCGCACTCTTTCGGCAACGCCGCCAGATTTTCTGCCCAGGAACGCGCCGGCTGGACTTCCAGGCGACGTTCGACTTTTTCCCGATATTCTTCTTTGAGCGGACGGCCACGTCTTTTCTTCGTTTTTGCCTTTTTTATTTCCTTGTCGTTCATTTTCTTGCGGCAAGCTTTCTCCCGGGCTTTGATTGATGTGGCGTCACGGCTGAGATGGCAAAAGATACGGTCGCCAATTTTGTCTTTGACCATGCCAACATGAATCTGAGACAACAGATTTTGGCTGGCAAATTCCGCAAACGCCCGACTGAAAGTAGCTTCAGATGGTATCTGTCCGCGATATTCCCAGCCACATAAACGGCGTAATCGGGGACTCATGTTTAAATTTTCAATCAACGCTCTGGTCGTCGGATAACCGAAAACCGACTTTGCCTCAAAAGCTTTAAAAATACTTAACCGGCTACTCGGCTTACGACCTCGCCCCCAATTGCATCTTTCAAAAAAAGCATCCACATTGAGCGACTCTATCACTATGACAAACTCGCGCTGCCTATCAGATAATTCGCCAAGTTCTTCTTCCAGCGCGGGAAACAAAGACTTTTGAATGCTGCTAAATGCTCCTGAAAGTTTTGCTAACATGAATTACTGCCTTATATACATTTATTAGGTTTTAAGTAGTAATAATATAGCACTATTCAAACATAAATCGTTGCCCTTTACGAAAAATTAACATTTTTGACAATTTTGCAAGAAGCTCCATAGTTACAATTGCAATAAATGTAACTATGTAGTAGATAAAAAGCAACTGCCGGTTTACTGATTGCTGTTTATTTTCAAGCGGCCGGGCCTGGACATAGTTGCAGCTTTACGGGAATTCAAATTGCCCCCCCTCCAGCCGGGGATATCCTGCGCTGCCGGAGGGAAGGTCGGCGGGGGAGGAGACTGCCGGGAACCATGGCGGGGGTGGCCAGAGGCTGGAGAACCCCCACACCCCTCTTATTTAGCCATTTTTGCCCTTTTTTAAAAGTGGTTTTTGGCGTCCCCTCTATAAGCTTATAGAGGGGGTACTAAAAAAATCACAACGAAAACAGGGCCTCTGCCATCCATAAAAAAGGCGTTTAGACGCAGTCCGGGACTTACTTGCCTGCCGTCCCGCCGCCTACTGACCCTGCCACCAGAAGCCCGCCATGCCGCCGGACCATGTGCCGCAACAAGCGGAGCCGGTGGACGCATTAGCCCGGTAATAGGATGGTCTGGACGCATCCCCGGCAGCAGGCCGCCGTCCGGACATCCCCCCATCAGGGCAGAAAACAGTCTGAATGGGGCCTGCCACGGCACTTTTTTTAGAAAAATGGGTCGATAATCGTGGAAAAGGCCCACTCTGGGGTCGCATATACGTGAGGACTGCTGTACGGCCGGGAAGCAGGCCATGCGGTTTCCATTCAAAATACCCCGAAAAGTCCGGCATGCCTGACATTCCAGACGGCCCCGGTGCTGCCCATCCTGAATGATGGCAGAGCCCGCGCCTAGCCGGGAACGGTAAAACGTTTGCCGGGGAGGTTTTTATTGCATCTAAAGTCCAGGCGCGGATGGAGCTATGCCAGGAGACTTTCATAAGTGATCCCAAGCCCCGAATGCAGTTTGCGAATCATTGCCAGGCTGAGATTCCTTTTTTTATTAATGACATCGTAAAATCGGCCGGTTGATCCGAAATACTCCTTCATGTCAACCGGCCTGAGCCCCTGCTGTTCCATACGGAATTTTATGGCCTCGACCGGGTCGGCTTCAACCGCCGGATAATGTTTGCGGTCATACTCCTCTATTAACATACTGAGAATCGCCAGCTGCTCATATTCAGGTGTATTCTTCCGCGGGTCGGTTTTCGCCAAAGCCAGAATCTTTTCCATTACCGCATCATACTCTTTGCCGGTTTTAACCAGATGAATGTTGTTCATATTATCATACTCCTTTAAAATGTCTTTCCATTGTATTCTTCATGCGTGCCGATCCATTCTATAAATACTCTGCCGGCCACAATCACGACAACTGTAACAAGACGGTAGTTATTTCCTTTGATATTAAATATCACAGTATTGCCATTCAGCACACTCGCAGACGGATAAACTTTTTTAATGTCATTGAAAGACTGCCAGTCAGAATTTGTTACATCCTTAACCCATGCATCTATTTGCCGGCGGCAGTCACCATGTTTCTTTTTGAATTTATCCAGCGTTCTTAAGCCGACTACTTTCATCGTGTTCCTCGGTTGTTGATATGTTTTATTATAGTACCATATTGGTACTATAGCAAGCATGGAGCAGCATATTTTATAATTTTTATCTACTTTATTATCACCGGCAGCTTCAACTTGACCAAGTCCGCCGAAAACCGGGAACTCCGAGAACCTGCTGGGCATCCGCAGCCCGGAGCTGGCCGGGAAGTATGCCGATAACATGAGGAGGCAGCTGCAGCATTCAACTGTTTACGAAAGCAGCCGCTGACTCATTTAAAACCAATCAAAAAAACAGCAAAAACCGACGCCGACCGACGCCTA
>CAIPAT010000269.1 GCA_903863035.1 uncultured Lentisphaeria bacterium
CGGCGACCACCGAGATCTACACCAGGACGTACACTCTTTCCCTACACGACGCTCTTCCGATCTCCGGAACTTCAATTTGACGGCTAAAGTGACGGAAGTTTGTCACTGCATTTCTGAGTATTTTTCATGTTAATAATGAGAAACTTATGAAAATGGCCACATGAAAATCTTTCTAAAAAAACAAGGAAGATGACGGATAGTAGTACGAAAAGACACGAAATAGGAACAAAAAAAGGAGTCAGCGGATGAATGCGGTTACGCCGTATGCATTCACTGACTACATGTATTTTCTTCATTACCTTCATGTTCCCGCGCCTGCAGGATGAAAGGTTTTTTATTATCCTGAATATCCTGTCTATCCATGTTAAAATACAAATTCCTATACGTTGAACTTATGATGTCCAGGTCCGGATTATACTCAGCATGGTTGAAAATTCAAGATTAGACGACCAGCATTGTGGATTGTATTTTTTCGATCCGACTGACAGGCGATTATGAATCCCGCATGGAGTGGGAACGAAAAGTTCGTCCCGCAATCCAGGTTAAATTTTCAGCCGTGCAGAGTAAAAGACTCTGCCAGCCTGAAAATCGTCAGTCTATTTCTTCTTGGATGGAGCAGCAGGTGCGGCAGGCTTTTTTACACCGGCTTCCATATCTCTAATCTGCTTTTGCAAATCTCTCAAATCTTTATTCGCTTTACTTATCGTTGAGCCTGAAGACTTGTCAGTGCTTTCAGTTGCGGTAGCAATAGTTTTATAGCATTCTGAACATTTTTTATAGAGTTCAGAAAGCTCCTTATTGCCGGCTTTCTCGAGTTCTGCTGCTTTTTGATCAGCCTCATCTGCCTGTTTTTTAATACTGTTCGCCAGTCTGGTTTTACTTTCTTTCTCTGCATCTTCCACTTTTGAGCTGGTGCTGAGATTGCTGCCCCCGCCCAGAGTCAATTTAGCATAAACATTGCCGGCGCCGACGATAAACATTAACGACAATAACGTGCTTAATAATTTTTTCATTTTTCTATCTCCATTAATATTTTATAAAATATAAAGACAACACTATCAGTTATGATTATATTATATTTTCGTTTTAAATGCAAGTGCTCCATAAAGTTATGAGTCTTAAAATTCAAGTATTTTCAAAATTTATACGGACAGCTGCTGAACTTCATGAGTTTTTAAAATTTATTTTCATTCTTTTTTTTAAAATCAGTGTTGACAAAAACATACTATAGTATTATAATTGTAGCATCAAGTGTATCGCCAGTGTATCATAACGGACTAAGGTAATATGAAAATTGACTGGAAAGTTCCGGAAACAAAATCACAGTTTATAGCAAGTAGCATTGAGCAGGAAGTTTCCTTGGGAAAACTTGTTCCCGGCAGCCGTCTCCCAGCAATGCGGGATATGGCAAAGCAATTTTCCGTCAGCTTGAAAGTTGCCCAGTCAGCCTTTGAAATTCTTAATCGCAAGGGGCTGATTGACTGTCGACACGGTAGTGGCACATTTGTCAGAAAGCGTGAAATTGTTTCTCATAATAATGAGAGCAGTACTATTTACTATCTGACCCCGCATCCGATTCATACAACATTGCATTTTGAACCATCGATTATTGATAGAAGGATTATTTACGGCGTTTCCATGAATCGACATGGATGCCTTCTTCATAATATCCCGGTGTCAAAGAATATGGAAGGGGAACTTAACAATATTGACTGGGTTACGGTAAACCAGATTCCCGAGGGGGCAAAGGTATTTGTCGGAGGGTTATGGTACAGAAAGCTTTTCCCGTTTCTAAAAGAGCGGAATGCAAAGGTTATCAATCGCTTCTTTCAATATGAAATGAAATTCCCTGAAGATTTGAAATACAGCGCGGATTGCGGGTGGTATACGTTTGTTATTGATCGCACAAACGCGACAGAACAGGCGGTGGAGTATCTTTATGGATTGGGACGCCGCCGCATCGGGCTAGTAAAATTCTTCAAAGATGAATTTATGCATCCATTCCGTATCGGCATGATGGACGGTTACGAGAATTGCGGTATCTCTTTTGAGGAATGCATGTATCATGAAATTGCATCGTCCTCCGGTTTAGTTGACCTTGAAAATGAAATTGAAAATGAAGTCATCGATTTCTGGAAAAAAACACGGTTTGATTCACTGGTGATTGGAAATGCCGCCATGTTTAAAACCGTATATAATACTTTGACCTCAAAACTGGGATTGCGCATCCCTGAGGACGTTGCACTTCTCTCTTTCACCGATCATCCGGATTATCTTGACACAAAGGTGCCGGTATCAGCTATAGATTTTCCATGGGTCTCCGTGGGACGGGAAATAGTAAAATGTTTTAATCGTAAGATTTTCACTCCGGGTAAAACAATATTTCAGGCTCACATTATTGAGCGGGAATCCACACGTAAAGGTGCGGGGGCTTTTGTGAATCATAATTTTATGCCGGAGCGTTCTATTGTAAATAATGAAATTTCATATCACAAAGTAATTTAGACCAATAATCGAAAGGAAGAAAGATACTGACGCGAAAATAGCCTGGCGAGATTCCGCTGAATTGTCATTTCAGGAACTTAGTTTAAAACAAGAAGGAGGTTGATTATGAGAAAGATAAATGCAATGTCGAAACCAGAATGGCTCAATCGAAAACATGATTTTTTTACGCTTATTGAACTCTTAATTGTGATTGCCATCATCGCAATTTTGGCCTCAATGCTGCTGCCGGCATTAAATAAGGCTCGCTCTAAAGCTAAAGCCACCGATTGCATGAATAACATGAAAAGTTGTATATCGTTTATGTACATGTATGCAGGTGACAACAGGGATATGATGCCATTGGCGCCAGTTTATGCCGGAACATACCGGAACTGGGCACAATCAATAGTCCAGTCATCAATACTGAAGCCTAATCCAATTGGTAAACGTCGTGATTTGCCATTCAGTTGTCCGGCGTATCCCATAAGTCTTCTCGATCATGTTAATATTCCAGGCGGAGCCTATGTTAATGCGGGTTTGCCGAATGTTAATGTTAACCCTGGTTACGGGGTAATATATAAATTGACAATCGCTGCTTTTAAAGACAGCCAATATGCCATGGGCGGCAGTGCGCCTGGCAATACAATTCCCGGCGGTTTGTTGATGGGACGTTCCAATCCTCGTTTCCCTGTTCTGTTTGATTCTCGTGATACAACCGGCAAAATCCAGGTTGCCATTATTCGAATTGTAGCTGGAGAGTATACGGGGATTCATTTGCGACACTCAGGACTGTCCAATGTAGCCCACCTTGATGGTAGCGTCGGGCCAGAGAACAATGATACAATTATTTCCAAGTACGGGATACCTGCCGATAAAATATTTACCGGTGGTCTATATTAGCAATAAATGGATTGAGATCGGATACAATAATATGAACAGCAACGGCTGCAGGGTAAAATGACAGAGGATCAATTTTCACCGAGTGTGAGATTTATGCAGATTGACCGTATAACCCCATGTCATGAATATCGCTGAAAATCAGCTTGCAGATCAGTATACAGGTAAAAAACAAACAATAAGGTTAACATTATGAAACATAGAATTGCATTAATTGGTTGTGGCGGCATGGCTACAAGTCATGTTCGGAGGTTTGAAGATCTTTATAACCGTCTGGAAGTAGCTGCAATAGTTGACATTGACCGCGAACGTGCAGAAAATCTAGCCAAGTTATTGCCGGACAAGCCCAAGGTTTTTACCGACTATCATGACGCATTGCCGTGTTGTGATGTGGTGTTAATGGCGCTGCCGCACCATTTGCATGCTCAATGCACCATTGACTGCCTCAATGCCGGGAAACACGTTCTGGCTGAAAAACCACTTGCCAATAATGAAGAAGATTGCATTGATATGATTCGTGCGGCGAAAGCCAATAATCGTGTATTGATGGTCGCGTACTGTATGCGTTTTCACCCTCTATTAATTAAAATGAAAGAATTAATAACTGCGGAGACTTATGGCAAATGCTTCCAACTTTCAATTTGGACAGAACAGCATACTGAGCGTGCCCCGGATAATTGGATGTGCCGCAAGGCAACATTGGGCGGCGGCCAGCTCTTCAGCCACGGCTGCCACTACATTGACCTCATGCTGTGGATGCTGGGCCGTCCGGTAATCGGGACACATATTAGTTCAAATATGGGAACGCCATGGATGGAACGCGAAGGCACCAGCAATGTTACAATAACTTTTGAAAGCGGAGCAATGGGCTACCATTTTGGAACATGGGGTGCGCGGGGTACGCGTCATGGTTATGCCTTTCACGCTCATTGTGAAGAGGGGATGCTGGAGTTTGATCTTGCCGCCGGCAAATTATATCTGCATAGCAATTTGAGTAAGCACAATCCAGGGGAAAATGAAAATAGTAAAATCAGTGTTTTGGCTGAAGCGCCATCATGCAAACCAACTATTCAGGAGATGCGCCACTTCCTCGATTGTGTTGAAACCGGCGCAACGCCAATCACCAACGCCATTGAATCGCTTGAGGGCTTAAAAGTAATTTGGAAACTATATGAGGCGGAAGAACAATTGAAGATTGCCAATCTCAAAGGTTACGGCTTCGGTACAATTAATCCAAATGATTTGTAAATAAAAACTCCCTGCATTTTGAGGAAATCATCTAATGTTTAGAAAATTATTGACTGCTATAATATTAATTTGTGGATCCCATGCATCGCACGGTGCGGTGTCAACTCCGGACTATGTATGGCATGGTAATCCAATTGTAATTACACACAACCTCAAGGCGAACAGTACAGCGGCCGGCTTTACCGCCCCCGCGATGAAATCAATTGCAGGGTATGCCAGCGTATTAAAATTCAAGGCATATTTCAACAGCAAGGAATCTTTTCATGCCCCGGTTTTGAGTGTAAAAGTTAATCAGGAAGCAATGAATTACTTTGCCGCTGACGGACGTCCAAGGCTTGCCGGGAGCGGGACTGGAATTATTGCAGAAAATGGCAGAATGATTCCTTCATTCATGGATAATAAAACACCATTTACGTTAACAATCTTTGCGGCAAATGACGGCAAAATAATGCTGCCGGAGAATCTTAAATCGGATAATTTCGATTTGACTTATCGTCTAAATATTACTGATTTGCTCAACAAAGAAGATGTCAATAATTTTTCAATAATATGCAATACGCCGTTAAATGGTATGGTAAAATTACCCGAAGATTGCAAATTGATAGTTAAAGATATTGAATTGTGTTATTTACCAGACAGTGCATTGCCTCCAGTAAGCGGCGAAGTTAAAGTTATACAGACACTTACGCCATTAACTGCACCCAATAGCAGCTGGCACGGTAAAAATCTTAAACTTGAGCCTGCCAAAGGCGTGAGTACCGTTAAAACATTAGATATTCCGGGAATGGCAAATTTGCAGGGCTATATGCCGGTACTAAAGTTCAAAGCATACTTCTCTTATGGTTCCGGTTGGCTTCCGATGTTGTCACTTGCAATAAATGGTCAGAATGTTAATAATGAAACTTCTCAGCATCTGCCAAGATTGTTGAATTATGATTCCGGCATGACCATATTACGCAATGCTGACAAACCGGTAATTGCTCCGACTATAACTACCGGAGCACCATATTTGTTAAATATTTTTTATGCGCCAGGCGGGAAATTGAATTTCCCTGTTATTTCCGGAAACCGCCAATTAGACTTGTATTACTGTTTTAATATTAGCGGATTAGTGAAATCTGCAAATAATAAATTATCATTTACCAGTTATTTGAAAGAAGAAACATGTATTAAGTCAAAGTTCCCTGATGATTGCGGATTAATAATTGAGGATATTGAACTTTTCTATTTACCCGACAGCAAGTTGCCGGGTGTCGCCGCGCCTGAAATTGATAAAGACGCATTGACAATCAATGATACCCGCAGTCTGGTAGTAAATTATAAGAATCAGCCATTGCTTACCGACGAAACGATGGTTGGAGTTGATTTCAATAAATTAACCGCGCAACCAACAATCATTAAAGACAATAATGGCAAAATTACTGCTAATAATTTAATTGATTTAAAATCAGATAAAGTCCAGTTTCGCCGGGAGGCTGCAATATTGCCGACAGGAGAGGTTGAAGTCACGTTGCGCACTGCCTATCTGACCGATACTGAAGGATATGCCTTTTACTCTTTTTCTGTTCCTGCATCGTTCCTAGACAGTGCGCAGTGGGAGAGCAGAAACGGCGGAATGGGAGCATTTTTTGCAAAACATGGGATACTGGATCTAAACAAAACTGCTGAAGGAGGCGCTGTTTTTCCGGTTGACGAAATCCGCTATCTGGCTTTTAAAAAAGGTGATTTCAAGCTGGTGTTTGACTTTAATCCACTGGGCTCATTTTCATTGTCAAATGTTCCTTACGGTGGCGACCCGATTGGGATAGTCACCACTATTATCAAAAAAGGCGATAAAGTGGTTTTCAATATTACCAAGCGTCCCATTTCCGATCGTTATGCCGCCAAGTTCCGGATTTACTGTTCAAAATATGACTATTTCTACCGCCATTATAACACTTCATTCTACTATATTACCGGACAAAATCGCGACGGGATGGGTAATCGCATTCTCTTTGCCTCGCCGGAAGCAACCGTTAAACGCAATAAAAATATTCAAAACGCATCAAGATTTGTATGGGGGCCGGACTGGCAGGGGTTTGGCTTGGAATCTACTATTCCAGGAATCAAAGCTGGATGGCTGAAATTGCCGGCCTCTGCAAAACTATACAACACCGATACATTACCGCCAATTGCATCAGGCGTGGCAATTGATAAGAATGATAGAGGGATATTTACTATTCCAGCATTACCAGGAGTCTATACGTTAAGTTTAACTTTGGGCAACCCTGATAAACAAGTTGGACCATTTAATTTGAGTGTCAATGGACAAGTGGCGCTAAAAGATATTGAAGTTGCGCCAAACACCTATAGACAAGCATTTGTTGACGTTTATGTTCCTTCTGATAAAACGGAGATTAAAATTGAATTAGCCGGGTTAAACTGGTCAGTCAATAACATTATTGTTAAAAATGTAGTTTCACTTGAAGAATGCTATAATTTAACTCGCGGTTTTTGGGTGGTCCCAAACTTAGCGGAGTTTGCTTTGGTTGTCGATCCAAGTCGGATTATAAAGCAGGATTATTTTACTGCCAGTGTAATCAATGCTGCTTTGACTCCAAAAGTGGAAGTCCGGGAAGAAAAAGTCAGCAATACTCCACCAAAGATTATGCCGCCATTGCCGCCTGACGCGCCGGCAGCCAATTGGTGCTGGGATATGCGGCTAGGGTCTTTTGATGATTCCAACGCTGCCACAGGCTTTGGGCATATTAGCGACAATGCTATTCGCGAACGGCTTTTGACCTTAAAGAAATTAGGTTTTAATGCCGTGACGGAGCAAGGATTATTTTGGAATAATTGTTTTTTGAATGAATCAATTATTGAACATCAAAAAGTTAAAAAAAATGTAGTGAGAATTGCGCACGAGCTAGGGATGAAAGTTATTCGACATATTGACGGTCCAAGTTTCAGCATGATGGGTAATGGCATACAAACAATTTCGCGTTTTACAGGAGACTTCGTACAGAATATTGAAACTATGCTTGCTTCGCAGGGCAATGTGTGCATCAATAATCCTCATTTGCGAACATACTTATTTGAACGAATCGGTAATTATGTCAAGGAAACTGGAGTTGATGGAGTAATGGTTGATGAAGCAATTCTATGTCAGCGCGATTATTGCGGATGTGCCTATTGCCGAACCAAATTTACCGCTGATACCGGTTGTGTTTTACCAATGCCGGGTAATACTGATACTTTATGGAACGACAGCAAGCCATTGAGTGCGCGCTGGACAATTTGGAAAAATTGGCAGTCGGCAGAATTCTTTCAAGATTTGCATGATTATTTAATTAAAATCAAGCCAGATATTATTGTTACCGCTTACGATAACGACGAAGAACTCAACGATGGCGGTAACCGTATTGGCTATCGTGCCGATTTCTTAGCCGCTTCTACAGATATGTTTGCCAGCGAGATCGGTTGCGGCAATATCTTTGCCAACTATCGCAATTTCTACTACTTCCGCAAGGTTATGCGCGGATTTTCGGTTTCTTTCGGACGTCCTGCATGGGGTCTGGTATATCCATATGGTGATGCGCAAACATCTGGTTACCTGGGATGGGCAATGCATGCAATGACCGCACAAGCAATTTGGATGAATATTAAACAGGGCGGAGCGTATTTAAATTGGGATAGTTTTATGCCCAATAAAGACAAGACTAATTTAGCTAATTTAGCCATCTTGTTCAAGCTCGATGAGCGGCGGTTCTTAGGTCATACAGATAAACCACTGCCATTTGCCGATCAAGCCGGTATTTCGCAAATTTTGACTGACGCGCATATTCCACACCAAATTATTCTCAGCAGGGATTTAGATAATGTTGAAATTATAAAAAATATCAAAACGTTAATTTTAGCCAATGCCAATGTGTTAAGCCAAAAAGAGATCACGGGAATTCGCAATTTTGTCGCTAATGGCGGAACGTTGTTAATTTCTGGCACACTGGCGGAAGTTAATGATTTATTTCAACCATACAAGGACCCGCCGCTTGCGGATGTGACAGGAGTTAAGCATCTTGGCGGCTTAATCGAAGTAAAAGACGAATTATTATTTTACGCTGGTAAAAATTATACAGTACCAGTGAAAATAACCCCGATTGAAGTAATTAATGCAGAAATTCTGGGAACTTTCACATCAAACAGCAAAGCTGCGCTTACGCGACATAATTTCGGTAAAGGCGTATGCTATGTTTCAAGTCTGCCGCTAGGCATGTATAACTTTGAACCAGCACTTTATTTTAAGCAGAAATGGCTGTACAAATATGATGCGGAACTGGCAAAAACCGCTATGAATATAGTGTCGCGTGTGACACAAGACGAATATCCGGTAAAAGTAATTAATAACTTACCGCCAGAGGTGTTAGTGGAAACTTATTTAGATAAAAATGGGAATAGCGCATATATTCATTTGTTGAATTTAACTGGTGAAAATCGTTATACCATCGGTGAACCAATGCCGGTACTTGCACCCAAAATCCCGTTATCGCTGCGTGAAGATATAGTCATTGAAATAGCATTTGTCGCAAGTTCTGCAAGTTTAGCCTCGCCGGACTTTAAAGAAATTAAGTCCGTTAAACTGGAAAAAATCAGTGAGCGAAAATGTCGAATTATCGTACCTGAAGATATGTTAAAAACTTACACATTAATTACACTAAAAAAATAGTGGTATCACAACTTGGAGACTTAGGAGCTGTCAAGAAATAAACTTGACAAGTCTCGCGAAATATCCCGAAGTGATTTTGGGAATTGCTGGTGAGGCGCATACCTGAAGGTATGTAACGAACCGGCAAACACAAAGGCATTCGGGAGAAGCGCGAAGATGTTAAGTTTATTTCTTTACGGCTCCTTAGCCGTAAAGAGGCTTGAAAAAATCACAAGAGTTCATTAAAAATTGATTAAAAGGTCAGAGGAATAGCAATGTTTATCGACATTCATGCACATGCATATTTATGGCCGTGTCCGCCGCAGGATGGAACTACTCAATTCTGCACCCCCGACGAGGTCATCGCCCGCTATGATGAACTCGGAATAGAAAAAGGCATTCTGCTGCCGTTGATCGGGCCGGAAACCTATTTACCGCAGTCCAATGAAGAAATTATTGAAATTTGCCGGCTTTATCCTGACAGGTTTATTCCGTTCTGCAATATTGATCCGCGCGGAATCGGCAATGCCTCCGATACCGACTTCGGAGTATGGCTTAACTGGTATAAAGATCATGGGTGTAAAGGGGTTGGCGAATTCATGCCGAACCTGCCGTTTATGCATCCACTGGTACTTAATTTCTTCCGGCAAGTCGAGGTTATCGGCTTCCCTCTGACTTTTGACATTTCAGACAGGATCGGCGGCGGGTATGGGTTGTATGACGACCCGGGACTGCCGCAACTGGAATATTGTTTAAGGAGTTTCCCGAAGCTCAAGATATTTGGTCATGGCCCGGCATTCTGGGCGGAAATCGGACAGCTTGAAACCCCGGATGACCGTGCCGGTTACCCGCCATATCCGATTAAGGCAGAAGGCGTAGTTCCAAAACTGTTCCGCCGTCATGAAACGGATATTCTTTTGCGTTTTTGCATCTATCTTGTTTAATATAAGTGATATAAGTCACTTTTTTTCTTAAAAACGTAGCCAGTAATATATTATTGATATTTTTTATTTAATGCTTGTAATATTATTTTGCGAATGCATA
>CAIPAT010000270.1 GCA_903863035.1 uncultured Lentisphaeria bacterium
ACCATTCACCATTCACCATTCACCATTCACCATTCACCATTCACCATTCACCATTCACCATTCACCATTCACCATTCACCATTCACCATTCACCATTCACCATTCACCATTCACCATTTACTAATTAATTATCCATGCGCACAATTTTTTAGATTTACTATTTTCACGGGGTACATATTTTTCTTTCAGCACCGGATTATCAATGATCTCCGCCGGCAGACATTCCCGCAACGGTTCCAGATCCTTGTCCCGGCTGTAACCAATCAGCAGTTTCGGTCCTCTGCCTGCTGCAAGAAATTTCTTCAGTTCTTCCGCGTCGGCAATCATTCTGCACGGACGTTGCAATTCCGTATAATATACCACTTTCGGCGCAACTTTCTGAAAAAATCCGATATTTTCCGGAGAAATTCCAGATATTTTAGTTTTCAATTCCAGCGCGAACGGCTTTTCCGTGCGATACTGATCAATCGACGGCAATTGAAAAGCGAAGAAACCGCCGACGATAATCGTGCCTGCCATCAAGATTCCGGCGGACTGCGCCGGGGTCCCGGCAAGCCTGGCAATGCTTTCGGGACAGCGTTTCTCTCCCCAAAACACCGCCAGCGCGGCAATGCCGAGCAATGGCGCCGCCAGCAAAAAGCCCAATGGCGGGGTAAAGCCGGAGACTTTTTCCCAGAACGGCAGCGCAGCGATGCACAGCAGATCAAGTACGGCGGCAACCGTGATAATCCATTTCATCAGCAGAATAACCCATTTCCGCCATTGCACCTTCCAGTCGGAGCAGAGAAACAGCGCAGTCAGAATGGCGCAGAACGGCATCAGCGGCAGAATGTAATACCAGCGACGCGAGCCGGAAACGGAAAAACAGCAGAAAATCAGCGCGATCGCCTGCAGCAGCCATTTAGTTTCAGGTTTCAGCTTCTTCCAGCAGGACAATGCCGCCGCCACCGCGGCAATAAACACCAGCGACCAGGGCAGCAATACCCGCGGCAGTTGATAGACATAGCAAAAAAATGGTTCGTCATCGTGGTCAAACGGCTTAAAGAAGCGGACGATATTTTCACGCCAGACCAGTTCCAGGCCGGTCAGTTTCTCCACCGGCAGCGTGTAATATTCCGGCATCGGCAGATATTTCGCCAGTTGCAGCGGAATCAGGAAAATCAGCAGTCCAACCGCCAGCGCCGCGAAATTGGAAACTTTCAAATGCTGTTTCCAGCGGTTTTCCGTGAGCAGATACGGCAGGATGGCGATCAGCGGAATACCCACGGCTGGTAACCCCTTGGTCATCGCGCCGAGGAAACAGATCAGATAGAAAACCAGATAGGAGAAAAATCCGGGCTTGTCCACCCGGGCGAAGAACCAGGCTACTGCCAGAATTACCGCCGTCAAGTTTTCCATATCGGCGGCGGCGGTGCGCCCCCAGAACAGAAAGCCGTAACAGGAGAGCAGTATCCAGCCGGCGGCCATGCCGGCTTCCTTCGACCACAGTTTCCTGCCAAGATAAATCGTTCCGTAAAGCCCGAACAACGCGGAGATCGCGCCGGGCAGCCGGATCGCGAATTCATCCAGATGCCGCAACAGCGTGGCGACCAGGGCGATCAGCCAGTATGATAATAGCGGTTTGTCGAAATAAACTTCGCCGTTGATTGCGGGATGGAGAAAATCTTTTGACAGCAGCATTTCGCGGGTGATTTCCGCCCAGCGGTCTTCAGACGCCCACAATCCGGCCGTGCCGAGCCCGGCCAGCAGCATCACCACCGCAAAAGCCCAGAACACGATTTCCGCTTTTTTCTCTCTGACAAAATCAGACAGGACGCTTTTTTCAGCCATTAGCCAGAACCTTTTTTATTGCGGCGGCGACGTCATCGACATCTTCAAGCCGCATTCCAGGAAACAATGGCAGCGAGCAAATATGGTCGGAATTGAATTCCGTATTCGGCAGCGAACCACGTTTAAAACCCATTACATCGCGGTAGTATTTCTGCAGATGGGCCGCCAGGAAATGCAAACCGGAGCCGATATTCTCGGCTTTAAGTTTTTCCATGAATTCAATACGGCTCATTTTCGGCGTGACCACCCGGACAATGAACAGATGCCATGAATGTTTAAAATCATACACCGGATCTTTAAGCGGGAGCAGTTCATCAATTCCAGTCAGCAGTTCGCGGTAGCGCATCGCCAGCGCGGTGCGTTTGGCGTTGATTTCGTCAATCCGGGCCAGCTGACGGGTGCCGAGCACGGCGCAGATATCCGTCAGGTTGTATTTGAAACCCGGCTCCACCACTTCCGCCTGTGGCGCACGGCCGCGATTATTGCGGTCAAACGCATCAACGCCGAGACCGTGGAATTTGAGCCGGCGGATCTGTTTCGCCAGTTCTTCGTCGTCGGAGACAAACATGCCCCCTTCCCCGGTGGTAATATTTTTGATGGCATGAAACGAATAAAGCGCGCTGCCGGTGGCGGCAACGTGTCTGCCTTTATAAAATGTTCCGAGCGCGTGAGCGGTATCCTGCACGACCGGAATGCCGTGTTTCGCGGCTGCCGCGTAGATGCCGTCCAGGTCGGCGGCGGCTCCGGCATAATGCACCGGAATAATCAGTTTAGTGCGGGGGGTGATGCAGGCGGCCACCGATTCCGGCGTAACCATCAGCGTGTCTTTATCTATTTCGGCAAAAACCGGTGTTCCGCCGGCCAGTACAATCATATTTACGGTGGAAACCCAGGTCAGCGAAGGGGTGATGACTTCATCGCCCGGTCCGATATGCAGGGCTTTCATCAGCAGATGCATGCCGCCGGTGGCGGATGCCAGCGCGACCCCGTGCTTGTTGCCGGTATATTCACATATTTTCTGTTCAAATTCGACATTCTTCGGACCGTTGGTGATCCAGCCGGAGCGCAGCACATCACCGACAGCGGCAATATCCTCTTCAGTGATAGAGGGTTTAGTAAAAGGCAGAAATTCAGCTCTCATTATATCATGCTCCTCAATTAGTTGCGAAAAGCTTAATTACTTTTATGATATTATTTAAAAATCCAATAATCCCGGCTGCAAAACCTGGTTTGTGCAGAAATTAGAAATCCAACCCTGACTTTTTTGTCTTTTGTTTTCAGTCTTAATTCTGACTCCCGACTCCAGTCTACATAACTTCTCTGTCTTGCATTCCCGCTTAATATACAACAATTTCCACAATTTTCAATGCTCGGAAAAGTGGCATGTTCCCGGTGTTATCTCTGCAAGAAGCGCAATCGTAATACTTACTGAACTTTAAGTAATTTTATTTAAATAAAGCCAATTAAATTTGACAAATACATCAATAAGAGTAATATTATTTTACATTATACATACTATGCACGGCTTAAAATTTAACATAGACGAGCTGGATTGTTGATTGGATTTTTTCGATCCTACTGACTGGCGATACCCACTTCGCCGGAATGAGGAACGGAAAAAGACAGAGCAAGACGCTTGTCCCGCGACTGCGGGATTGCGCTCTTTCGAGTTTGGATTCGCACTCTTCGAGGCCTTCGATACCCCCGGTATCGGCAGCCTTTCAGAATACGAACCAATTCTCAAAATCTTCGCAATCTATAGTTAAATTTTCAGCCGCGCAGAGTATAACAAAACAGCTGTGATTGACGGAGGCTTGTTATGGCACAAAATAAAACTATCCTTTTTCCCAAAACCGTGGCGATACTTGAAACGCTGGGTGAAAATATCCGGCTGGCCCGGCTCCGCCGCAATGTTTCCTCGTCGCTGCAAGCTGAACGGGCCGGCATCAGCCGCCCGACGCTGACGATGATCGAGAAAGGCGCGCCTTCGGTCGCGCTGGGAAGTTACGTACAGGTGCTGGTCGCTCTGGGCCTGGAAAAAGACCTTTTGCAGGTCGCTGCCGATGATGAGCTCGGACGAAAACTTCAGGACTTGAATCTGCCGGTCCGCCGGCGCGCGCCAAAGCAAGGTAAACTATGAGCAGTATGTCAAAAACCATCTTTGTTTATGCGCACTGGCCGGAGTGGCAGTCGCCCGTTTTAATGGGCAGATTGAACGTGCAGTCAATCCGCAGCAAAGAGATATTTTCTTTTGAGTTCACTCCGGACTGGCTGAATTTAAACGCGGCGCGAATGCTGGACCCTGATCTGCAATTCTATCCCGGCAGACAATATGCCGAATCCGGAAAAAGCAATTTCGGTCTTTTTCTTGATTCCGCTCCCGACCGCTGGGGACGGCAGCTCATGCGGCGGTGCGAAGCGATCAGAGCCCGCCGTGAGAACAGGCCGGTCAGGCAATTGACGGAGTCGGATTATCTGCTGGAAGTTCATGATGTCACCAGAATGGGGGCGTTCAGGTTCAAGCTGGATGAGTCCGGGGGATTCGTCAATCATGATTCAGAACTGCCGGCTCCGCCCTGGACTTCATTGTGTGAACTGGAAGCCGCCTGCCGCCATTATGAAGCGGAAGCCCCTGATGACGAACATGAAAAATGGCTTGCCATGCTGCTGGCTTCGGGTTCATCACTGGGCGGTGCGCGGCCCAAGGCGAATGTAATGGATAATGACGGCAATTTATGGATTGCCAAATTTCCCAGCCGGGATGACGCGGTCAATACCGGCGCGTGGGAAATGGTCGCCCATGAATTAGCCCGGCAATCCGGATTAAAACTGCCGGAGTGCAGAATTGAACAATTCTCCAGGCATGGCAGTACGTTTCTGACCAGACGCTTCGACCGCAACAGCGGGAAACGCATCCATTTTGCCTCGGCAATGACGCTGCTGGGCCGGACTGACGGCGACAATTACAGCACCGGGTGCAGTTACCTTGATCTGGCGAAATTTATCGTGCAGCACGGAGCCAGCCCCAATGAAGATTTAACGGAACTTTGGCGGCGCATTGTTTTCAATATTGCTGTCTCAAATACCGACGATCATCTGCGTAATCATGGTTTTCTGCTGACACCGCAAGGCTGGATACTTTCCCCGGCCTATGACATCAACCCCACCCCCCACGGCGGCGGCCTGACGTTGAATATCTCCATGAATGACAACTCCCTGGACTTTGAACTGGCGCTGTCGGTAGCACCGCAGTTCCGGGTAGATACACCGGAAGCGCAGGCGACCGTCAAAATTATTAAGGATGCTGTCAGTCACTGGCAGGATATCGCACAGAAGTTAAAAATTCCGCGCCGGGAGATTGAAGCCATGGTCCCGGCTTTTAATGAAATCTGACCTGATGATTTACACCAATATTTGATTTTTGCATGAAGCCGGTTTGATTTATGCTCAATTTCTGATTATCTTTCCGGCTGTATTTAGTCAGCATTACTATCAGAGAAAAGGACTGCACAATGGATGCATTGCGCAAAAAACTGTTAAAATACCAGAAGAACGAGATTACAGAACATCTCGTTTATCTGAATCTGGCAAAGCAGACCAAAGGCAATAACGCCGTTATTTTGAAAAAAATTGCGGATGACGAACTGCGCCACTACCATCAGTTCCGGGAATATACCGGCCAGGACGTCCGCCCGGATAAAGTGAAGGTTTTCTTCTATTCATTTGTAACGGTCATGCTGGGGTTGACCTTCACCCTGAAAATGATGGAGAACGGCGAAGGGGCGGCCGAGGAAAGTTATGAGACCGTCGAAGACTCGTATCCGGAAATTCAGCAAATTATCATCGATGAAGTGAAACATGAGCAGCTTTTGCTGGAGGAGGTTGATGACGAGCGCCTGAACTATCTCGGCTCCATCGCGCTGGCCCTGAACAATTCGGCGCAGGAATTTACCGGAATCGCGGTCGGATTAACTTTCGCCCTCCAGAATGCCAAAGCGACAGGCAGCACGACGCTGGTGAGCGGACTGGCGGCAACGCTGGCCATGATGGCCTCCGAATACTTGTCACAAAAGACGGAAAAACACGACGACGCCAAAGGTAATCCGATGAAAGCCGCGCTTTATGCCGGCGGGGTTTATCTCGGCATGGTTCTGATGATCGTCACCCCGTATTTCATCTTCCAGAGCCACATTCATGCGATGCTCATCACTGTCGCAGCCGTATTCGTGGTCATGGTAATATTCTCTTTCTTCATGTCGGTGGTCAAAGACCTGAAATTCGGCAAGGTACTGGCCGAAGGTCTGGCAATCACCGTCGTGGTAGTTATTGCTTCATATGTGATTGGCATGCTGGCCAGTAAATATTTAGGATTGGGGCACTAATAACCATTACATCTTCGCGATTCTTCCGAGTGCCTTTGGGTTTGCCGGTTCGTTACATACCTGAGGGTATGCTCCTCTCCGGCCATTCCCAATATCACCTCGGGATATTTCACGAAACTTGTAAAGTTTATTTTTTTACAGCTCCTAAGGTGTCGTTAAGAACTGTCCGCGACCATGGAAAATCGCGAATATTCAGTACAAGCATTCTTTACATGCGTCAGCGAATGCCTTGAGGTTTTCCGGGTTGCCTGTAAAGAAATGGTCTGATGGAGCGATTATATAACCGCCATGGTTTTTTGCAGATTCGAAACATTCGTGCACCATTCTCCTGACCAGTCCGGGATTGCCTCTTTCAAATCCGGCATTCTGATCGAACCCTCCGATGAAAAATAACTTGTCTCCAACTTTTACAGACGCTTCTTTAAGATCACAATCGCCGCCCATGGAACGCGGCGTCATAGTTTCAAGCCCGTCAGCTCCGCTTTCCACCACCAGATCGAGCATCGGCATGAGTCCGCCGCAGAAATGGTTTACCACCTTCAACCCGATCTCGTGAAAAACCCGGTTCTGCCGCTGATCATATTTCAAGCCGAATTCACGGTAGAAATCAGGACTTATCACAGTACTGGAACCGGCTCCGCCGCCGACTTCCACCATATCCGCCGGCGTACCTTCCCACATTCTGGAGACAGTGAGTGTTTTATTAAGGATTTCATCAAGTATATGTTTTAAACTGGACGGTTCGTCCATCCCCGTAAAAATAGCTTTTTCCGTTCCAATCAGCATGCAGAAACTCTGCCAGGGGCTGCCCTGTCCAGGGGAAAACGGATGTGATCGGATAATGCCTTTATCGCCAAGACGTTCCTTAGTCCGGCGCAGCAAGGCAAAATCAATCCCTGACGGGATGGGGTAATATGTATTCCATAACTCAAAATCCTCGATGCTTTTAATAATATATTCAGTATGCCAGCCGGTGATCTCATTGTATGCGCCGGCCTCATGCAGAATACCCCGCGGCGTGGTAATGAATTGTTCCCACTGGTGGTTGCCGTCACAGTCAACTCCCCGGTCAATTCTCTTCACCCGCCAATCAGTCAATGACTCAGACGAATAGCGATATTCCGGACTGGCATATATAGCGTAATCCATGTCAAACACGGCATATGCCTGATACCAGTCAATACCGTTGAGATAATGTTTCAGATAATAATTCTGCCACCCATGAACCTGACATGGAAGCCGGTCCGGTTTCCGGTTATTCAAAGCGGTTAATAATCTTTCCCGCGATGTCATCATTTTATTCAATCCTGAAGTTTTAATAGTTTTTGCTTCATCTTTATGAAACTGTTGAACTGGTGCAGTTTGTATCACTTCTCTTAAAAGATCAGCGAAAAGGCGCTGCATCAAATATATGCTTTTTGCATGCTGAATACAAACATGTTCATAGATATTTTATACGCTGCAAGGTTGAAAATTTAACATGTACGAGCAGTATTACGGATTGTATTTTTTCGATCCTGCTGACGGGCGGTATGAATATTGCCTCCGCAAGACACTCGTCCCGCAATCTATGTTAAATTTTCAACCGTGTAGAATATAATGCGTGCATCTGCTTTCACGGCAGCGGGTTTATCAATATGGCCTAAATGATTTCCAGCTGGTCGCGGCTGCCCAGCAGGGGAAATGTTACATGCGGCTCAGACTGGTACCAGTAGGCGACCGAGGCGATGTCGTCCTGCAGCGGCAGGTAACGTCCTTCGCTTCTCCAGCCAATGGCCTGCATGGTAACTTTCATGTCCTGCTGAAAGCGGATCGGATCAAAAATGTGGAAACGATACATAATATGGCGGTTGCCGTGCCGTCCCATCGCATGGCCGGTCTGTTCCTGGATGGTAAGATCCTGATAGCCGAGGAAAGGTGCACT
Organism: uncultured Lentisphaeria bacterium; assembly: GCA_903863035.1. Classification (GTDB taxonomy): domain Bacteria; phylum Verrucomicrobiota; class Lentisphaeria; order Victivallales; family Victivallaceae; genus CAIPAT01. The sequence continues at coordinate 8,137 of CAIPAT010000270.1, forward strand.
ATAGTTTGCGCCGAAGCCCCATGCCCCGCCGAAATAGTCCTCAGTACCGGTCCCGCAAATCGTCGGAAAATCCTTATCGCCATCGATAAACGCCTTGAATTCGCCTTCCCCCCACCAGCCGTCGCTGTTCTGCTGCCAGGCCATAAAGGTGCCGACATAATGGCCGTTGCCCTTGACCCCGTCGAGGATGACATAATCATCCTTGTAAGGCAAGGGGTTAGTCCGCCTGAACTGGGCATGAAAGTACGCTTCTGTGTCGCAGACCGGACCGAGCGCATAATTGATGGTGTAGAAAAAGCATTCCCGGTCATTCGGGGCACGGTTTTCAATGGTGACTTTTGCATGTTTCCGGAACGGCATCGGAAAGTAGCAGTTTAAGCCGCCCGCCGGATTGACATTGATTGGCAGCGCGACGATATTGGGACGGCACTTCCAGCTGTTGCAAAAAAAGTCTCCCAGCGGCGATTCAACACTCGGTTCAGTTTCATTATCCCAATATATGCGCAGGATAAGGTCGCGGTGACTTTTGGGATCAACAGTTATCCAGATGTGCTGGATGGTACCCGGCCCGTCCACATCCATCAGCGGAATCACCGACTCCCTCGGCACTGTGATGCAGGGGCGCACCTTCCAGGTTCTGCCGAGATCGCGGGCGCACTTGTTGAGGCCGCCGCGCTGCCCGATTTCAGCAACTTCCGGCTGGGTTTCTTCGCTTACTTCCGCCATGCCGCCGCGGCCTTTTTCTCCATAAACATTTTCCGCCGTTATAGAACGGGTCCGGGCGTTTACCAGATGAGAGATTCCAAATAATCCGCTAAACATATACTGCTCCTTTTAAACTGGATTTAATGCTTTTCCACGCATGCATATTTCTTGCAATTCAGTATTGCTGACAAAGATTATAGCGCTAAACGCAGTATAAGTAAATGTTATTTCAAATGGAAATTTTGTCATATCTTATTATTTGAAAATATTTTCTATGGCAGCGACAGTACCGGATTTATCATTGCCGGCTCCATACAAATGTTCGTATTCCATTCTTGAATATCATGAATAAATGTCCATCTACTTAAAGCTGAATGTTCATTTTATAAAGTTTAATGTCCTGAATATTGAAAATATCGTAAAAATAATGCTCGTCTCATCAAAGAATACTTTGTATTTTAATATTTACAGTAATATATTTATATGAATATACTGATCACAGCATAGATTTTCATGTACAATTTATGCGACAGGAATAGAGAATTATCAGTAATATTCGATTTGTTTCAAATGAACGTCAAAAAAGGCCAGGCGTGACGGCTATACAGGCTTTTCATAGTGTTATTAACAAAATCTAAAAAGTATTAAAAAACAGGAGGCTTTAATGGTAAAACATCTGAACACGATCCCCACAAAAAATGCTGCGCTCATTCAGTGGGTTGAAGATTGTGCCGCGCTCTGCAAGCCGGACGGCATTCACTGGTGCGACGGCTCCGAGGAAGAGTATAACTGTCTGGCCGGCAAGCTGGTTAAGGCCGGCATTTTCACTAAACTTGCCAATCCGCCCAACAGCTATTACGCCCGTTCCGTTCCGGCAGACGTCGCCCGCGTCGAAGACCGTACATACATCTGTTCCGAAACAAAGGAAGATGCCGGTCCGACCAACAACTGGATGGACCCCGCTGAAATGAAAGTCATCATGCGCAAGCTTTATGACGGCTGTATGCAGGGACGCACCATGTATGTAATTCCGTTCAGCATGGGACCGCTCGGTTCAAAGATAGCTCATATCGGCGTCGAACTCTCCGATTCCGAATATGTAGTAATCAATATGCGCATCATGACCCGCATGGGCAAAAGCGTGCTCGACACGCTCGGCAACGGCGAATGGGTGCGCTGTATACATTCCGTCGGTGCTCCGCTCCAGCCCGGACAGCAGGATACTGCATGGCCGTGCAGCGAAAATAAATATATCTCTCATTTTCCGAAAACCCGCGAAATCTGGTCGTTCGGTTCCGGTTACGGCGGCAACGCCCTGCTCGGCAAGAAGTGCCTCGCCCTCCGCATCGCGTCTGCCATGGCCCGCGATGAAGGCTGGCTGGCCGAACACATGCTCATCCTGGGTATCACGCCGCCGAACGGCAAAAAGCAATATGTGGCGGCGGCATTCCCGTCAGCCTGCGGCAAAACCAACCTGGCAATGCTCATCCCCACCCTGCCCGGCTGGAAAGTAGAATGCGTAGGGGACGATATCGCCTGGATGAAATTCGGCGAAGACGGCCGCCTGTACGCCATCAATCCGGAAGCCGGGTTCTTCGGTGTAGCGCCCGGAACCTCGATGGAATCCAACCCGAACGCAATGATGACCGTGGAACGCGGCAACAGCATTTTCACCAACGTTGCGCTTACTCCTGACAAAAAGACCGTCTGGTGGGAAGGCATGACTAAAGAAAAGCCGGCCAGACTGATTGACTGGAAGAATAATGAGTGGACTCCGGCCTCTGAAAATCCGGCAGCCCATCCGAATGCGCGCTTTACCGCTCCGGCCCGGCAGTGCCCGGTGGTTGACGCCGCCTGGGAAGATCCCAAGGGCGTTCCGATCTCCGCGATTCTGTTCGGCGGACGCCGTCCTTCCGTGGTTCCGCTGGTGCATGAAGCTTTCGACTGGCAGCACGGCACATTCATGGGTTCTATTATCGCCTCTGAAATGACCGCCGCCGCTTTCGGCAATATCGGTTCACTCCGCCGCGACCCGTTCGCCATGCTCCCGTTCTGCGGATACAACATGGGCGACTATTTCGCACACTGGCTCAATATCGGCGCCAAGGCTGAAGATGCGTCAAAACTGCCGAAGATTTTCTACGTCAACTGGTTCCGTAAATCTGCCAGCGGCAAATGGCTGTGGCCTGGATTCGGCGAAAACAGCCGCGTCCTGAAGTGGGTCATCCAGCGCATCGCCGGTGAAATTAACGCCGTCAAGACTCCGATCGGCTACATGCCGGCCAAAAGCGACCTGGATATCAGCAATCTGAATATTTCGGATGAAGACTTGAGCGAACTGCTCAAAGTTGATAAAGAGGAATGGCTCAAGGATATCCCCGGCATTCGCGAATACTATGCCAAATTCGCCGATAGAATGCCTCAGGGTCTGGTCGAACAGCTTGATGCACTCGAAGAACGCTTAAAAGCATAAGTCCAGTTTGATTTGATTTTGCGGCGGGAAGGAAGTTTTACTTCTTTCCCGCTGTTTGTTTTGGTTCTTCATTTCCGTATTTTACGGGTAATTTTAGTTGAACAACGTTGACAAAACATGGTTTTATACTTATCATAATAGGATGCGTGTGCAAATGTCTTTATTATGCGCAGAGTTTATAAGTTGTCTGAATAGGACGGTCATTTTATCATAAACCGTTTACAATAGTGTTAATTAATGAGTGAAACCCGGATTAATATATGATTTCCCTGGCCCGTGCAAGTTTGATATATGAATGGCGCAGATATCTGGCCGCCGTTTTCGCGCTGGGTTTCTCCGCGCTGCTGATTTATATTCAGACCGGATTGATGCTCGGGTTCTCTCTGTCCATGACCGCGATTTTGAATAATTCGCAGGCAGATTTATGGATATCCGCCTTCAATCTCACCTCTTTCGAGCAAAGCGGCGGGGTGGAGCTGAAAAACGAATACTATCTGCGCATGCATCCTGAAATAGTATCTGTCAGCCCGTTTCTGCGCTACTGGTGCAATGGCAAGACCTATGAAGGCGAACAGATATGGGCTCCGCTTTTCGGGGTGGATACCGATAGAAAGAAATGCCTGCTGATGCCGCCGGAATTCCTGGACGAGTTTGCGGACAAGCTGGATGAACCGATGACCGTGGTGATTGACCGGTCATTCTCAAAAAATTTAAATCTGAACATCGGGGATTATACTGAACTCAGCAATAAACGGGTCAAGATTGTCGGGATTACCGACGGCTATAAGAATGACCGCGGCGGCTTCGTTTTCGCTTCAGAATACACTTTCAAACAGTTGGCAACCTGGACATGGGTGCAGTTTCTGATGATCAGGATACGGGACCCGAAAATGGCGGATGCCGTAGCGGAAGAACTGAATAATTCCGTATGGAAGAACAGTAAGCTGAAAGCATGGAGCAAAGCCAGTCTATTCTGGCAATCCCAGAAATGGCAGTTGCTGGAATCGCCCAACAGCCTGACTTTTATCTTTCTGTCCATCCTCGCGCTGTTCATCGGCATTGCCATCACCAACCAGTCGCTGCGTTCGGCGATTCTGGCATCACTTAAAGAATATGCCGCATTGAGAGCGCTGGGGGTTTCACGAGGCGCATTGCGCATGGTGGTACTGGAACAAGCGTTCTGGGTCGGTATCGCCGGACTGGTGCTGGCATGGATACTGACCATTGTTTTTTCTTATATCGCGGTATATTACAAACTGGCGTTCAATATCCCGCTATGGTTTGTCTTTGTTTCGACAATAGCGCTAATCATGGTCTCGCTGGTCTCCGGCCTGTTATCGCTGATGGTGCTGTATAAAACCGAACCCGCGGAGCTGTTGAGATGAGCGAAACACCGTACAGCAATACCGGCGAAGTTCCGTCCATCAGGATCAAGGATATACAACGTTCCTATGTCAGCGGCAAGATCGTCAATAATGTACTTAAAGGCAACACATTTGATCTTTATCCCGGCAAACTGACCCTGATTATGGGGCCCTCCGGTTCTGGGAAAAGTACTTTATTGTCGGTGATCAGCGGTCTGCTGGAGCCGGACAGCGGCACAGTCCATATCAATGACACGGATATATGGCAACTGGCGCCGCGGGAAATTGAAAAATTTCGCCTGGACCATTTCGGCTTTATCTTTCAAGGATTCAACTTGTTTGCTTCATTGACCGCACTGGAACAGATATTAATTGTGCTGAAATACGTTGGCAAAAAAGAAGCGGAAGCGGAAAATATCGCAGAGGAAGTATTGAAGGAAGTAGGGCTGGCAAAAGTCATGCACCTGAAACCAATGCAGTTATCCGGAGGCGAGAAGCAGCGAGTCGCCATCGCCAGGGCGCTGGCAAAGAAACCGGAATTTCTGTTTGCCGACGAACCGACCAGCGCACTGGATAAGGAAAACGGGCAGATCGTCATAAGCATGCTGCACAGAGCCGCAAGAGTTCATGGAACAACTATTTTTGCCGTGTCGCACGATCCGAGGCTGCTGCCTCATGCGGACAGGGTGATCAGAATTGAAGACGGAATAATAACTAGAGATGAACCAGGAGGTTTCAAGGAATGAGAAGATCAGCCAGAAGAAAAATGTGGATTCTTTTAATTATCATGGCAATAATTATCGCCGTTACCGGATATTTCACCTATAAATGGTACACTTCCAAACCGGTTACCAAGACCAGCAAAATGCTAAGTGATGAAAGTCCTTATTCCGCGTTTGCCCGCGGCAAGATTGACGTTGACGGCAGTATTGTCAAACTGTCCGCCAGCAAGGACGGCGTTCTCCGCGACCTGCTGGTGGATGAAGGCGAAAAAGTCAAGAAAGGTCAAATCCTATGTAAACTGGATGACCTGAAAGAGAAACTTTACTGGGAATATTGCAAAGCGGAAGCTGATCTGGCGCTCAAGAAAATCGAACCGCTGAAAGTTACGCTGGACGCCGCCAAGCGCGAACAAAAGAGATCGCAGAACCTGATCCGCCAGGAAGCCATATCCCGGGTGAAGTGGGATGAAACCAATGATTTAGTAGAACGACTTGAAGCGGAAATAAAAGTTGCCGAAGCTGAAGCTATGGTGGCAGTCGCCAGACAGAAGCAGGCGGAATATGACATGGAAATGAAAAATATCCGAGCGCCGGCAGACGGCAGAATCCTGCGTTGCGACGCCAGACCGGGATACGGCATCAGCACACTCAACGTTACCGTGCTTTTCCTGTTCGTTCCCGACGCCCCGTTTATCGTACGTGCGGAAGTTGAGGAAAAATTCATCAAAATGATCAAACCCGGCGTTAAGGTTGATATCGTACCCGACTCCGACGAAACCAAAACTTATGCCGGGAAAGTGCTGAAAATGGGAACTTACCTCGGTCCGAAGCGGCTCTCTTTTGACGAGCCGACGGAAAAAAGCGATGTCAGGACGGTTGAATGCATTATCACCGTTTATGAAAGAGAGCTGGTGCTTGGCCAGCGCGTGCTGGTAAAATTCAAAAAACCGGAAACGCCTGAATCCGGCAAAAAATAAAGCGCGCTCCGTACCGGAATACAGAGCGGCGCTTTTGTTTCATCTTATTACTTCGTGCTGAACGAAATACCGGCTTTGGTCTTTCCCACTTTCAGCGTGGAGCCGTCCGGCAATTCGCCGCCAATCATCATTCTGGAAACCGGTGTTTCCAGTTCCTTGACAATTGTGCGCTTCAGCGGACGGGCGCCGTAGTTCGGATCATAACCGACTTCCGCCAGATGCTTCTTGGCTTCTTCCGAAATCTCCAGCGTGATATCATGCTCTTTCAAGCGGCTGGCAAAACGCTTGATCTGGATATCCACAATCTCCAGAATATGCTTCTTGTCCAGAGCATGAAAAATCAGCGTTTCGTCCACGCGGTTCAAGAATTCCGGACGGAAATGCAGCCGGAGCTGTTCCATGAGCTGTTCCTTGATTTCATCAGCGTTGCCGTGATGCTGCAATATCATATCGCTGCCGATATTGCTGGTCATGATGATGATCGTATTCTTGAAATTCACGGTACGTCCGTGCGAGTCCGTGATAATCCCGTCTTCCAGTATCTGAAGCAGGATATTGAAAACATCACTATGCGCTTTTTCGATCTCGTCAAACAGCACGACTGAATACGGTTTCCGGCGGACAGCTTCGGTCAGTTGACCCCCTTCTTCATAGCCGACATATCCGGGAGGCGCACCGACCATCCGGGCAACGCTGTGCTTTTCCATGTATTCAGACATATCGATCCGGACCATCGCGCGTTCGTCGTCGAACAGATTCTGAGCAAGCGCTCTGGCCAGTTCGGTTTTGCCGACCCCGGTCGGACCCAGGAAAATAAATGACGCAATCGGGCGGTTCGGGTCTTTCATTCCGGCCCGGGCACGCAGTACTGCGTCAGCCACCGCGATGACCGCCTCGTCCTGGCCGACGACGCGTTCATGCAGATGGTCGCCCAGTTTCAGCAGTTTCTGTTTTTCACTCTGAATCAGTCTGCTTACGGGAATATGGGTCCAGCGGCTGACAATTTCGGCAATGTCCTCTTCGTCAACTTCCTCTTTCAACAGACGGTCGCCGGTTCCGGAGCGCAGTTTAAGTTCAGTATCGCTGATCTGTTTCTCAATTCCAGGAATTGTACCGTGACGCAACTCGGCGGCCTTTTCCAGATTGTATTCGCGTTCGGCCCGGTTCAGACTCTGCTTCGTCAGTTCCAGCGATTCCATGAGGGTGCGCAGCTCGCCAATGGATTTTTTTTCATTATCCCATCTGGCGCGCAGTTCGGAACCGCGGCTCTTGAATTCGGCCAGTTCGGCTTCCAATTCTTCCTTGCGCTTGAGCGCCGCCTGGTCTTTCTCTTTTTTCAATCCGGCGATCTCAATTTCAAGCTGCATGGCGCGGCGTTCAATCTCGTCAATCTCCGCCGGGCAGCTGTCTATTTCCACGCGCAAACTGGCGGCAGCTTCGTCAATCAGATCAATTGCCTTGTCCGGCAGAAACCGGTCGGCAATATATTTATCAGAAAGCACCGCCGCCGCGATCAATGCACTGTCTTTCAACTTGATTCCGTGATGTATCTCATAGCGTTCCTTGAGCCCGCGCAGAATCGAGATCGTATCTTCGACCGACGGCTGGTCCACCAGCACCGACTGGAAGCGGCGTTCCAATGCCGCATCTTTTTCGATATACTTCCGGTATTCGTCAAGCGTAGTCGCGCCAATACAGTGCAGCTCGCCCCGCGCCAGCATAGGCTTGAGCAGATTTCCGGCGTCCATCGCGCCTTCGGCGGCACCGGCGCCGACCACGGTATGCAGTTCATCAATGAACAGGATAACGCTGCCATTGGCGACGGTGACTTCTTTCAAAACGGCTTTCAGCCGTTCTTCAAACTCGCCGCGGTACTTGGCTCCGGCAATCAGCGCGCCCATGTCCAGCGCAATGATCCGGCGGTCTTTCAAACCTTCCGGCACGTCGCCGCGGTAAATACGGCGGGCAAGACCTTCCACTACCGCCGTTTTGCCGACTCCAGGTTCGCCGATGAGCACCGGATTGTTTTTGGTTCTGCGGGAAAGTATCTGGATCACCCGGCGGATTTCTTCATCGCGTCCAATAACCGGGTCCAGTTTGTCCTCGGCAGCCAGCCGCGTCAAATCACGCCCGTATTTTTCCAGCGCCTCAAATGTCGCCTCCGGATCTTCGGAAGTCACCCGCTGATTGCCCCGCACCTGCTGCAGCGCCTTCAATAGCTTTTCATCCGTGATCTTGAACTCATTCAACAGCTTCTGGCATTTCCCGGAAACTTCCAGCAGCGCCATAAACAGATGTTCGACGCTGACGTATTCGTCTTTCATGCCTTCGGCTTTTTGTGCCGCGGCAATCATAATGCGGCTGAATTCCTGTGAATTATATACCTGTCCCGCCCCGGGCCCGGAAACGGAGGCAATCGATTTCAATTCGTTTTCCGCCCGTACTTGAAGCGATGCCACATTTACATCCATTTTTTTCAGCAGCGACGGCACCAGGCCGTTGTCCTGGGTCAGCAGCGCATACAGCAGATGCATCCCCTGAATTTCCTGATGCCCGTGTTCCACCGCCACATTCTGGGTCGCGATTAAAGCTTCCCTTGACCGGTTTGTAAGTTTTTCCATATTCATAGTTTTCCCTTTCCTTTTTATTTATATATGTAAATTATTAAATAATAAATCATTGTCAATTCCAGCTTTTTAACCACAAAGACTTTTAAGAAGTTCTAAAGTTCTAAAGTTCTAAAGTTCTAAAGTTCTAAAGTTCTAAAGCTCTAAAGTTCTAAAGCTCTAAAGTTCTAAAGTTCTAAAGTTCTAAAGTTCTAAAGTTCTAAAGTTCTAAAGTTCTAAAGTTCTAAAGTTCTAAACTGCGGATAATGCAGTAAATCGCTGACTTTGAAATCCCGGTTGTGACGGAGCAAAACCCTCCAGTAATACCGTCTTCCGGCTGTTCCCCTTGAACATTGGAAATTCCTTGTTGGATATTGGATATTCAGTTCTATCCGTGTTACATGTCTACGGTCTACTGTTATATTAAAAACCCCCGTCCGGCTGCGGACAGGGGCGACTTAAGGCACACTGACCGGGATTAATTATTCTGTTGAAACTTTTATCTTATGTATTTTGGCTGATTCAGCTTTCGGCAATTCCAGACTCAGAATTCCGTCTTTGATTTTCGCGGAAATTTTTTCCAGCGCAATCTCATCGGAAATCTGAAAAGACCTTTTATAACGGACATGTTTCCCGTGCTGCACCAGGTCTGTATCCGCTGCAATCTTCAGTATCCGGTCTTCAACGTTAACCGAGAGCTTTTCCGTGGTTGCGCCCGGCACATCCAGCAACACGGTTATTCCGGTATGATTTTCAATCACATCCGAAGGCGGCGCGAATTCCATGTGCTCAATCTTGCTGACTTGCGTTTTACTTTCTTTTTTGACTATATCAGACATTTTTCAATCCTCCATGTTAAATCGATTTTCATCAACCCCTTATCCAATCTTAATGATGTGCGGTTTTTCCATTTCCTCTTTCGGCAGAGTGATTACCAGAACACCGTTGAGATATTTGGCGTTTACCTTTCCGCTCTTGACTTTTGACGGAAGCTTGATGCTTTCTTCAATCTTGCCGAAAGACCTTTCACGATGCAGAAATTTTTCACCGCTTTTAAGCACCGGTGCTTTTCTTTCGGCACGGATTGTCAGAAAATCGCTAACCACTTCAATATCCATGTCTTTGGATTCATAACCAGGAAGCGACACCTTAACCGTCAATTGCTTTTCGGCGTCTTCGATGATCATTTGCGGGTAACCGGCACGGTAACGATTCAAATTTTCATTAAAATCGTCAAACAGCCCCAGCAATTCCTTCTGAAGCCCGTTGACCGTGCGCCATGGATTTAACAAACTCCAATTGTCATTTAACCTTGCTAACATATTACACCTCCTGTTTTCCGGTTTTCCGGTTTTATTACTATCTTGTAAAGGTAGTAGCAAAAGTCATGCCAAATTATCAAAAATACTGAAATGCCGGTAAAGCCTATACACACTATAATTATAACCATACTTGCAACATTATTCAAGCGGAATTCCCGCAGTTAACCAATGAGACACAATGGCGCGCGATTTTCAACAAAAAGAAGAGACATATTGTCTCTATGCGATTGTAATAACTCCCTCTGCGTACTATATTTAATCATGCCGGTTAAGCCCGCGCACGACGCAAGGCAGAAATTTACGGAGTTAATAGTTAAAATGAAAGCTGGAGAATTCACAGAGTGTCCGCATTGCGGTCAGAGCACCGCGCTCAAAGAAAAGGTGCTGATGGATGGATGGACGAAAATCGGCAATGTTCTTGCCTGCGCCATCTGCGGCGAAAAAATTGCCGATATTCCAGAACCGCAGACTGCCGTAGCTGAAAAAGGCAAAGCGCTGTCCGGATTCGCCGCGCTGCTGCATGCGGAAGCCGAAGCTAAACCGGAAATTAAAGTCAATGACGATGAAAAACAGTTTTGCCGCGACTGCGCTCATTTTATTGCGCATCCATTCCTCAGCCGCTGCACCCTGCATAAAAAAGAAGTGAATCCGATGGACGACTGTCCGGATTTCAAGCCCCAACCCCAGGAGGTATAAATTGATCAGCAGTCCGTTCCGCACCAAATCCGAAAAAATGAAGGCTTTCTCGCATGTTGATATCTATCCGGTTATCTCCTCCGAGTTTACTAATGGCCGTGATGTCTTAGAGGTACTGCGCAAAATCGCCGAAGCCGGGGCAAAAATCGTTCAGTTGCGGGAAAAGAATAAAACCAAAGCCGAAGTCTACCGCCTGGCGCTGGAATACCGCAAAATAACAGCTCAGTTCAACATGCTGCTGATCTTGAATGATCATCTGGACATTGCACTCGCGACAAATGCCGATGGCGTCCACCTGGGGCAGGATGATCTGCCGCTGGAACCGGCAAAGAAGCTCGGCTCAAATCTGATTATCGGCAACTCCACCCATAATCTTGAGGAAGCATTTGCCGCGCAGGCCGCCGGCGCTGACTACATTAACATCGGTCCGATCTATCCGACCGGAACCAAAACCGTAGCCTGCGGCGCAATCGGTCTGGAAACCATGAAAACGATTTCCGATCAGGTAAGACTGCCGTTCACCGTCATGGGCGGCATCAAAGCCCGCCATATTCCCGAACTTATCTCCTGCGGCGCCGTAAAAATCGCGATGGTTACCGAAATCACCCAGGCCGATGACATCCGCGCCCGGGTAACAGAACTCCGCAGTTTATTTGCATGATTTTGGACACCCCTGTCCGGAACCGTTTAACCACAAAGACACCGAGACACAAAGAAATCCATTTCTTCATTTTGGACAATTTGGATAGCCGTTGAGCATAATGCTTTGTATATTTTTCAAACAACATTCTGGATCCCGCAGTTGCGGGAGACACTGCTGTGCAGAATGATTTCGTTGTAGTACTCTCGCTCTGCGGGAGAGTTTCGGTCTTTCCGTCCGACACGAACGACTCTACAACAAATCCCGATTCCGGAGACATTAGAGACCTGTTGAACATAATGCTTAACGGTTTTCTCAAACAACTCCGAGTCGTTAGAGAGTCATTGAGCATAATGCACTCGCTTTTCTCGCTTTTCTCGCTTTTCTCGCTTTTCTCGCTTTTCTCGCTTTCCACTTTCAACTCCCGCAAAGCGGGTTCTCTTTTACTATTAGTGATTTTGTCAATAGAAATTGTTAAAACAGGCTCAAACAGGGTGGTAAAATGCATTTTTGAAAGTCAGTTTTTTTAGACGCTTTTTATGACTGCGGCGGTACTGCGCCGCTTTGGATATAATGTAATGTCAGGGATATTCAGCCGATGCTGAAGGCATAGATAAACCTTATTTTAAAATCCTGCGACTGGAAACATTAAAATAAGAAATATAAATTAACGATATATCAATGAATATATCCAACAAAAATTAAAACAAAGTGGACAGGCTTCGATATAGAAGACCAAAAAAAGCAAAGTAATTGTCCATAGGAAAAAACAATATGAAACCTGATCCCGGATGGATTGAAAACTGGCGAATCGGGGTAAACCCGAACAGAGAAAGAGAAGTTTCCGATGGCTTTATTTCCATTTTTGCGGACTTTTGGAAAACTCAAGCCCTGGATGATAAGGCAAAAACGACACAGAACAGATATGCCGCCGCTCTGCATTCTATTGGCGGCTATCTGGTTGAGCAGGCAATTTCCGAGGAAGGCAGGAATAAAACTTACTACGAACTGGTCTCTGAAAGCATTGGTCCGGATGACGGACCTTTGATTCATTTTGACAATGAAACATGGCAAAACGAGATTGACATGGTTTCCAGAAAACTGTATAAATACATGAGAAACAAAGTTGAATTGCTGGATTAATTTTAAGGAGCTGGTACACGATATGTCAAAGACTGGAATAAACAGACCCTGCGAATGCGGTAGCGGGAAAAAATTTAAGCTGTGTTGTATGACCCGGGAGGAAAGAATCTCTGAAAAAGCAAGATTCCAGTTCCAGGATACGGGTGGGGCATTTAACGGATACAATGAATTTGTTAATTCCGGCATTGAAAAACTGTCGCCACAAGAAGAGGACATTCATTGTGATCCGGTTGTTGACAACTGGTGGGATGGATTTATGCCATTATATAAGAGAATGGATATTGACAGGATGTTGCCTCTTATATATGGCTTCATGGCCGAACATCCTGAAAAGTTCCATGAGCTCGGGCTTCATGAGGAATGCCTTTTTGAACTTGGGCCCGCCATGGATAAACTTGGCAGGAACGGGGAATACATTGCACTCCTCGAAAAGATACGGCTGGAATTCAGCGAGACTTATCGTCAGGTATACCGGGCTTTGGACAGTTCGATTATTGAGTACAAGGTTTCACTGGGCACGGAACATGACATCATCCCCAGCCTGGACAACTTTATGAGTTGTCAGGAAAACGACGATAATTACATTGAGGAAGTTCTTGATTTACTGGCGATTACGGGAAGGAAGACAGACCTGAAAATATTATCTGAAAAGATATATTTGAATTGTGAATCTGCTCTGGAAAAACTCTTTTATTTGATATACGAACCGTACCTGGCGGACAGGAACAGCTCCAATGAGGCTGTGCTCGCCATTGCGGAAAGCATGAAAACGTATAACTTCATGGACGAAGTTACTGATAAAGATGTAATTGCAGCAAAGCTGAAGAACATGACCGAGTACTATGCTCCTTTTGATTTTTCTGTCCTTCCCGGGAAAACCATGATTGCCGAAGAATATTGTGGACTGGTGGAAAGATTTACAGGCTTCCTGGTGCATGATATTGGATGCTCGACAATTGCGGCGTTTCAACTTTCAAAGTATGTGGATATGTATATTTTCTTTCTTCTGTCCAAAAGAAAGAGCAAAACCCCGTTTGTCTTTAACAAAACACATCTTGAAAACTTCATAGTATCAGAATTTAAGGCGTTTTTTTATGTAATTGCCATTCCCGCAACAGCGTTTGTCCAGGGCATAATCTATTTTCATCGCTTCCTGAATAATTTGGACGGCGCTCCTAAAAGTGATCTTGACATGATTATTCGTGAATCTCAGGAAATATATTCAATGCTAAGAAAATGTTCAACGGAAAGAGAATCCTGTGTTGAAAGAATATTCGGAACATTTCCAAATTTTAAAGGAACTGTAATGGATGAACCGGAAACCAGCAAGACGAACCGTTGAAAAGTGAATGCAATAACACTGTAAATCAGGGAGTAATATTTGACATCTCGGGGTCTGTCCGGAATGGCGCTACGTTAAGGATTGTTTTGAGCTTGTTTTTCTGTGTTCTTGAATGCTTTGTATCAAAACAAGCTGAGGTATTTAAGAAATTTATACAGGGAAATTCTTGATCTTTCAACACAAGACATAGAGAAAGATAAAACAGAGTAGTAAGCGAATGTATGCGGTTGAGCCGCATATATTCGCTTACTCCAGTTGTCTCTCTGTACTACTATCCGTCATCTTCTTGTTTTTCAGAAAGATTTTCATGCGGCCATTTCCATAAGTTTCTCATTATGAACATGAAAAATGCTCAGCAATGCAGTGGAGAATTTTCGTCACTTTAGCCGTCAAATTGAAGTTCCGGCGGAGGGATGCACGGGTACCCTGCAAAACAAAAAATTGTTTCTCGCTACATGCCACTGGCGGGCCCGCCGGGCGTGATCCAACGGTTCCGCAGTCGCTGGGTTGGTCGCCAAAGGCGAAATGCATAAAGCCGGTCAGACGACCGGCGCTCCCGGGTTTTCCTTCGCCCCCTTCCTTTACAATCGAAAAATAAGGAAAGCGCCTCGCGCCGGTAATTATTCATCGAGCAACTGGCGACACGACGGCTGTTGGACTTCTTCAATTTTTAAATTTTAGTTTCATTCTTTTTTGCTGGTTTTTTATCATCACCTATTGACAAATATCACGACTTCTATTATAATAAACAATATGATATACGATTAACGTGCAAGGTATACAATAGATGCAAGAGAGAGTTAACATCAATACGATCGCGAAGCTGGCCGGGGCCTCCACGACCACCGTCTCCAACTTTATAAACTGTACCGAAACGATCCCGATCAGCACGGTAAAACGCGAACGGATCATGGAAGCAATGCGGTCCAAAAACTACCGTCCCAGTCCAGCCAGCAGCCAGCTCCGCCGTAATAGTGTTCTTCCCGGCAAGGCGGTATTCATTTTCGGCAGTTATTCGGAATGCAATCCATTCGATACCTGCAAAAACCCCATGCTGAGTGAACTTATCGCCAGCCTGGGGACTGAATTGAAGCTACGGCTGGGACTCAACATGGAAATAAGGGCGGTCACAGACGAGAACAGTATGGAAGCCTGGAACGAAACCATTGCCGATGCCGAAGCGCTGATCTGCTACGGCAGGCTTGACGCAGCATTGTTTGAGTTGTCAGTCCGCCGGAACATCCCATTGGGGTTGATCTCCGATTACAAGATCATACAGACGCGCGGCATGAGCAGTGCGCTGCCTCCGCTCGACTATGTATACTGGGATAGCGCCAGCCATCTGGACAAGCTGTTGAATCATGTAGCGGCAAAAGGCGCTAAACGCGTGGCTTTCGTCAGTTCCTGGAATATCGAACGCAATAATCCTAAAGGCTTTGCAGTGGAAGCGGAGGCGAAAATAGCCGAGTTCAAAGAATTCACCGCATCTAAAACCGGTCTGTCCGGGGAACTCTTCTGTCCGCCGATGCCGGAAAACATTTCGCCCTATTATGAGGGGCGCAATGCTTATGAGTTCATCCGCGATAAAGACTTACAGTCTTTCGACGCGATTCTGGGGCACAATGACTTTGTCGCTCAGGGAATAATCGGGGCGTTACAGGATAAGGGTATCGTTCCCGGACGCGACATGCTGGTTTGCGGCGAAGGCGATTACATCGAATGCCGCTACAGCATGCCAACCGTTACGACAGCTTCATATGACAAGGAGTTTCTGGCAGATAGCATCTGTAATATCCTGAAGGACAGAATGAAGCACAACCGTCCTCAGGGTGAACATATCCTGATTCCAAGCTGTCTGCTGGAACGTGAAAGCACGGCAGGAAAAAGCCATTAACAGCAGGGGGACGATGATTATGAAACGGTCGCTTTTAAAGAAAATATGGTATTTGCAATGAAACAAAATAGTACAGAAAGGAAAATGATTATGAAACAAAAAAACATGAATTTTACACTCATCGAACTCCTCGTGGTGATCGCCATCATAGCTATTTTGGCCGGAATGCTGCTGCCTGCGCTGAATAAGGCCAGAAGCAAAGCCAAGGCGATTTCCTGCACCAGCAATCTTAAACAAATCGTCGCCGCCGCCGCCTACTATACTAACGACAATAACGATTATCTGTTGCCTGCCTATCATCCCACGTTCGCAGGTTATGACGATACTACCACCTGGGTAGCCAAGATACAGGGTTATATCGGCAAAAAGAAGTATGTCATAGCCGACTCCAAAGTAGCCTTCTGTCCGGAATCGCCCAAGCGTTTTGGCTACGGAGTGAATGAAGGGGTCGGTTGGGGGCCGGGCCCACTGTTGAAAAAGGCTTCCCGGATCCGAGATGCCTCGGTACGAGTTTACTTTGCGGACTGTATCAATTATGGCGTTAAGCCTGGCTGGTATTCCGGAACTCAAGGCGACTGGTCCGCTTACCCCCTTAGTTGGCAGGGTTATGTCCGCTCGTACCCGAACGATATTGTCGTCTACTTCGTTCATCCGGGCAAAACCGGCAATATTGCCTTTATCGACGGCCATACGACAGCAAAGATGTTTAGTGACATATCTGATCCGTCCTATCATTTCGCAAAATGGGCACCATACTGGAACATCCCTAAATAATGCGGACTTAAGAAAACAGATTCCATTACAACAGAATGGTCGTTTTGTGCAAAAATATATAAGCGTTATGTCGCTGGATGGACTACTGTTGTGCAAAGAGCTCCCGGCAGAGTAAAAAGCTAATGAATTCAAGAAACAATAAAGAAAGGTCATTTTCATGAAAAAACTTATCGGAATCGCATTACTGGGACTGACAGTCGGACTTGGAGCTCAGTCGCCGGGAAGTGTGATTTTTACCAATGACAGCAATGTGCCGCCGCAAAAGACTCCGGAATATTTCCTGGGGGCAGGAACCGAGTTCATCTATTCCATCAACCGGGCCAAATCGGGAAACAATTCGCAGGAACGGGTGCAGGTGCTGAAAGATTTGAAGTTGCAGTCGCTGCGCGGCCCGGCCGGCACCATTGCCAACTGGTATCTGTGGAAAAAAGGATACATGTTTACCCCTGAAGAACCGGACTATCATAAATATTACGACAAGGAGTACAACAAGGGTAAAGGTCAGGGGCCGCGTCCGGTAATGCTGGCGGAACTCTACGAGGAAGCCGGCAAGCTGAATATTCCTTATGTGTTTAACGTCAATGTCGAAACCCAGTCGCCGGAAGACATCGCCGAGATGGTGAAAGAAATCAAAAAACTATCAAGTAAACCTGTTTTTCTGGAGATGGGCAACGAGCTGTTTGAACCTGGTGACCGCAAAGCGTTCCCCACCTGCCGTGAATATATCGCCAAAGTCCGAGCCATCGGGAAAGCGGTCAAAGCGGTCGATCCGACGGTACAAATCGCGGTGGTCTGCCCTTCTTATCCGTTCAGCGAAGATAAAATGCTGAACAGCGCCCTGCGCAAACTGGCCAACACCGGCAATAAACCGATTGACCACTATCTGGAATGGGATGATATCCTTGCCGCCAATCAGGATGCTTTTGATGCGGTAATCCTCCATCCCTATATTTTCTTCCGGGTTGAAAATGCCACGCCGGAATCAGTGATGGCATTTATGGCGGCTTGGAATGCCGCGGGCGAAGAAGTGCTGCGGAGCTATTACTCAAAAATGTTTCCATCTAAAAAAATCTGGATGACCGAATTCAACGTCCTCTGCTGGCGGGTGTTCGGCGAAAAAAATCCGGAACTGCAAAACCGGCTACAGTTGATGAAAAGTACCGGTGCTGCCGTCGCCAATATGGAATCATTACTGCGTTTCATCAGCGCCGGTAATGTTTCAATGACCCATTTGCATACATTCGCCGATGGTCAGGGGTTCGGCATCGTTCAGGCCGGACCCAAAGGTCTGGTCAAGCTGCCCAATTACTATATCTATGAAGCCATGGGAAAACTGCTGGCGGAAAATCAGTATTATTACCGGATGAACGCTCCTGACTCCATGTCCAGTGATTTCCTGTTGAGTTATACTCATGTATTGCAGGGTCCGGAAGAAGGCCTAGTACGCTATCAGAATGTCGGAGCCTGGGGTTTCGGCACGGAAAAAGTATTGCGCCAGGTTGTATTTCAGAACCGCACACCGTATGAACAGAAAGTTGGTTTTAGAAGCAGCAAACTTCAGAAAATATGGAGTTACGGCGGCCGTAATCCATTCCCGAACTTTCTGCGTAATACTCTACACTGGACTCATCCGCCGCTGACCGAGAATATTCCTGTTCCCGACCGGGAAAACGGCCCGGCTGCAACTGAACTGATTCTGCCGCCGTATTCCATGACCATTGCCAATGTAATCAATTAACCACTTTAAATAAGGAGATTCACGATCATGAAGTTTTTAATGCCGATGATATTATTGGGAACCTGTCTGATTGCCGGTGCTGAACCTGTTCGCGGCCGTATTGATATTTTTGGAGACCAGCAAAATGCCATTGTCCTGACCACGGGCGATATCACTTCAGGTGGGATTATCGGCAACGCGTCTTGGGGAAAAACAGATGACCGTAAATTTTATCTGACAGCCGAAACTCCGCTGCTGTCACCAAACGAATGGACAAAGTTTTCGTTCAGCTTCACTCCCGAAGCCGACGGGAACATCTCCGTTATTCTGAAGAGTTCGTATGCGCAGACCAAAGGGAAAAAACAGCAGGATCAGGTATGGGTCTACTGGGATAATCTGTTGGTCGAGGGCGTCGTAAGTTCAGGGGCGAAACCGGTCGTTCTGCCGGTTGCCGGCGATGTTCCCCCGACCGCAAAAGCAATCAACGGGTTTATCGATGGCAGTTTTGAAAACAGTGATGGTAAAGGCTGGTTCAAAAACGCGGGAACGGTCATAGTAAAAGATAAAGCCATTGCGCAGGACGGTCAAGCTTGTGTAAAGGTGTGGTGTACCGCCAATATCGGACAGAATCTCAAAGTGAAAAAGGGTGCGAAAGTCACCATTACCGGCTTTGCTAAACCGGCCGAGTTTGTACCGGCGCAAGAATGATCAAATAGCAGGATTACAATGAAGCATTTACATGAACGAGCAAAAGAATTCGAAAGTATTGTGGATTCTTGTCTTATTGATGAGCATGGACTATTGATGTCATTATTAAACATTGAAACGATGAAACCTTTTTCGCGCGGTTATTTCGAAGGCATGAACATTCTTAGTTATCCTGGAAAAAACTGGGATGATTTCTCTGACTTTCTGTCACATGAAAATGTCGGCATGTGTTCCGGTGCCTTCCTGGCTGCAATGATCTGGAAATATCGGGCCACGAAAAACCAGGAAGCACTGAAAAAAGCCCGCCGCACGTTTAGAGGAATAAAATGGCTCTTTGATATTTCGCAGGAAATAGATGATGGTTTTTACTGCAAATGCTATGGCGGCAAACTCAGCAACCAGATTTCCAGCGATCAGTACATCTACACGTTTGCCGGGCTCAATGAGTTCATGGTATTCGCCGGACACGAGGAGCGCTCTCAATGTGTGGAAATGATTGAAAAAATGGCGCGGTTCTGGATCCGGAAAAACTATTCATATCCGTATTATGGCAAACCGTTGAACTGGCCGCTGGAAAGGTTTCCGGTATTCGCTTGGTTCGCATATCATCACACCGGGAAGCAGGAATTCCTTGATGAGTTCAATCGTCTCTGCGCGATTCCGGAAGTTATGAAAAAAATACCGTTTGGCAGTACTTTAGAGGATATGCTGGCGACCCTGCGGACACGTGAAATATATCATGATTTCGAGAAAAACACCCAGGTCCGCCACTTCTTGTCCATGCCGGAAACCATGCAATCAGGCTTTCTCAGCCTGGAAGCGATGCTGGAATACCATGCCCCGCATCGGGATGTCTGGCTGAAAAAAACCCGAAAATTGCTTGAACGTAACATCTCTTTCATCGCTGATGACGGTTACGCCATGTGCTCAAGTCTCTACAATCTCGAAAACGGAACAATTTCCGAAGTGCGAGAACGTATGTGTTGCCCTGAAGAAATAAGCGAGAACTGGAAGTTTTGGAGCTTAGTGTGCTGTTTGCGCTCCGGGATGCAAGCCGTTATGTTTGCTAGAGCTTGCGTGGCGATGCAGCGATATGTTACCGACACCAAAGCCTTAGCGACCGCAATGCATATATTGAAAAATATCTCCCATAACAAGATGCATTGGTTCGTCGACATTGATGGCAAGCAATTTCCCGATGACCTGAAATGGATGGACAAGCTTTACAGCGGCGATGCGGTGGCGCATTGGCTGTGGGCCTACTGGCAAGCAAAGGCGACACAATCATTATATTTCTCATCAACAGAAAGCAGGACAAAAAATGAGACGCTGCGAAAACCGTAATCAACACTAAAAGAATGAAAGTATAAGATGAAAACAGAAAAATTATGCGGAGTGTGGTCGGCGGCGCCGACGCCTTTGACCTCGGATTTAAAAATTGACGAGGCTTCCATTGAACGGCTGTCGGCGCATCAGCAGAAACTCAAGATCAACGGCGTATTTATTGCCGGGACCTGCGGCGAAGGCTCCTGACTCAGTGACGCGATGCAACCATCGCAAGCAGCATGCTGCCCGCCATGCGCAAAGCGGTTAAAAAATTCCGGAATGACGCTAAATGAATTTGTCAATCTGCCGGATGGCGAATATCTGTGTACCAAAGCGATTATAAAAAAAGGCCAAACCGGATGTGCTGTTCCTGTTAAACTGGATAAGCATCTCCCCTGTGTTGCAAACGCTGGATGAACTGAAGCTGATAATCAGTGAATTTAATGTCATTGCCGGCGAAGTGAAAGAGGTGGTAATTATTGGTAACAGCATCCGGCAGCACGGCAAAGCGCCACAGATCGGCTGGAACAATACCTGTGGCATGGCGGCTACCAGTCAGGATAGAGATTACGTTCACGTGCTGTATAAAAAAATCTGCGAAAAACTGGCTAAAAGCCAAAAAGATGCGCCTAAGCTTTCGCTGCCGGGCGGCGTAGCGGAAAAAGATTTTTCAAAGTGGAATGCAGCGGTAACCCAGAATGCCGACATTATCATTGTCCAGCTTGGCGACAATTTTCGCAATCCTGTGACTGTTGAAAAACTGCAGATGCCTTACGAAGCGATGCTCAAAGCTTTTAAAGGAGACCGTAATCCGATTCTGATTTGCGTTTCCAACTGGGGCGGCGGCAAAATGTCGCAGTTGATCGGCGATGCCGCAAAAAATCAGGGAGCCGGTTTTGTTCCGCTTGAAAAACTGGCGGCAGACCCGCAGAATAAAGCGCAAAGCGAAGGACATTTCTCTCATGGCGGCGTGAATTGGCATCCCGGAGATCGCGGCATGGCAGCGATTGCCGATGCAATTTGGCTTGTACTCGAACCGGAACTCGACAAGGCAATAGCCAAATAGGAAGCCGGTCAGGCTGGTGACGCTGGAGCCGCAGTGGTGCCTTATCGGGGCCTGTCCACTTTGTTTGACATTATTTAAGGATAATAATTTAATTTATAGCTATATTATTCTATCTTATTTCATAAAGTTTAAGCGAAAAATATTAAAACAGCTTAAATGGACTTGAAAATATCGCATCAGCAAAGGAAGCGTTCTGGAGCAGGGCAACCGCCGTAGACGATGCAGGCTGGCTGAATGAAGGATCCGGAAATAACAGACTCTAGATACAACCGCCCGGAACGAAATGTGCCTTCTTTTTAAACTTCGCTGATTATTGCTCACATTTGTAACAGAGCATTTATTTTTATTAAATAATATGTAATACATATTGACATATATGCATTGGCGCATTATAATTTTAAAATAAACAATGAAGGAACTGTGCAGATGTTCACTCCGATAAATCAGGAACCATTGACCGACCAGGTTGAGAAAAAGATTCATGAGTACATAAAAGTCAACCGGCTGCGTCCCGGAGATAATTTTCCCAAAGAGGAGGAGATGGCGGCGATGCTTAACATCAGCCGTCCGGTTGTCCGCGAGGCATTGAGCCGTGTGCGGATGATGGGGTTGGTGACATCGCGGAAGCGGCGCGGCATGGTAGTGGGCAAGCCAACAACTTTCAGTACTATCGCAAAAGTAATTAATCCCGATTACATGGATCAGGGCGAGCAGCAGGATTTCTTCAATCTGCGTATTACCATTGAGCTTGGATTGTCCGACATCCTTTTGATGAATATCACCCCGGGCGATATCGAGGAACTTGAGAAAGTGGTTAAGCTGGAAGAGAGTAATCCGGCTGATTTCAAGCTGTACATGCGCTGCGACTATCATTTTCATGCGCTAATCTATAAGGCCACCGGCAACAAATCTCTGGAAGCATTTCAAGGGCTTCTCTATCGCTTCTTTTCGGATATTAAGACCAGAAAGGCATTTGCCACGAAGAATTTTGCGGAACGGTTCTCCGATCCGCATAAAACTACTCATCGCGACGTACTGGAAGCGATAAAAAGCGGCGACCCGGAAAACGTCCACCGCATAATGCGTAAACATCTCAGTTTATATCTTCAAAAAATTAAGATGGACAAGTGAACTGAAGCTATTCTAAACATAAAAGAGTTATATGTGAAGGCAAAAAAGATGATCCAATCCAAAACATTTGAAATTAAACGGCGTTTTATTTGCGATACCATAGTTATCGGCGGCGGAACCACAGGAATCGCGGCAGCTATCGCTTCCGCCCGGAACGGGGCGTGCACCATGCTGATTGAAAACTGCGGTCATCTGGGCGGCAACGCCACTGTCGTCCCGTCCTGGATGGGGTTTCATGCCCCGGACGGTTCGCAGGTGGTAAAAGGTATTGCGCTGGAACTGCTCACCGAACTTCAAGCCATTGGCGGGGCCACGCCTTTATATCCCGATCCCATCTGCGGCAGCATGGCGGCCATCAACACGCACTGGCTGAAAATAGTTGCCGACAAGAAGATTAGAAATTCCGGCGTGCAGTTGCTTTTGCATACCAGATTTGTCGGGGTGGAAAAAGACGGCCGTGAAATTTCAGGAGTATATCTTTGGGGCGGCGAGGGCCTGATTTACGTTGACTGCAAATTTGTGATCGACTGTACCGACACGGGCGTCGTTGCGCTGGAGTCCGGCGAGAAAATGATCCGCGGCCGAGTTAGTGACGGCAAGGTTCAGGTATCATCCTGGACGTTTGAAATCGGCAATGTGGATTTTACGGAATTGGCAGCTTACTTCACTGAATATCCAGATGATCTCAGGCCGTTTCCATTAAAGGATGCCGCTGCGCACGTCCGCACCGTTTTGGCCCAGGATGCTTTTGTGATGGGGGCGTTTGCACGACTGGTCTCACGTGCAAAAAAAGATGGTATGCTGCTGCCGCGCAATAATATGCCCGGCGTGATTTTCCCGGCTGCCGGAAAATTTGTGACTGTCGCCAGTCGTGTCGAAAATGTGAACCCGTCCGACAGTTTAGCCTACACTCAGGCTGAAAGTACAGGCATCGCCCAGGTTGAAATCTGGCTGAATTTCCTTAAAAAGTATGTACCCGGCTTCAGGAACTGCACCTTATCCGACACCTACGGCTCGATTGGTATTCGTGAAACTAATCATATGGCTGGAGCATATACCCTTACCGCCGATGATTTGCTTTGCGGACGGCGGTTTGATGATGTGATTGCGCTGGGCGGTTATCACCTCGACATTCATTCGCCGGATCATGACGGCATAGAAACCAGATTCCCCGCCATATATATGATTCCATACCGCGCTTTGCTGCCGTTAAACACCGGCAATCTGCTGGTGGCCGGACGCGCGATTTCCGCAACCCATGAAGCACAGGCGTCAACCAGAGTGATTCCGATCAGCATGGCGGAAGGCGAGGCTGCTGGTACAGCTGCGGCACTCTGCGCCGCCGCAGGCGTCTCTGCCGGAAATGTTTCAATGGAAGAGTTGCAGCGCAAGCTGTCAGGAGCCGGTGCGCTGATCAATCATCAACAGTAAAACAGGAATGAGTTTTCATGATAAAAACGTCAGACAATTTTGTGCTGGAAAGCGCAATTTTCCCCGGAATTGTCACTGCCGCGGCGCTTGATGAACTGGTAGCGGGAAATATTGCCAGGATTGAATTGTGCTGCGTCCCGCAGCGGTTCGATTATCATGATCCGGAGTGTGCCGGCAATATTTCCAAAGATATAAAATCCCGCGGAATTGCTGTGACATCAGTACATCTGCCTTTTGGCCCGGCGCTGGATATCAGCAACCGTGACCGGAAAATACGAACACTGGCGCTTGACGAACTTAAGACGGTCGTTGCTCTGTCCATGGATATGGGGGCGGACATAATGGTAATTCATCCCGGGGTGCATCTTGAGGATGGCGAAAACCGCAGTGAACGGCTGGAGACTGCCGCAGCATCGATACGGCAACTGCTGGCGCAGCTGCCGTCAACCGGCTTCACTCTGGCGGTGGAAAATCTGCCGCCCGGATACCTGGGGGAAACCGCTGTTGAATTACGGGGGTTGCTTGATATGATCGACGACGGGCGTACCGGATTCTGCCTGGACACCGGCCATGCGCACCTGACTGGTCAGATGACGGCATTGCTGCAGTGCTGCAGCCCCGAACTGGTCAATATCCATGTCCATGACAATTACGGTGACGGCGACCGGCATCTGCCGCCGGGACATGGAACAATTGACTGGCCGGCACTGATGCTGTCGCTTCAGGGGTGCGGCTATGCCGGGCCGCTGACCTGGGAGATCGTCAATGAGGGCGATCCTGTAATACGCAGAAAGATAATGGCGCAATTCAATTCAGGACGTGAAGAATTCTGGATTAATAAGGAGTGAAGTGTTATGAAGATCAATCTGGCAACAGACTCCCGGATTTTTTGCAGTAATTGCAGCGTGGAATTTCCCGCTCCGGAAATTGCCGGTTTTGCCGGCGGTGCGGGATATGGCGATACCGGCCTTTTCGGCAACCAGATGGCCTCGGTGGTGCGGCTGGACGACGCTTCTTTCCGGGTTTATCTGACCAGGAGATTATGGTTTTCCGACCGCACGACCAGGATGGATATCGGTTATATTGACACTCCGGCGATAGCGGTCTGGCCGGACATTAAGACGAACTTCACGCAGTTGCGGCTTACCGGCCTGCCGGAAGGTTGCAGTTGCTCTCAACCGTATGTCATCCGCCGCGATAACCGGTTCGAATTGTTCTTCTGGGTCCATGGTGCCGGAATGATCCGCTATGTCAAATGCGCCAGCGAAAACGGGATCGATTTCCGGATCATCAATCTGGATAATCCATGTTTGTATCATCCATGCGACCAGGCAATACGTACCGATAGCAGTTCCGATGGTTTTCTGACCGTGAAAGATCATTTGCGGCAGGCGAAAACCGCAATCAGCAACGAGTTGAAACAAAAGATTTCCAATGATGCCACCACGGTTTATTTCGATGCGGATGCCGGTATATATGTAATGTTCTCCGTTTTGCTGCTGCGTTCGGACATGGCCCCGGAACGGCGGGTGGATTACGACAATGCGGCAAACTGGCTGAGAGTGATCCACCGGCGTACCAGTTGCGACGGCATCGAATGGAGCGGCCCGGAGATCGTGCTGCTGCCGGAGGCCGGCGAGCGTGCCGATCTGCAATTTTACGTGCTGCAGCAATTGAAGCAGGATGACCGGCTTTGCGGACTGGCCGGATATTATCCGGTTCACGATCAGGTTATGGATCTGGAGCCGATGGTCAGCCGCGATGGCGGCTGCAACTGGATTCGCAATCAGCGGCCGTGGCGGCTGCGCGACCGGATTCCGGGTTGTGACTGGCCGGTGCAGATGCTTTTTCCCGGCGGCATGATCGAGGCCGGCGGCTGGATATGGATGGTGGCAACCGCATTCAATTCTCAACATAATCAGGGCGGCAAACTGGAACCCCGTGAATACCGGCAGGAAAGCATAGTCATGCGGCAGAGGTGCGACCGGTGGGCCGGCTTGATTAATCAGAGCGGCCACGGCGAGATCATTACCGGGCCGTTACAGTATGAACAATTCCGGCTGGAAACTGAAGCGCATGAAAAAGTTGAAGTAAGCCTGCTGTCGCCATATGGCAATGAATTAATCGTCTGCGGCCGGGTTGCCGCTGACGGCGCAATCGTATTTTTGGACGGAAGCGATTCCATTTATACCGGGGAATGGGTTCGGATGAAATTGCGTTTTGATACTACGGTCTATAATCTCAAAAGTGTAAACTGACAACCATTTTTATAAAAATAAGGAATTAAATTATGAGAGCGCCAAGGAAAAGTCTTGTGCTGGAAAAACTCCGTGCTGGAGAAACCGTTTTTTCGTTTAAGCTTAACTTGAATTGTTCGCGTCCGGTGGAAATTGCGGCTTTGTCAGGATATGACTGTGTCTGGATTTGCAATGAGCATGTTCCATCCGATTATTCCATTATGGAAAAGCAGATACTGGCGGCCAAAGCTTACGATATTGACTGCATGGTCAGGGTGCCGCGCGGTTCTTACAGCGATTTGATAAAACCGCTTGAAATCGATGCTTCCGGAATTATGATTCCACATATAATGAGCGCTGAAGACGCGAGGAAAATAGTGTGGCAGACCAGATTCCACCCGGTCGGCCGGCGTCCGGTGGACGGCGGCAATGCTGACGGCATGTTCTGTATGCTGCCGAATGATGAATATTATAAATTTGCCAATGAAAACCGGTTTGTGGTTGTTCAGATTGAAGACCCGGAGCCGCTGGATGAATTAGATGCAATATGTTCCATTGACGGCATAGACATGATTTTCTTCGGGCCCGGAGATTTCAGCCAGGGTATCGGTACGCCCGGAGACTTCAGCAATCCGAAAATTGCAGAGACCAGGAAGCTTGTTGCTGAAGCTGCCCGCCGGCACGGGAAATTCGCCGGTACCGTAGCGGCACCGGCAACCGTTGAAGAATATGCGGGGATGGGATATCAATTCCTTAATATCGGCGCCGATGTGATTGGCCTCGGTAATTACTGTAATGAACTGCAGGCAAAGCTTAAGTCTATTAAGATTAATAAAATCAACAGTATTTATTGAGCCGGATAATCTGCATCATAATGAATATCTCATAAAACAAGGCATGCAGCTCTTCAAGAAAAATATGAACCAAGGTGAAATTATTAACCAGTAAGGAATGTGACTATGAAGAAAAGAATGGCCATATTGTTAATTCTTATTTTGTCGGCGCTGCCGTGGCCGGCATCTGCGGTGGAGCCGGCAGTGACCGGAAAGCGCGGATTCACCCTCGATGTCGGCCGGGCCGACAGAGCAGTGCTGAAGGAGCTGTCCGAGCAGTGGAATGTCAATCTGATCCGTTACCATATGCGCAGCCGGTTTCTCGCAGACCGCAAAAAAATTACTGATGAGCAGGCCTGGAAAGAAATTGCCGCCAGTCTCCCGGAGATTTTAGATAATGCCCGTGAATTCGGCATTACTGTGGTGCTCTGTATCCAGGGCGGACCGCCCAATGATCTGACGCGCAAATATCCAACCGGCAAAGAACGTCAGGCGGCATTCTGGGATGACTCTACTAATCTCGATAATCTGGTCAAATGCTGGCGCGAAATTGCTGCTTTATGCAAAGACCGGCCTGAAGATATCTGGTTCGACATTCTCAATGAACCACTCGACTGGCGTGACATGCCCGGTTATACCCGTAAATGGCCTGTCTGGGCGCAGACGATTGTCGACAACATACGGCAGATTGACACTGTTCATCCCGTAGTCATTGAGCCGGGGCCCGGCGGCCTGTGCTGGGGCTTCAAAGATTTTCCTATGCTCAACGGGCGTCCGCTGATCTATTCGCTTCACAGCTACCAGCCCCACGCCTACTCGCATCAGGGAGTAAAGAACCTGCAAGGCACCGATCTGGCCAAAGCATATCTGCAAATCCAGAAAACGTGGCCGGGAAAATTCAGCGACGGCGAGGGCGGTTACTGGGACCGGAAACGGCTTGAAGAGGAACTGGCCCCGGTCATTGCGTTTCAGAAAAAACATCAGGTCCCGATATATGTCGGGGAATTCAGCGTGGTGCGCTGGGCACCTAACGGAGCAGGATTTCTTAAGGACAATATAGAGCTTTTTGAAAAATACGGCTGGGCGTGGACTTTTCATGCGTTCCGCGAAAGCCATCTCTGGAGTCTTGAACATCCGTCTGTCTTCGGGACTCATACTGACCAGAAAGTCGAAGGTACGACCGACCGCGGCGCGGTTATTCGCGATTATCTCCGCAGAAACAAGGTTACCGGCGGTCCGGCCGCTCCACCAGTGAAGGCGGCGCCCGCGCAAATTAAGGTTGATCCGGCGGAAACGGTAAACGTCAAAGCGGAAAAAACGATATTGTCGAACCATAAGATTTCTCAATGGACCGGCGGTACCGATTTAAGTCAGATTCAGGTTTTCGGCCCCGGCAAAGGCATGCCTGCATACGGGGCATTGCAACCCGGCAGTGTAGTAGTTCGCTCGAATGGCCGGCAACTGGAACCGGACAAGGATTATGTGGTTGATTACAACTGGGGCAAGATCGCTATCGGTCCGCAGCCGTCTGTGAAGGCCGGAGACACCGTGGAAGTCGATTATACATACCATCTCCGCCGGGTCGATTCGCTGGTGGCTGACAATGACGGAACGGAATCACTGATAAAAGGCAAAAGCCATTTGAACATACCTGAAATTCCCGCACTGCGTCCAGGACAGCGCCGTTTGTCCAATATTTTTGTTGATTACCGCTGCGCCGACGGCATTGGCGATATTTTCCCGGCAAAAGCGACTGCGGCCGAAGCCGGCACCGCCACAACCAGCGGAAAGATTCCACGGACCATGGAGAAAATACGTTCCGGGCAGCCGGTCAAGATCGTCTGCTGGGGCGACAGCGTTACCGCCGGCGGCAATGCCACTCCCGGCAATGATTATCCTGCGGTTTTTGCCCGGATGTTAAAAGAAAAGTTCCCGTCGGCACCGGTAACGGTCAAGACCGTGGCGGTGGGCGGTTCCCAGTCCAGGCAGTGGCTGGAGCCCGAAAAATACCCGTTTAACGGCAAAACAGACATCTGCCGCTGGGAAAAAGTCGCCGCCGAAAAACCCGATCTGATTACCCTGGAATTTGTCAATGACGCATGGATGAACGATGCTCAAGTCCGGCAGAATTATACAGAGATTGCCTCCAGGGCCAAGGCACTGGGCGCGGAACTGATTCTGATTACACCGCACTTTACCATGCCGGCGATGATGAAGGTGAAATCGCTCCGGAGCCGTGAAAGCCGTCCTTATGTGCTGGCGCTGCGCGAATTTGCCCGGGCGAACAACATTGCTCTGGCGGATGCGGCAGCCCGCTGGGAACATCTTGCTGAAGAGGGGATTCCCTACGTCATTTATCTTAAAAACTCTATCAATCATCCGGAGGACAACGGTCACCGGATGTTTGCGGAAGAGCTGATCAGGAATTTCAATTAAAATACAGGTATCTTAAAAAGGGGGAAATATCTATGAAAAAGCAAATTTTCACACTCATCGAATTTCTCATCGTGATCGCCATCATCGCTATCCTCGCCTCAATGTTGCTGCCGGCATTGAATAAAGCCAGGAAAGTCGCCAGGAACGGAGCGTGTCTGAATAATCTGAAACAGCTTGGACTGATCCATACCATGTATCAGGATAACAACAACGGTTACATGATGATGTTTCAGTGCGGTTCGATCCGCTGGGCTGGCGGATTGGTCAGAGACCGCTACATGGTGAACAATAAGAAATTGCTAGGTTGCCCTGCCGCAGTTTTGACATCGGGGCAGGAGATTAGTTACGGTTACAACTCGATCATGAGTTTTGCCGCCTCGCCGCGTTTCAAGCAGTCGATGATAAAGAAAAACAGCATGGTGATCGGGTTTGCATGCAGCACAATCGGCGCCGGCAATCGTAACGTTAATGGTGCCTATATTGTCAGTACTTTTGAATCGATAATTTTCGGCAACGGCCCGCTGGATCAATTGTATCATGAGAATTATGAGTTCAGTTATATTGACGGTCATGCCGGGGTAGTCAGGGGACGGGACCTTTATCCCAGGCTTTCAACCAATACCACTTATATTCCGACGTTGAACCAGTATCTGGATCCCACAAAATAAAGGAAGCATTCGAATTTCCATATTGGATAATATGCTTAAATAAACAGTATTTGAGTTAACAATTATATCGCCAATTTCGTAATTCATTTCAGGATGTTCACTTAAGACTTTCGCGATGTTTGCGGATATAATTATCTTCCCAGTCCAGATTGAAATGAAGCCATTCGCGTCCGGTTTTCAGGCATTCGATCCAGGCTCCAAGCAGCATGTCCGTTTTAGGAAGAACTAAAATCCGTGACGGCGGCAGTTTGTGCAGCCACTGCTGAAAGCCTTCAACGTCTTCTATTTGAATCCCCTCATTCTGATAGCGGTCGAAAAGTTCTTTGAACTTGAGCAGATATTCTGTCCAGAGCACAAGTTCTTTACGGAATTTATCGCCAGTTGACAGTGTGAGCAGTTCCTGTGCTAGAACATGAATTTTACGGTATTGTTTTATTGAAGTCCGGTTGAACAGTGAATAAGGGTATGGGATATGACAGTTGCCGGCGCTGAGAACCAGTTTTTTCATCGCGGTATAGAATCGTTCTGCCACTTTCCAGTCTTCTCCGAAAATTCCTCTTAATGCTGACTTTATGGCATATTTTTTGTCAGCTCCATACGCAGCTTTCGCCATCATGCAGTAGTTAAGTCCGTAAACCGTCCAATGCGACAAATGGAACTGAGTAAGAACGCCATCGACGCCTTGTTCACCATACCAGATAATCTCATCGAAAATATCCTCATGATGAACCATCGGCAGTGACACATACAGATTGACGCCCATGTAATATTCGTAGATATTGACTTTCCCGCCCGCCTTTGCGCTAAGCCATTTTTTCAAATCTGCCGCATAATAAGAGTTAGTTCCGCAGTTTTTATCATTAATCCGGTGATTGATGCAGCGCCAGTAAGGCGCAAAGTGTACCGCCATATTTTTTTCCAGCTTAAAACCATCCGACGGCGCACAATAGTTGACATAAGCGCAAAACGTCACATTAATTTCCGGGAGCAGCCGGGCAAGTTGAGTAACAACATCTCTGACCATATCATGATAAATTCTGCCGGCTTTGTAAACATGCGCCGAAACGCTGTAAAACCCGCCCATTGCATTTTTATCATAAAAAGTGGAACATCTCTCACATTCACACCAACCGAAGCCGTCATTCGGGATCAGGGAAATGGTTTTGACCTCCGGATGTTTCCGGCAGTATGCCACCATATTTTTAACGATTTCAGCGCGAAGTTCCGGATTGGTCGTGCAAAGCTGTTCGCTTAACAATAAGGCGGATTTATCTGTGGACGGGCTGATTCTTCTGCCGTCAATAACCGCGAAAAAGTCAGGCCGGGAGCGATAGTATTTTTCAGGTGGAATCCAGTAATTGAAATTATGATGCCCGCTTTCAATCTCAATACCGCGAATCTGATAAAATTCTTTCATTGCTTCAGGCATTTCATCATAGTACTTCATCCAGGTCATCAGATAGTTCAGCTTGTTTTTCGCCATCCAGTCGCCAGTCTGATAACTATCTTCGGAGAATGGAAACTCCTGGATGAAGCCCCGGTTTGCCAGAAGCGGTTTCCGGTTGTTGATGAGTGCGCCGCCTTTCAACTCCACAACACCATTTTTTTTATCAACGCGGTCAACTCCAGGCTCAAAAAAACAGAATCCAAGAAATTCTTCCGCAAAATCATATACCGCATACAGAATTTCAACAGCAGTCGGTGCATGGAAAGTCAAATTATCAGAACCGGCAATTACTGAAAAACCCTTTGCCGCAGTGTTTAAATCAAATCTGATATCTATTACCGCCTGCTGCCGATTTTTCACCGGACAGCCAAAGCGTTTTATCCAGAGCGACTTCAACTCATCAAACGCCAGTTGCAGTGTTTTGTCCTGCTGACGTATATTTTCAAGAGCAACATTTTTATTGAGTATCATTATATGCCTGTTTTAAATTTTGATTACCTGAACAAAATATTGTACGTGATCTATTTTGATTTATGTTGGCTTCCTTGACCCGAAGTACTTAAACCGGCTCCTGTTATATTCCAAACAGGAAGGTTGCCTTTGCGCTGGGCAGCAAGCCAGGCCAGCCCCGAATCGGGAATCAAATCATGAATGCCTTCGAAAATGGTAATTCCGGTGTTGCCGATTACTTTCCGGAACAAAACCTTAATTTCTACCGCAGATGCAGTTCTTCCGGGTGCTCGTATTTGAATTAAAATCATCATCCATGCATGAGAATAACCTATAAATGGCCTGTTATGACAATATTTAGCTCCCCAGTAAAGACGGAGCAATTACTTGTTTTTATTTGGCTATAATACCGATATTTTCAAGCCATGACCATAACTGCTCTTTCCAGCCCCCGCCGAAATTGCCTGGTTTGAAGGCTGTGTGGCCGCCTTTTTCAATCGTCCACAACGTCGCCGGAACACCAGCCTTCTTGTAAGCGGCGACTATCCCATCTGCAAAAGCTGTTGGGGCAATCTTATCATCGTGCGCTGAACACAAAAGAGCTGGAGGCGTCGTTTCATTTATTACGAAATCCGAAAGAAGCTGTTTATTCGGCCACGGGCAGAGTAATACAATAAAGTCAGGGCGGGAACTTACACGCTCGACAGGGTCGGCGGTTCCAGCCTTTCCATTATCCCAGTGTGTGGCCGCATTTAAAATAAGGTTTGCTCCAGCCGATCCTCCCAGCATTCCTATCTTTGCAGGATTGATACCCCATTCCTTTGCCCGGTAGCGAACTATACGCACCGCACGCAATCCGTCATCCATCGCGTCTGAAACATTCTTTGATGGCGGAAGCGTCCGGTATTTTACCACGATGACGGCTACTCCTTTAGAAACAAAATAATCCGCCTGACTTACATAATCAGAAACATACGACACCTTGTTGTACGATCCGCCGGAACAGTAAACTAACGCAATGCCGATTGATTTTCTTTTTTCAGGCAAATAAACCGTCATCGCAGGTATGCTCACGTTGGCCACCGTATCCGGCAGCTTTGGAAACTTCTTTTCCGCTCCAGCATCCCTGATAATCCCGTGATAGTCATCACTCCACAGATTTAAGGTGACCGGTTCCGATTTAAGTTCAACCGCGCCTGTCAATGCAACCGCAAAGATAAACTGTGCTATTATTTGATGAAAATGCATGATCTTCCCCATATTTTAATTATTGTTGATTAATAACATTCACCGGAGTTCCCGCCAGAAAGGAGCGAAGATTGCCAACCGCGATATCCATCAGGCGTTGGCGTGCTTCACGTGAAGCCCAGGAAATATGCGGGGTGACAAAACAGTTCGCAGTTCCCGGCAATGGATGATTCAGCGGCGGAGGCTCCTGTTCCAATACGTCTATGCCAGCCCCGGCTATATCGCCACGCCGCAATGCATCCGCCAGCGCCTGATTGTCAATTAACTGTCCGCGGCTGGTATTAATTAGAAACGCACTTTTCTTCATCAAGTTTATCGCATCCGAATTG
This sequence comes from uncultured Lentisphaeria bacterium, assembly GCA_903863035.1. Taxonomy (GTDB): domain Bacteria; phylum Verrucomicrobiota; class Lentisphaeria; order Victivallales; family Victivallaceae; genus CAIPAT01. The sequence goes on from CAIPAT010000270.1 coordinate 41,822, forward strand.
ATGATGTTTCTGGTTTCCGGGGTCAGCGGACAATGTAATGATATAACATCGCTTTGTTTCAGCAATACGGACAGATCAACCTGCCTGATATCGCCAGTGTCAATCATATCATAAATAAGGACTTTCATCTTAAATGCTTCGGCCAGCCGGGCTGTTTCACGTCCGATACGTCCGAATCCGACTACCCCAAAAATTTTATCCTTCAATTCGGTAACTGGAGCCAGCCAATAGCAGAAATCGCGACATTTGCTCCAATCGCCGGCAGCCACCGAGGCGGCATGCACGCCAACCCGGTTCGTAAGGTTCAGCAGATGGGCAAACGTCATTTGTGCTACCGAATCGGAACCATAGGCCGCTACATTGCAGACCGGAATATTGCGTGCGGCAGCCGCTTTGACGTCAACGACATCATAGCCTGTAGCCAGCACACCGACAAAACGCAGTGCCGGGAGTACCTGAATGACAGCACCCGGCAACGGCGTTTTATTGGTAAAAATTATTTCGGCTCCGGATGCCCGCTCCAAGCATTTGTCTGGCGGCGTATGCTCGTAAATTGTGACGTCGCCCAATTCGTGCAGCGCGTCCCAATTTAAATCACCGGGGTTTAAGGTATAACCATCTAGTACAACTATTTTCATAATTTCTTATTTCTCCAAAGCAGCAGCAGCAGTATTTTTATGGAACTGCCGCTTCATCGCGGGATGCCGAGCGGATAGTATCTTAACAACATCAGCAGTGATGTCATCCTGCTTGATTTCAATTTTTCCAGCCGGAGCAGCGCAGGTGGCTGGAGCGGTGCCTCCTGCACTATTCTTACAGGGGGGCAATTGCATTGCGGCGCGGCGCTCAGACAATACTTTGGCAGCATGTCCGACATCAGACCCGTCCAGCACCCAGTTCATGCCCATATCAATCATCTTACGTGCCCGCTCAGGAGTGTATTTGGTCGGAAGCATATGTAAACCGACTCCCAGATTCTTCGCTCGGCAACGCCGGATAATATCTTCCATGGCATTCATATAATCCGGATGTTCCCAGTCTTCGGGGTGTCCGAAAGAAACGGTCAGGTCGTGCGGTCCAAGAAAGACTCCATCTACTCCGGGAACATCAATTAACGCGTCAAGATTTTCGTATGCGGGACGACTTTCAATACCGATAATTAAAAAGTTATTCTTATTGAACCTGGGAAAAAACTCCTGATATTCAGGAGACAGCGGTTTCCCATCCAGAATTTCATTGAGTAATTGCCCTTTAAGCGGACGATATTTGACCGCTCCGACCATATTCCTGACCTGTTCCACAGTTTCCACATAAGGCGCGATGATACCGTGTGCTCCTAAGTCCAGGGCGCGCGCCGCTTCAATCATGGATGGTTCAGATATCCGGACCGCGGGAGCGATGCCGTTGCAGGCGTAAAAACGGCAGAGGTTGGCAATTTCGATTGAATCAAGCGGCATATGTTCGCCACAAATAAAAACATAATCCAAACCCGCCTGGAGTAAAATTCCAGAAGCGCTCAGATTGTTTAAGTGAGTAACATGGGTACCGTAGACCAGACCGCCGGAGTGCAATGCCTCTCTGATTTCTTTTCCTAACATATTTCCACCTTTTTATTTAAGCTGTTTTAGACCATAATTTCGGATGAATAAGCTCTTCCGGCAGCTTCGGAACGATTGATCGTATTTCTTCGATCAATGCGGTCGGAAGCGGTCCGGCCTTTATCAATGTCAAGTTTTCACGAAGTTGCTCTTGAGTATCAACCCCTGTCAGCATACTGCGAATTCCAGTGCGGCTCAAGACGAAACGCATACAAAGTCCGGCCATACTCATTTCGTGCAGCTTGGCGAGTTCTTCCAAACGGCGGCGCACTGGAATTATCCCGCATAACCCAGGACGAATAGACGCTTCATCCATAAGCAACAACCCTTGCAGATATACGCTGCGCGCAAAGATAGTAATTCCTTTCTGCGCCGCTTGTTCCAGCAGGGTTTCATAACGCCATTCCAAAACATTGTACGGTATTTGAATATATTTGGCGCGGGCAATGGCATCCTCTATTGCCGAATGTTCGTCCAGCGAAATCCCGCCAGCGCCAATCAATCCCCGCTCTGTCATTTTTTCCAGTATCGGAAAGTATTTTAAATCTTCGTCCCGATGGAAGAGGCAGACAGGTAATCGTTCAATCCGTAAGTTGCGCAGCGAATTGCGAATAGAGGTTTCGATAAATTCCTCTGCTTTGTCAAACGGCATTCCAGCAGGAATCGGCAATACTTTGCCGACAATCAACATTTTATCAAGCAGTCCAAGCCTGGTCAATGCCTCTCCAAGCACAGTTTCACTATCTCCATAAGCGGCGGCGGTATCCAATGCATTGACCCCGCCAAGCCAGGCTTCGTTAAGAATCGCTATCGCGGTGTCGAGTGATGGTTTGCCGCTGGTGTTGGCAATTCCGTAATTCATTCCGAACTGCACCGTTCCAAGCATTAGTTTCGAAAAATTCAATTTATCCTCCGCTATTCAAAAGTTTATTTTGCGGTATAGCCGCCATCAACCGGGATATTGGTTCCTGTGATGTAACTTGAGGCATCCGATGCCAGCAGAACAACAATGCCCTTTAAATCATTACTGTTTGCCATCCGGTTAAGCTGAGTACGCGAACTGTATTGTTTGACAAAAGTCTCCGGATGCTTTTCGGTTTGAAAGCCTCCCGGATTGATACAATTGACCCGCACATTATAGCGTCCGAGCATGCTTGCCGCCCAACGTGTGAAGTTGACCATGCCGCCTTTTTCATAAAAATAAAGCGGCGTGAAATCGGTAGGATATTCGGTATTTTCATAATTAGATAATTCTACTCCGACAATACCCATCATCGAACCGATATTGATAATTGAACCGCTTTTTTGTGTTGTCATAACTTTACCGGCTAAATTGGTAATATAAAAGAGTGCGGAAGCATTGGTGTGTAAACTTTTATCAAAATCAGACATCGGGCGATCCCAGCCGAATAACGCGCAGCGGGTTACAGCATTATTAACCAAAACGTCCAAACGTCCAGTTTCCTTAACAATAGAATCAACTGCTTGTTTGATACTTTCCTCAACCTCCAGATCTAATTCCAGCGCATGGACATTCAATCCCCTGGATCGAAACTCTTTCGCCAGCGCCTCTAAATTACTCAAATTGCGGGAGGCAACATAAGTTTCCGCGCCAGCTTCTGCTAACGCTTCGGCAATCTGACGCCCATAGAGACCGGCGCCGCCAGTTACCAATGCGGTTTTGCCCTTTAAAGAAAACGATTCTATTACATTCATATACTTTATCCTTAAATTCAATCTATCAAAATCTCTTTACCACCTTGTTCGCGGCTTTCGATGCCGCCAATCAGCAGTTGCATCAGTTCTTCAGTTTCGCTGAACGGGAACGGTCTTATTCCAGTACGGAGATATTCAATGAATGCCATCAACTGGTCGCGAAAAGATTGATAGGTATCATTGGCCTGTAATGAGATATTAGACTGGGTTCCGCCGAGTTGCATAGGCGCACCATACTTTAAATCTTTGATGCAAGTTATAATCACATCCACCTGGTCACGATGCCGCAGGTGGACAACGTTACAGTCATAATTCCCTGTATTGCGAACCGAAATAAATCCGGTACCAAGTATCGGATAGACTGCTTCCAGCGCGTGAATGCCGTAGGTTTCCCATTTTTTTGCCATCGGCATTGAAATCAATCGCAAATCCCCGAGTTCACGGGTATGGCGGTGCCATGGACGAAATTCCTTGCAGTACCGCATACAACTCGAGGACATAATTGCGGCTCCGTCAGCTACCCAGCGCTTGAAAGTATCCAGATCATTTCGGTTGTCACAAAGCGGTTTGTCAATGAATACCGGTAATCCGGCGTCAACGAACGGCTTCGCGCGGCTGACGTGTTGGCCGCCAATGTCGGTGGCAATGATCACTGCGTCAACCTCACCGATCATTGCCTCTGGTGAATCTGCAACTTGTTCAATCAGTGAACACCGCGCGGCTTTTTCGGCATCTTTGCGGTTATCACACCAAATATGGGTAACCCTGACTCCGTCAATCCCTACTTGCCCGGCAGGTTCCCGGTTAAGGTAAACTGGAATGCCGGGAGATGGACATTCCGCAGTCATTACTGCTCTGTCATAATTGTTGATAATAGCGCTCCAGGAATACGGATGTTCATTGCCCGGAGTCATGCCAATAATTCCCAGGCGAATCAAATCTGGAGTTTTTATTAAAACGCTCATCTCGGTTCCACTCCCTTAAAATATTACTAAAATATCAAATTTAACGCCAGTCTGCAACTCGAGGTTATTTTTTTACCGGTTTAAGCCAGATGTAAATCCATTCTTCAGAATTTAACTTTAAATTTATTTTGCCATCGGACGACATCTTTAGAATATTCCCCGATAGCGCATTCGCCGCTTCCAGTTTACGGTCAATTAAATCCAATGTCTTTAAGTTGAATTCCAATTCTATCGACTGAGGCTCTGTACTAAGATTGGAGACCAATGCCAATACCCCGTTAACCGGGTGTTTCAGCAAAGTGGCATAGCATTGATTGCCCTTGATTTTGATATATTCCTGGTTTTCGTAATAGTAAAGTTTTTTTGCCTCATCTGCCCCGAAAATATCCCGCATTTTCCATATATTGGGAATTAGCGCAAAATATGAATCTTTGTTTTCCGTAGAATTGTCGTAGCCGCCACTGCTGTAACGGAGCGATATATCATGCAAGAGAGAAGTGGCGGCAATCTTCATCGGATGACGTAAGCGATAATGCAAAACTTCCGCAGCTATACCAATTTGTCGACCAGTAAATTCAGTACGGAATTTATCTAAAGTCAATTCCCCCGCAACATAATTAGTTCCGGTTGATCTCAAATTATGCCACTGTTCTCCTGTCCACATCACATCCGCATAAGCCAACCCCGAAGGATTGTAACCAAACGAGCTGTGGGCATCGACAATAGCTTCAGGATTGTGATTTTTAACGATTGCATAAATACGTTTCATAAAGTTACGGATTTCAAAAGTCGGATAAGTGCCATGGAGTTTGCCATCTGTTCCGATATAGCCGCATCCGTGTTCTGTGTTATAGCATAGCGGTCCGATATGAACGGTACCGTCCAGGTAGACACCATCTTCGTTATAGGTCTCCATTCGTTGTTTCAAACTATTCAGGAATGCGTCCTGTAAAGCTTCGCTTTTGGCGCACATAAAAAGCATTGATGAGGAATCTGCACCATATTCAACGGCTATAGGACCGGGGCGTTTTGGATTCGGCGGCCAGGGATTCGGGTGACTATAAGATTTCATTGGTCGATTGACCATTGACGAACCATAGATATCGAATTCGGGAACATCAACCGGGAAGCGCTGATGGATAACATAACTATGGGACTTTAATCCTGCGTTATGTATGGAGTTTACCATATTGGCAAGAGCTGCTGAGAATTGCGGATGTATCGGCATTGGCCATGTAAAAAAATCCTGCTTGCTGGTATAAATCCGGCGAACTCCACTTTCTTTAATTAGTGCCAGTTCCGGTTTGTCATTGATTTTATTTGTAGGAAGATTAAATTCCAGCCCCCACGGTTCATAGCGTGCAATGCGCAACTGCCAGGCGGTTTTATGTAAAGGTTTAACCGGCGTAGCCAAAAGAGCAAACCGATATTTTAATTTTTGATTGGCCGTTAATACAACTTTTTTGTCAATAAAATTGGTTTTTAAACAGGTTATTGATTTTACTGGAATAATTTGGATTGTTTTTTGGGGATCGCTGTTGCTCCAGAATTCATCAGATTCAGCTTGCCAGGTCAGTCCCATTTTATCGTTTCCAATCCAAATATTGGGACTAAACAGGAAATTAAGTTGTTTTGTGATTGCTCCGCTAAAAAAAGTTCCAACGTAATTACCATTGACTAAAGGATATACCCGGTCGGCATACGCGCTTGAAGCTATCTCGCTATTTAATGGTATTTCCAGCGTTAAGTTATCAATATAAGTAGCAACCCTGGCGGTGATTTCGCACTCATAAAGATTGAACCCGTCATATTCCAGTTTGGAATTAACTTCAACTTTCAGCTTTGAATTGTTTAAAGTACCGGCTAATTCAACTGATTTATCACTGCAATTAATAACTTTCAATTCATGATTATCCCAAACTAACTCTTTGCCTTCAACTATGCCAGACAATTTTATCGGGGACGCAAGGAGTTTTGTCCTGTCTGATTCTATTTGAACCGGAAAAGGAGAATTCCGGTAAATATACTGCCTGCCCCATACTTCTAATTGAATATCACCATTGAGCGTTTGGGCCTTTTTTACAGGAGTCCATGGCGGAGGAATCTGGTTGTTTTCTCCTGCTTTATGTGCAATCCATTCAGGCTTTTGAAGCTCCATTGACTCTACTGTTGGTTTTTTGTCATCGTCCGCAATCCGGGCAGTAACTATGATGGTTTTATCGGCAAATTTATCCAGCGGAAGTTGGATTACGCCGGCAAACCGTCCTGAGTTATTTTGGGAAACGTCAATAAGTTGGATTTTTTGTTTTATTTGACTTTTATTATTGACTATAACGTCAAATTCCACTTCTTTACCTTGATTTTTTTTGCTTTTCGTTGTAAACCTCAAAGTGAGAATATTCTTGTACCAATCAGGTTCTATTCGTAATTCAGCAATTTGCGCCGTTGGTAATGTCTGATTTTTGAATAACGCGGCAACCTCGGCACTGTCAAGCGCCCGGCGATAAAGACGAAATTCCGATAAATCAATCGGGGCAAAATATTTAGTATTTTTATCCCCGCCAATATTTAGAGCGCTTTGGGGAATTTTTTCAATGCCTTGAAGCGGCATGTATTGATCTTTAACCAATTCTCCATTGCAATAAAATTTGCAGCGCGGGTATTCCACTACTACGGTAATAAATGACCAGTCCTGCCCCAGAATCTTATGCGTTACTGGCAACGCAACTCTTTCCCCAAGGTATTTATAGGTAAGCAGGAGATTATAGCCATACTCAAAAGCAAAAATAAATCCTTTGCCATCTTGAGAAAGAAGAACCGCCGTTTTGTTTTTTGATTGACCATATTGGCGCACCCACATTGAAAAAGTCATATCGCCTTGTATTTGTAAAGCAGGCGAAGCCGGGACTTTAATGTAACTTGATTCTCCGTCAAAATGCAATACGCCTTTGCGTCCGTTTAATTCAGCTATATACTTACCATTAATGATAGTGCCATCATGGTGAAATGAGCTTAAATCCTTTGCCACGCTACCTGCATCATGGTCAAAGCGATAATGCAATACTAAACTGGAGTCAACGGTATTAACATTCCCGTGGACAATAAATCCAGTGCAACTAAGAATTAACAGGGCGATAATTAATATTTTTTTCATGATTTTTTAAGCATCGTTTATTAAATTTTTTCTGATTCTTTTACTCTTTCATCTCAACCCTATAGAGAATACAATATTATGTTCCTTTAGAAGGTTACTTTAGTCAAAAATACGGCATTATCACTGCCCCTCTCTTCACATTTCCGGCAGTTGGCATAGTCAGGCGATTTAGTCTGCATCCATTCTGCATCAGCAACCCAGTATTCCCGGTCACTGAATTGCGCTACACCAAAGTTGCCCAATTTTGCGCCGCGTTCCGGCATTAAGATACATTCAGAGTCGCGAATGACACAAAGTCTTTCCTTGTCAACCTGCGCCATGAACAACGGAGCCCGGTTACGGGGAATGTGATCGTTGTTCGCTCCGCTCCTGGTGTAAATCAGAAATAGTTCGTCTTGATGTGCCAACCAGTGCTGCTGGGTGTTGTAACTGCCGAGATTCGATCCGTCATCAAAGGTCCAGCGACGTGGCTGGGTATAGTGTAATCCATCATCACTCGTCGCCACATAACCGTTGAAATCATTACGTAAGGTAATGTAAAAACGTCCGCTGGAAAAGGTAATTGAAGGTTCGCATAAACCAGGTTTATCCGGGCTGTACAGTTCATTGCCGTGACGTATGTAAGTGAGGGTTTCTCCGTCAAAAGCACATTGCAGCACCGTAGAAATTAATTGCTCATGCATCGTAGCTATCGAGGTGGCTTTAGCCGGATCTGATACGAAATACGTTGGCAGTAAAATGGTCCCGTCCGGCATATCGTAACGCTGAGTGCTGCCCGCGCCTTCACTGATAAAGTAATCCGCTAATTCTTTTGGAAACTCCAGCGTGCGCCAGGGATTCCAGTTTTTGTTCACGGAATCGTAAACACTATAGGCTGTCTGGCGCGGACGGGGAAGCGGGCTCAAGTTATCTTTGTAGTAGCGTACTGTATGTCCCGTACCCAGCAACTTGCCGGAGGCAGCATGAAACTTCGGCCAGAAATCACAGATTCCCTCATCGTTTCCAGACGGCAGATTGCGGCGGCTAAGTGAAGTGTTTTGCGGTTTGCCCCAGGTTTTTCCGCCGTCCTCGCTGCGTATTTCCTGTATTGCATAAAAAACATCATCTCCGCTGATTCTGGACGGGCTGGCGGTAACCAACCCTACCGGAGGATTTCCTGGAATCACCCCCGGACGGGCATGTACCAGACAGGTAATCCGGTCATAGCCGGAATTAATAATTGTAGTTTCAATTTGCATGAATTTACTTCCTGTGGACTATTATTTGAAGAAACAATTGTTAGATAAGTCACTTTGATTGTACCAATCTTGCCGAAAGTGAACCGGCAATTTTTATTTTATGGTACAAATCCATTTTCACCGGCATATGTTATTCTAAAATTAGTGCCATTGCCTTTGAAAAACTGCCTGTCGACGGCGCTGGCGCTAAAATCAGCTTTTAACACATTGGCTTTCATGGCATGACGCGCATGGATTTGCTGGCTTCCGGCAGTAATATAGGCTTTTTGTCGCTTTGTACCAGTATCAAAACTATCAGCCAATAGATAATAATTACCAGGTTTAGCAATCCTTCGAATAATTATATATCGACCCAGTTGAGGATTAACCAAATCATCCGGGGTTATAAAATTACGGATTTCACTAACCAAAGGATATAAGTAATAATTAGGCATGCCATAAATTTCATCCCATGATGACTTAACAATGTTTACACGCACCGGGCATTGGACAATAATCGGATTATTTGGCAAATATTTATTATCTTTCAAAAACTCAGCCCAACTTCTTGCTGTTCCATCTGCGGAAGAGTAACGGGGCGAAAAACCGTTGTTAGCATCAGCATAGGATGAAATTGCGAGACCGGACTGTTTGAGGTTACTGATGCAGCAAATGGCTTTAGCTTTATCTCTTGCTTTGTTTAGCGCAGGCAGTAACAATGCGGCTAAAATTGCGATGACGGCGATCACAACAAGGAGTTCAACTAAAGTAAAATTTTTAGCACGATTGTTCATTTTGATACCTTTCATGTTTATTCTTTTGTTGTTTGGCTTCTTTAAAATTAAATATATGTAAACTTAAATAATCCGACATCACATGTTTTTAATATCTTACACTATATTATAATGGCTGAAGCATCTAAAATCCAGCGTATTTTATAAAATATACAAAATATTTTATAAAATATGCTATTAAGTGCTTAAAATAAAGTATATACAAATATTAAAATTAATATTAAGCGTATTGTTGCATATTCACTGTATTTGTTTTTTTTATAAAAACAGCTATATTTTTTATAAAATCAATAACTCTTTACTTGCGAAAACTATGAGAAAAAATAAAAATACAACTTATAAGCAAAAAGCGTATGATTATATTTATGCGAATATAGCGAAGGGAAAATTTAAACCCGGCGAACGGCTTAAAGCTCAGGAGATTGCGGACTTAATCGGGATTTCACTTGCGCCGACTCGTGAGGCAATTATGGAAATGGCCGCCTCCGACTTGCTGGATTACCAATCGAATGTTGGAGCGACAGTTCGGCGAGTTTCAATTCAGGAGGTAAGACAATTCCTCAAGTTGCGCATGCTGGTTGAACCTTATGCTGCCGGAGAAGCAGCCTGCCACGGTTCATCTGAACAGTTTGAGTGTGTGCGAAAAAACCTCAACGATATGTACAGGGTATGTGAAAGTGAAGCTGCGGCCAATGTCAAACATGATGAAGAGGAGACTCGCAGTATCCTATGGAGTTTTGCACAGGCCGATATGAAATTCCACCAGGCGGTGCTGGCAGCAGCCAATAATATAGTGCTTAGCCGTTTTGCCAAACATTTAATGGACTCGTTTTATCTTGTTCCATTCGCGGAAATGGATTTGAACGTCGCGGTAGCAAATCTCCAGGAAAGTATTGACTCGCACCAGATAATTCTAAAGGCGCTGCAAAAACGTGATCCCATGGCCGCTTCTCAAGCCATGTATGATAGTCTTAAAGCTGGTGAACGCAACGTTGACAAATGGGAAGGCATTCCCAAAAATTTATTCATGCCGACAAATGTGTCAATCCACAGATAAATACGGACGCAGAGTAAACGGTTAAGTTAAATAATATCCATATGTATTCGGCAAAAAAACAATGCCTTTCTGTGCGGGGTCTATCCTGAATGCCGCTAAGTTAAGGGTTGTTTTAAGCTTGTTTTTTATATTTTTTGATGTGCTGAATTTCTATGAATATATGTCTTGACGCAGTCAATGGCTGATGCGCTTTCGGCCGCTTTGGTCTGTTATGTTGGTGTCTCCCTCCTTATATCTAATTTCCATATTGGATAATTTTTACATTTGCGACAGGATTTTAAATCAGAGATCAGGTATATTAAAGTATAATCAAATGTAAAACTATAATTCATGGGAAATAACATGCAGTATCGAAAATTCGGGAATACCGGGATTGAGCTTTCATTGCTGGGCTTCGGGGCGATGCGGCTGCCGATGAAACCGGATAACCAGGGGGTTTCTCACATTTCCATGGATGAATCGGTGGATGTGCTGTGCTATGGTTTCGAACAAGGCATCAATTATGTGGATACGGCCTACGGCTACTGTGCCGGGGAGAGTGAAATCGCCGTCGGACGGGCGCTGAAAAACGGCTGGCGGGACAAGGTTTATCTTTCCACCAAACTGCCGCTGTGGAACGTCAACGAGCAGGCCGATGTCCGCCGTCTTCTGGAAGAGCAGCTCGGCAAGTTACAGACAGACCATATAGATTTTTATCACTTTCACGCGGTAAATGCCGACAGCTTTGAAAATAAGATTTTGAAATTAAACCTGCTAGACGAAGCATTGAAAGCCAAAGAACGGGGACAGATCCGGTTCCTGTCGTTCTCTTTTCATGATAAACCGGAGAAGATGCTGCCGGTTATTGATACCGGAGCTTTCACTTCGGTGCTCTGCCAGTACAATCTGCTTGACCGCGCCAATGAACCGTCAATCAAATATGCCGCGGAAAAAGGCCTGGGCGTCATCGCGATGGGACCGGTCGGCGGCGGCCGCCTGGCGTTTGCCGGCAGCATTTTCGAAGACGCGCTGGAAGGCCGCGTTTCCACGCCGGAACTGGCATTGCGCTTTGTGTTAAGCAATCCGGATATCAACCTTGCGCTATCCGGCATGAGTACCCGGCAGATGGTGGACGGCAACGTAAAAATCGCCGGCAGCAACGCGGCCTTGAGCCAGCAGGAAATGTCGAGGATACAAGAATTACAGGAGAAATGCCGATCGCTGGCCGATATCTATTGCACCGGATGCGGATACTGCATGCCATGCCCGTTTGAAGTAAACATTCCGGTCTGCCTGGAAGCACTGATTTATCACAAAGTGTATCGGATGGAACTTCCCGCCCGCGACAAATATGCCGCCATCGGCGGTGAATGGATCAAAGGCAAAACCGCTTATGCGTGTACTAACTGCGGGGCCTGTGAGGCAAAATGCCCGCAGAAAGTCAAGATTCGCGAACATCTGGCGGAAGCCGCCGCAGTCTTCGGCAAATAACGTGTAAATCAGCAATTCTCTTCGTGTTTTTGTCAGCCAAAACGGTTAAAGCAGGCTCAGTAAAGGAGAAAATCATGGAGGTTTTTTCATACATTTCATTATTTTTTTGCAAAAGTCATTTTGTGTAAATAACAGTCAGCTAATCAGATACACTTATGTTAATGGTCTGTTTGTCCGGGATAAACACACTCTTTCCGGCACCTATAACTTGCCGGGGATACTCCAACATGAAGTTTAAACATTCTGGAAAAATAATATGGGTCACTGATGCCAATTTTAGTTGCAACCTCGTTAATTCGGAGTTCAGTCTCAATAAGAAGTTTTTGGGCTTCTTTAATTCTTAAGTCGGTGATATACTTTTTCGGTGGTTGTTTAAAAATTTCATCCCAATATCGCAGAAAAGTTCTTTTTGACAGGCCGTACTTTCTGGCAAATACGCCTAAGTCAATCTCGCTTGTAAAATGTATTTCAATATATGACGCCGCCTCATAGACCGCTTTGCGGTACGGGTTGTTTGCGGCGACGCTGATTTTTTTTGACAAAACTGCTTCGTTGACCAGTTGCTCGCAAAGCCGGTCAATCCTGTCAACCGCCCCCGGACTGTGAAGCGACAGACATAACTCTAATATTTTATTTATCAATTGATTTGCAACGCTGTTATGCGCCATTGCCATAATGGGTTGAAACGGCTCCTCCGTGAACGTGCGGAAATGCTCTGCGTACTTTGCGTTGTAGGAAAAATAAAAAGTTTCGCATCTTTGCCGTTGGAAATATTCATAGACAATTCCAGGTTTCTCAAATATCAAAACCGGGGCCGCCGCCTTGTATTTTTTGCCGTCAATGGCAAAAAGCAACTCATGCGTCTGTGATGAGAGCATGAATGAAAAATTGATTGTCGGGTGAACTATTTCTTTGCAGTGAATCTCTTTCGGCAGATAGCCAATATACTGGACAGGCATGAAAAATGGATTAAGCCTGGCAATTTTACCAATCTTGACTATAAATTTATGCACGACTGCCTCATGATTTTTCTTAATATAACATATTTTGTCAAAAAAGTCCATTATTTTGTCATTTATTTCCATTCCATTCCGATAAATTCCGGATATACTAATATTAGTGATTAATTAATTAAAATATTAACAGGTTGCATATATGTTTAAAACAATTGAACTTAAAAATAAAAAATTTCTGCGCGTTGATTTTATAAATCCCGCAGTTTACAGAATAAGGCTGGGGAATGAAAACGCTTTTGAAGAAAACTCTCTGGTCCGCTACGGAATAGTCAATGCCGGATGTGAAGATTTTCAGGTAAAAGAAACTGCAATAAGAGACCGTATTTCATTCTCCACTGAAAAATCTGCAATAAATGTCAGCAAAAAAAATGGAATGGCAGAACTTTTAAACAGTCACGGGCTCTCTCTTTTGTCCGGAGCATTGGATCCTGTCTCGGAAAAGAGCAAGGGGTTTGATATATCATTCAACCTCGACAGCTCCGACAGGCTCTACGGTTTTGGCGACGAGACGAGAACTAAAATTCAGAAGCGCGGACATAAAAATAAAATTGTGGTGATGAACTTTGCAAGTTACTGCCCGGTTCCATTTGTCATGAGTAAAAAAGGATGGGGCTTGTTCTTGAATACCACGTTTTTTCACTATTTTGACGCCGGGGCCACCGATCCCGGCATGCTCCGTTTTTACTCGGAGAAAGGCGGACTTGACTATTTTATGATTGCCGGAGACTCGCTGAATGATATTCTTGAAAAATACTGCGGAATCACCGGCAAACCGCATTTGCTGCCCAAATGGGGATACGGCCTGACTTATATATGCGACGAACGCAATGTTAACGCGCGTGAAATGCTTTATGAGGCTTACGAGTTCAGGCGTCAGGGCATCCCCTGCGACACTATTGGCCTGGAACCGGACTGGATGGAAGAACATTACGACTACAGCGTCGAAAAACAATGGGACAACAAGCGTTTTCACATTCCGTTCTGGCTCAAGGGCAGAGACTTCGCCACTTTTGACGCGGCTTTGAAAAATATGAAGTTTAAGCTAAGTTTATGGCTTTGCTGCGATTATGACTTGAGCGAATATGAGGAAACCCTGCTTGACCGGGAAGAGACTAAGCCCATTGAGACTCAAAACGGATTCTCGGATCAGGAGAATATTTTTCAGGATCCTCATTTCTATCCTCAATATTTAGACAAAATAACCAAACGCGGCGAACCCTGGTTTGAGCATTTGAAAAAATTTGTTGATGACGGCGCCGCCGCTTTCAAACTGGACGGGGCTAATCAGATATGCTTCCATCCTGACCGTAAATGGAAGAACGGCATGGAGGACTGCGAGATGCATAATCTCTATCCGACGCTTCTCAACAAGCAAATGAGTCTTGGCTTCAAAGAACATACCGGCAGAAGGTCCATGATTTTCACATCAGGCGGCTATGCCGGCATTCAGCGCTATTCGGCAACCTGGGCCGGCGACACCATCAGTTCGGAAGACGGCGATAAAAGAGCGTTGGTCTCCATGCTTAATCACGGGCTTTCCGGTCACTCCAATGTCTGTTCCGATATGGAGGTATGGACCAAACCGGGAGTGCATTACGGTTTTTTTCAAACATTGTCCGAGGTGCTTTCCTGGCATATGTACAACCAGCCATGGTTTCTTGGCGAGGAGCAGGCGGAACTTTTTAAGTTTTACGCGCGCCTCCGCTATAAACTGATTCCATACATATACTCATATGCCCATATCGCCGCTCAAACCGGCACCCCTGTAATGCGGGCCATGCCTCTGGCATTTCCGGACGATGACCGGTGTGATGATTTTATTCATCAATACATGTTCGGGGATTTCTTTCTGGTTGCCGCGTTTGATGACAACGTGTATTTGCCGGAAGGCGGATGGATTGACTTCTGGACAGGGGAGACGCATCATGGCAGTCAGGTAATTCCCGCCAGGTTTCCGGAGAACCGCGGCGGCCCGCTTTTCGTCAAAGCCGGGGCGATAATACCTACCCAGGCGGTGAAAAACAGCATTGGAGCCGACACGCCTGAGGAAATTATCTGGGATGTGTACCCCAAAGGCAAGTCTGAATTCACGCTGTGCGAAGATGACGGGGAAAGCTATGACTACTTGAACGGCAAAATCGCCAGAACCCGTTTTGAGTGCGCGGAAAATTCGCAAGGTTTCACAATAACAATACATCCGCGCACGGGTTCCTATAATAAAATGCCGGCGAAACGAACCCACACAATCAGAATCTTTTCCAATGAAAAATTGTGCCTGAAAGAACCGGATATTAAATGCAACTATGATTCCGCGGGAAAAATATTGTCAATTGAGGAGCTTGATGAAAATGGCGGAGCAATTTCCCTGGATATAATAAGAAATAAGAGAACTGGTAAGCCGTTAAAAAATAAACCGTTTAATGTGTTAATCGCCAACAAAAAGTAGGAGGCGGAAAATGAAAAAGAAAAATGTAAATGACTGGATGAATTTTACGCTCATCGAACTCCTGATTGTGATCTCGATCATCGCGATCCTCGCCTCAATGCTGCTGCCGGCGCTCAATAAGGCGCGTGAAAAAGCCAAGGCTGCCAAATGCATCAGCAACATGAAACAGCTCGGAAGTGGTTTTGGTATGTATTTCGGCGACAATAATGACTGGGTGCCGCAGCCGATGGCAACAAACGGAACCACATATAATTCTCAATGGGATTGGCTGCTCAGAACGTATGTCGGATTGCCGACCTCCGCCGTTTATGCCGGCGGCAATTATCCGAACGGCGAAAAGAGCGTCTATCATTGCCCTGCCGGACGCGTTTACAACAATGCAGTATGTCGCGGTTATGCAATTAATCTAAATCTATCCAGCGCGACCGGCCTGTATGCCAAAATCTCCAGATGCAAACAAACATCCAAGCTGGTATTGATGTCAGAACTCTGTTGTAGATGGAATGACGCGACTTCACCATATGGCGACCTTGCTTTATTTGGGACATATAGCAACGGGGAAACTATGTGGGGCGGCGAAACCCGTACCGGCACCAATTCTACCGCTATTGAAATCGCGTGGAGGCATAACAATAAATGCAACATTCTGTCCGCTGCCGGCGATGTGAAGACTTTGGGGCCTCTGCCCCGGGCTCCTTATGACCAGACCTTATTTTGGACATACGGCGTAAACAAGAAGCTGGATTTTCTTCTGTGGGGCGGGTGGCCTGATTAATTATTGGAGAAAGACAGAAAGAAATGGAAATGTTCAGCAACGTCAGGAATATGGTTCCCGTTGAGAAAATCGGTGAATTGCAGGCTGAAAACTTATGGAAAATTTAAAACCGCAAGGAAATTTTAAATGCAAGTGAAACTTAAAGCATGTCTGTTGATTACGATTATTCTGGTCTCAGGCCTTATGAACGGAGCAGAAAACCTGTTCGGCAACAAAGACTTGTCGGCACAGTATAACTGGGGAGCTGTTTCCAACATTCCAGCCGGAACCGGTGAGACAAAAATTGAAAGCGAAATTTTAAATTTAACCAGAAAAAAATCCGGCGGCGATTTTAAATTCTATAAGGCCTTTCCAAAAATGGAGGAAGGCGTTGAATACCGTTTCCTTTGCAAATTAAAAAAATCCGGCGGCGGTTCCGGACAGATGCGAATAATCGCGCTGGAAAAAGGGAAATTTGACATTCTCTTTTCGCAAAAGATTGACCAGGCTGATGAGTGGGTGACCATCGATGCGGTGTTTAAAGCTCCCGAAGCGTCCAAGATGACGCTTGCGCAATTCTTCGCGCCGGATGAGATCGATGGCAGTCTCGCCGTCACGCAAATGACCCTGCTTCCCGCCGCCCAGGCGACAGCGACGACGGCGCTTAATCCCGTCGTCATTGAAAAAAAATACAAGCCTGCGGCGGAAGCAGCGGTTCCCGGACTGACGCCGTATATTGAAAAAAACATCTTGATGAACGGCGACTTTTCCCTGAAACAGCTTGACCTTGATCTGCCGCGCTTTTGGCAGGCAGGCTATGGCATGGAAACCGCCGAACATTGGCCGCTGTATGCCGTGAAAGACGGAAGATGTATTTTCAAATCTCCATTCCGCTTTAAGCAAACGCTGGATATTACTCAGGAAATACCAACCGCCTACACGCTCTCCTTTTCAGCCGCAATTGAGTCAGGAACCCTGCTCTGCGGGGTGGGATATCGCGATCTGGTCAATTCAAGCGACTCCGCAATATCCATGAAATCGTTTCCGGCGAAGAGTTCCAGGCAGAACTATTCATTTGACTTTGAGTCCAAGCCGGAATTGATGGCGGGGAGTCTGCTCATCTCTTTCTCCGCCAAGGGCGGCACGGTTGATTTGGGCGAAGTAACTCTAAAGCCAGCGAAACCGAAAGCCTGCGGAAAAGAAAAAGGATTGTTCATCGAGAGTAAACAGAAAATGTATCCCGCGCGTGGAATATGCATTCCCGATCTCTATTCCTATTACGACTTGAAGGCCGCGAAATATTTGCGCAAGTACCTGTTCCTGGCATCCGGGAAATATCTGGATATATATCTGGCGAAAAAAAGCGACGTCAAAGAGAACAGCGGACTCATTTATGTCGGCTGCGAATTTGCCGGAGACAAAGAGCGGTCCGGCATCCGGCCCGGCGGCTTCGCTATACACAGCGGGGATGGCATGGTTCGCATCGCGGGTTGCGATAATGACGATGGCGTAATCCAGGGCGCTTTTGCGGCGCTGCGCAAGCTGGGCGTAGCATTTTATACGGAAGCGAATTACGAATTGCCTGCGGATGAAACGCTCTGCCTGCCGGAATTCACCGTGGAACGGAACCCTGCCTTCCCCATGCGCTTTGCCGGCAACGGGGACAGGACTTCATTTAACGCCCTCGGTTATTCAGATCAGTTTTTATGGGCTGACCCGCGCAGGCTAGGCAGATGGCTGTATAATGAACATACCGCGTCCTTTCTGGTGGATCCGAACATCTATTTCAAAGGACACCCGGAATATTACGCCATGAACGCCAAGGGAGAGCGTAAATATCCCGACCGGGGCGTGGTGGATATACACCTGTGCATGTCAAATCCGCAGGTACAGGAAATTGCGATCCGCAATATGCTTTGGTGGATGGAGGCCGAACCCTGGGCAAAACTGTTTTTTGTCGGCAGCGGCGACGGGGACGGCTGGTGCCAGTGCCCGAACTGCCGGGCCTGGGATGTCGGCGGCAGTCATCCGTCGCAGGGTTATTTGAGTGATCGCAATTTCCGCTTTATCAATATCATCGCCCGGGAAGCGGCAAAAAAATATCCGGACAAAATGATCGCCACGCTGGCATATACCGGTTGTCGCAAGGCTCCATTAAAGGAAAAGTTGGAAAAAAATGTCGTGATCTTTTATTGCACATATCCGCCGGTCTGGAACTGCAACAGACACGCTTTCTGCTCCGAAAACCTTCACGGCTGGGAAGAGTACAATGAATGGATTACCCAATATCCAGGGAAAATTTTTATTTACGATTATCCTATGGGCGGGAAAACCCCGAACGGCGGACTGTATGCGCTCATTCAGAAGCTCAGGATTTATGCCGCGGGGAATTGCAAAGGCATCTACTACTGCGCCTGGGATTCGTTTAGAAAAGAATTCAACTATGTCATCGGAAAGATGCTATGGGAACCGAACCTCAACGCGGAAGCCGAGATAGATAAATTCATGAAATACTACTACGGCAAAGACGCTTATCCATATTTCCGCGAGTATTTCAGTCTTGTCGCCGAAAAAGAAATGGCCAAAAGCCTGCATCGTCCGGAGAAGGAGATCAGGATTGATCCCCAGCAGGGAGCTGTAATGGTGGATCATGACTTTTACAAAAAAGGCAAGGCGCTGCTCGATCAAGCCCTGACGGCGGTAGAAAAGAATAAAAGCATGGGCTTTGAAGATATCGAGAAGCAGAAATTGTACTTGCAAACTGAATACGTGCTTAACTATAACAAGACCGGCGGCCTGAAAGGCGAAGCGCTGGCGGAATTCGCCAGAAATCTCGGCGAAGTGGTGGCTTTGGATAAAAAATACAATTTCCCCTATCCGGTCTGGTGGTTGTCAATGCGGGAAATGCTTGCGACGAGGGCGCAGATTGATATCGGCGACGCTAAACCCTGGCAGGCGTCGCCGGTGATCGCGGAACTCCTCAAGGACCCGGTGGCCATGATCGCCAGGCAGACAGTGAGCTATGAAAAAACGGCGGACGGCTTGAAATTTGATCTGTCCATGATGGTTGGCGGCGAGGGATTGAAAAATTATCAGTATGAAAAAATACCGAAAACCGTGCGCCCGTATGCCAGAGTATTGCGCCGGGCAAGTTCGCCGTTCTCCGGTCTAACCACTACATTCGAGTTGAATAAAAAGCCGGACAAGGATGCAACTATCCGTCTCGAAGGTTTGGATGATGAGAAACCGGGCCGGGCAGCCTGCGAAGTTCTTCTGAACGGCAAAACTGTTTTCAGCGGCGAAAATACGTTCGCGGAAGATGATTGGAGCGGCATGGAAATTAAAATCCCCGACGGCATTCTCAAGCAAGGCGAAAACACGATGATAATCCGGAATACCACACAAGACAAAAGTCTGCCGCAGGGAACAACCCAGTTGCAGGAAAAGCCTCAGGAGGATTATTCCTGGGGGTGGATCATGATATCGGGCGTTAAATTGAAAATCCCATAAACACAAGCACCCCACAGATTTTTACGTTAGCGTCAAAAGATAAAAGCGATAAGGAAAAAAGTTACGCATGAATGAATTTTTGATTAACTTCCCATTGGAACGGACGCATTGCGGAGTACCGCTGGGCAACGGCAATATGGGGACGCTGGTATGGGGCGGCGATAACCGTCTTTGCCTGACGGTAAATCGGGGGGATCTTTGGGATCATCGTCAAGGCGAATATGTGATGCCGGGACAGACTTATAAAGACTTGGTAGCGTTGCACGACCCTTATGATGTCGAGCCAGTCAATCAGCGGTTTATCCGGAAAGACTTTCCTATAGATTATGAACGCGACGGCGTCTGGTGGACTTCCAGTCGTCTTCCGGTCGGACGTTTTGAATTGGAACTGAATCCCGGATTAAAATTGTCCAAGGCGGTTCTGGAATATGCTTCCGGGATGCTGACGGTATTTACGGAAAACGGCAGAAGTTTGCGGCTGGTTCACAGCTTCTCCGGCAATCAATTGCTGATCGAAGACGCTGACCGCATTATTGCCCGCGTCAAATGCCGTCCCGCCTGGGAATGGGCGGGCGAAACTCTCGCGAAAGTCGGCTTTGTTCCGCCTGAAATGCTCGACGGCGAAAGTGGAGACGGATGGTTTCAAGCCTGCCCGGACGATTTCGGCGTGACGGCGCTCTGCCGCCGCACGGATTACGGCCTGGCGGTTTCTTTGGAACTGGGCTATGCGCCGGTGCTGAATAAAGCATCGGAAGATTTTCAAACCACCTTTAAAGCCGTCGCCGGCTGGTGGAAAAATTACTGGGAGGATGCGCCGTCAATCCGGATTCCGGACGATTTTCTTAACCGGTTTTACAAGTTCGCCATGTATAAATTCGCCTGCGCTACTCATCCCGGCGGCATCGCCTGCTCACTGCAGGGGCCGTGGCTGGAAGAATACCAGACTGCGCCGTGGAGTTGCGACTATCATTTTAATGTCAACATCCAGCAGATTTACACGCTGGCGTTCGCCGCTGGCAAGTTTGAGCACTTGATGCCGTTGTTTGATATGCTGGAATCAGAATCTTTCCAGCGGGTGATGCGCGAAAACGCCCGCAATCTGTTCGGCATTGATGACGGCTTACTGCTTACTCATGCGGTAGATGACCGGGGGTATCAATGCGGCGGCGTCAGCGTCGGCAGCGTTCTTGATTTTGCCTGCGGCGGCTGGACCGCTCAGCTTTACTGGCTCTATTACAAATATACGCTGGACAAAGAGTTTCTCAAAAAACGCGCTTATCCGTTCATTTACGGCGTCATGCGGGTCTTTGAAGAAACGCTGGAGGAACATGACGGCAGATTGTCTATTCCTTTGAGCATTTCCGCCGAATACGGCAGTATTTTTCAGATAGAAAAAGACGGGCGTTCCGTCTGGCAGAATACCGGACGCGATCCGTCCTATCAACTGGCCTGCATTCACATGCTGTCGGACATGCTGCTGGAGACCAGTGAAATTCTCGGTTTCAATCCCAAACCGGTCTGGCTGGAGATTAAACAGCGCGTTCCGGAATATACGCTTATCGGCGAACAGGGTAATGAACATATCGCCGTCTGGGAAGGAAAGGATTTGGACGTCTGCCACCGTCATCATTCGCATCTGGCCTGCATCTATCCGTTCGACACCCTGAAGAATATCTCTCCTGAACAGCAGCGCATTATTGATAATTCCATAGACCATTGGATATTGAAAGGCATGGGTGAATGGAGCGAATGGTGTTATCCATGGGCTGCGATTATTCAGGCGCGGCTCGGATTTAAGGACGCACCGGTTATACTGCTGAACATCTGGAAGGAAATTTTCATCAATGAAGGCTTTGCAACAGTTTACCTGCCGAAGTTCCGCGGATTGTCCGCGCACCGGCGGAATGACATGCTCAAACCTAAAGAAACCAGCGAGATTATGCAGCTTGACGGCACGATGGCCGGAGCTACCGCCATTATTGAAATACTGGTACATGAGAAACAGGGTGTTGTCCATCTGTTTCCGGGAGTTCCCGATAAATGGCTGGATATTTCATTCAAAAATATCCGGCTGCCTGGAGCTTTCCTGATCAGTGCCGAACGCAAAAACGGCAAGCTGATATCGCTGAGTATTAAGAGCCTGAAAGGCGGCGCGATGAAGCTAAAAGCCGATGATAGCGAGTCGGCAGTTCAATTGCAATTTTCGTCAGGAGAAGAGAAAGAGCTCTGCCGATGCCAAACGAACCACGTTGTTCCGTCGTCGGATCATGTTTTCAGTCGAAGCAGAGTATAATAAGCGTAAATAAAAAATGCGGGAACTAAGTCCCGCATTCGTTAATTCATTTATACAAAATCGATAATTACTCTTTGGCCGGTACGAATTCGCCTTTCCTGGCGTTAATGATGATGGTTACCGGCTGGCCTTTTTTGACCTCAATCACCTGGGAGCAGCGCTGATTATGCCAGGCCTTTACCATGGCTTTGCCGGAAAACGCTTTAATTTCAGTGGTGACATAGAGCTCCCGGGCGCACTCCCAGCCGACTGGTTTGCCTTCTTTGGCATCTTCAAAGTCGCCGTTCTGCAGCGGACTGCCGCCTTCAACGGTGACCATATCATAGTATACCCAGCGGGCGTCCATATTTTTCTTCCCAGGCGCATTGGGTGTCCAGTTGCCCAGCAGGTTGACAGAAACCTTGCCATCGCTTTCAGCGACAAAAGTAAAAGTAGATTTAACCCACTGGTCGTCAACAAACGGCGCGGTTTCGCCGGTCAAGCTGAATTTGCGGTCTTCATCCTTGCCCCAGGTAATATTCTGGAGGGAACCGCCCTGGGGCCCTGAAACAGCCTTAAGCGCGATACCGTAACCGTTAATATCAATCCTTGCATTAGTCGGCGCCACCGCATCATCGGCTTGCATCAATGATCCGAAAACTAACAACATGGCGAGTGTGAACAACTTTTTCATAGTACCCTTCTCCTTTGAATAGTTAATATTGCAGTGGATAATACGGGAAGAAATTCCCGAAATAAATATAAAATTACTCTTTGGCTGGTTCGAAGTCGCCCATCTTAACATTGACGGTAATGGTAACCTTCTGGTCTTTCCTGACGTCAATCGTTTGGGTGCATTGCTGGTTGTGCCAGGCTTTGACCATGGCGTTGCCGGAGAATGCTTTCATTTCAGTTGTAACATAGACATTCGGAACGCAGTTCCAGCCGGCCGGTTTGCCTTCTTTGGCATCTTCAAAGTCGCCGTTCTGCAGCGGGCTGCCGCCTTCGACGGTAACCATATCATAGTATACCCAGTTGACGTCAATGTTCTTTTTGTCATTGGCCTTGAACCAGTTGCCCTTCAGGCAGATGGTAACTTTGCCGTCGTTTTCCGGAACAAATGTGAATGTGGCTTTGATCCATTGGTCAGCAGGCAGCAGCGCGGTCTCGCCGATCAGGCTGAATTTACGATCATCTTCCTTGCCCCATGAAATATTCCGAAGATAGCCGCCTTCAGGACCGGAAACAGGCTTGAGTACGATTCCCTGCCCGTAAATGTCAACCCTTGCCTTGGTTTGCGCTACCGCATCAGCCGCAAAGGCGGATGCTCCCAGAACGAACGACATGGCGAGAGTGAATAACTTTTTCATAACCATTTTCTCCTTCGGTTTGTTAATATTACTACGGACGATAGAGTAAAATATGCCGCAAATTCATTCTTTCAAGCTTACAAGGAATAACATTAAATGCTTTTTCGAAAATATTAAATTTTTTTACAATATTCTTTGAATTTATAAATTAACAGAATAATGTATTTATAAACAAAGGAAAATAAGAATAATGAACGAAATAGATATCAGAATACTGAATATACTTCGAGACAATGCAAAAATTTCCAATGCCGACATTGCCAGAATAATGAATATGGCGCCATCAGCAGTGCTGGAACGCGTCAGAAAGCTGGAGAACAATGGTTATATCAGTGGTTATGAAACACGATTAGACTATAAAAAATTCGGGCTTAAACTTACCGCGTTTATTGAGCTTCTCACGTCCGAAAGCATCGGGGCCACCGAAATCGGCTATAAGCTGGCAAAACTGCCTTTTATCCAGGAGATTTACAGTGTCAGCGGCGACTATTGCTACCTGATCAAGGTGAGAGTGGCGGACAGTGACGCGCTGGCGGAACTTCTAAGTGAAATGGGCAAAATCAAAGGCATCAAGAGTTCGAAGACGACATTGGTGCTTAAAGCCGTCAAAGAGTCATCCTCAATTGAGCTGAAGGATCTCTGAATACAGAACAGAAGTCAGGAGTGACTGGTGACTGGTGACTGGTGAATGGTGACTGGTGAATGGTGAATGGTGAATGGTGACTGGTGACTGGTGACTGGTGACTGGTGACTGGTGAATGGTGACTGGTGAATGGTGACTGGTGACTGGTGAATGGTGAATGGTGAATGGTGAATGGTGAATGGTGAATGGTGAATGGTGAATGGTGAATGGTGAATGGTGACTGGTGAATACTTTAGCACTTTTGCATTTTAGAACTTTATAACTTTAGAACTGGTTTTGCTGGAGGGTTGTGCTCCGTCACAACCGGGATTTGCTGTACCAGCAGTTTTTTTAAATAAGAGACGAAAGGAAAATTTTGTCCACTAATTACACGAATGAACACGAATGAATATTTTGCTTCTGTTTTATTAGGAGCTGTCAAGAAATAAACTTGACAAGTCTCGCGAAATATCCCGAAGAGATTTTGGGAATTGCCTGGAAGGCGCATACCTGAAGGTATGTAACGAACCGGCAAACACAAAGGCATTCGGGAGAAGCGCGAAGATGTAAAGGTTATTTCTTTACGGCTCCTTAGTGCTAATTAGTGCCATTCGTGGACAAAAAGATTTTAGCAGTAATTGAAAGCAGAGAATAAAGGCCGGAAAATATGGACTATCCAGCAATCGAAATAAATCTTGATGCTATTCGCGAAAATGCTTCAGCGCTTACGGCGCTATGCGGAAAGCGGGGACTCGCTGTTGCCGGAGTAGTCAAATGCACTTGCGGCTCACCGGCCGTTGCTTCGGCCATGGTGGCCGGCGGAGTGAAACAGATCGCGGATTCCAGACTGGAAAATCTGGAGCGCCTGCGCAATAATGGCATTAATTCCGAACTGCTGCTGCTGCGCTCGCCGATGAAAAGCCAAATCACCGGTACGGTTAAAATTGTCGATATCAGCCTGAATTCGGAATTGGAAATAATTGAAATGTTATCAACCGAAGCGGTCCGCCAGCGCAAAAAACATGACATTATACTTATGACCGACCTCGGGGACCGCCGCGAAGGCCTGATGCCCGGCGATGTTATTGCCGCCGCCGGAGCAATCATCCGGATGCCCGGCGTCCGCCTGGCCGGCATCGGCACCAACCTTACCTGTTTCAGAGGAATACTTCCTTCCCCGCAAAATATGCAACTGCTGGCGGATCTTGCCACAGAGATTGAAGCGGTATATACAATAAAACTGCGCTGGATTTCCGGTGGCAACAGCAGTTCGCTGAAAATGATCATTGACGGTACAATGCCCGCAAAAATAAACCACGTCCGGCTGGGGGAAAGCATTCTGCTAGGCAGGGAAACCGCCGCCGGGGAATTGCTGTCTGGAACAGAACCGGATGCCTTTTGTCTGAAAACCGAAGTCATTGAGTCCTCCGTCAAACCGTCCCAACCGGAGGGAATAACCGGCCTCGATGCTTTCGGCCATATTCCGGCGACATCCAGCGACAACAGCAGCCGGCGACGCGCACTGCTGGGCATCGGACGGGAAGATACGGTCTTAGAAGGGCTCCGCCCCTGTGTTCCGGGAATTAAAGTTCTTGGCGGCAGCAGTGATCATCTGATTGTCGATGTCGAGGACGCCGGCAGATCATTCGGGGCCGGCGACATCATCGCGTTTAACTTGACTTATCCCGCATTGCTCGGCTGCATGACTTCAAGTTATGTGAACAAGCACTACCTTGGCATTCACCCGGAACAGAAAAACATTGGAATACGGATTGCCGGCATGCCCGTGAGCATTGGCGCAAACCGGACTGGATCGGAGCTCGCCCCGGAGGCAGTATGCACCAGATTGAAAGAGAAACTAGCCGGAGTCGGACATGTGGTGGAAAATTGGGGGAATATCGCCGAGCCGGTGCTGTACAATGGAAATCTGACTCCGGAACAGAAAGCCGCGCTGCTGCTAAAAACCAATGACTGCCTGGCACAATTCACCGTAAAAACCATGGATGACAACAGATTTCCGCTGGCTGTCGGCGGCGATCATTCAATCACTGCCGGAATCCTCGGCGGACTGCGTCAGCGAAAGAAAAATTCAGGAATGATCATGTTTTCGGCATTCGGGGAATTCAACGACGCAAAGACCAGCATGACCGGGAATTTACACGGCATGGTGCTCGCCGCCTGCTGCAACCGCTGTGATCTGCGGATGGTTTCAATCCCGCCCGGCATGCCGGTTGAAAACATTGTTCTGATCGGGTTGCGCAATGTGGATTCCGCCGAACGTAAACTGCTGTCGCAGTCCGGAATCAAAATATTCACCATGGAAGACATTGATGTTCTCGGGATGCATGAAGTGATAATTCAGGCGTGCCGCAGACTTACCCATTGTACTGACGGGATTCATATCAGCATAGGAATGAATTTTGCCGACCCGGCGGAAGCTCCCGGCGTGTTGCTTGCATCAAGAGGCGGGGTCAATTACAGGGAAGCTCATCTCGCCATGGAGGCGCTGGCCGCAACCGGCATGGTATGTTCCGCCGATCTTACGGAGCTGGCGCCTGTCGCTGGCGCGAATGACCAGACCGCTGAATTCGGAATTGAACTGCTATGCTCGCTGCTGGGGCAAAAGATAATTTAATGATAAAAATTGGAAATTTTCAAACAGAATAATTGAATGGTTGTATTTATGAAAAAAAATAAACGGTTTATCGGGATGCTGCTTGGGTTGATCGCAACCTCAT
The DNA here is from genome assembly GCA_903863035.1 of uncultured Lentisphaeria bacterium. GTDB lineage: Bacteria > Verrucomicrobiota > Lentisphaeria > Victivallales > Victivallaceae > CAIPAT01. Next base: position 68,521 of record CAIPAT010000270.1, read on the forward strand.
TCTGGGCAAGTTTCTATATTGTCGGACGGTTTCTGTTCGGAGAGGATGAAGCGAAAATAGATCCAGTGTTCCTTACCTTTATCCGTTATCTGGTTGCTTCGATGCTGTTGATGGGAATTATGGTTTATCAGAAAAAAATGCCGGTGGTAAAAGAATGCCTGAAAAAAGACCTGGTCATTTTTATTTTTCTCGGCTTGACCGGCATTGTCGGCGAAGGCACGCTGGTTTTCTACTCTTTGAAATACACCACCGCCGCCAGAAGCTGTCTGCTGGCTAATGCCTCGCCCATTTTTACCGTGCTGATGGCTTATTTTGCACTCAACGAGGGAATGTCCAAATCCAAAATGACTGGCATGTTTCTGGGCTTCTCCGGTATCAGCGCCGCAATCCTGTGCCGTAACGGCAGCGATGTCTATATGTCCGCGTCTGCGGTCATCGGCGATCTAATGGCACTGGCGTCAGGGGTCTGCTGGGCGGCTTATACCGTATGGGGCATGAGAGTATCCAATCAGTACGGCGGCATGGTCAGCGGTACCGTTTCGATACTGCTCGGCACTATTCTGATGCTGCCGGTAATTGTTTTAAGCGGCAGCAATCTGTCGCTGGATCTGCCGCTGCGCGTATGGCTGGGGATAATCTACCTGGGTGTGTTCGCCAATGGCATTGCCTATATGTGCTGGTTCTCCGCGCTGAAGTATTTGAAGGCCGGAGAGCTTGGCGCATTCGGCTATATCAGCGCGGCCATGACCATGGCGCTTTCGCTCATCCTGCTTCAGGAAAAAATCAGCTTCCTGTTCCTGGCGGCGCTGGCGCTGGTCTTCTACGGCGTATATTTAATGATAAAAACTACTGCAAAAGAAAAAAATAAGCAGCAATAACAAATATTATTGGAGTACTCTTATGAAAAATAAAGCCCTTTTGACTATAACTGCAATCTGTGCCATTTTCATGTTATGCGGCAATGTCCCGGCATGTGAATTGATGGCTTATTCTTTCAATCAGGATATTCCGGCGAATAATCTTTTTTCAGCGTTCCGATGTAGAGGGAAAAACAATCCTGACGGCTGGGGCATCGCTTTCTATGCCGACAAGGCTGCGGTTCTGTTCAAGGAGCCATGCAGTGCTCCGGAAAGCGTGCTTGCGGAATTTCTTACCACCTATCCCGGCTTGCAGCGGAAACTTGTAATCGCTCATGTCCGCAAAGCCTCTGTCGGCGGCAAGGCGTACCAGAATACTCATCCGTTTGTCCGGGAACTGAACGGCAGGGAATATGTGCTGGCCCATAACGGTACGCTCAGGAATTATCAGTCCGTGCTGAAGCTTGACCGGGTCATGCCTCTGGGCATTAATGATACTGAATTTCTACTCTGTTACCTCCTGGGCAGAATCGAAAAAAAGAATATCTCCGATTGGGACACTCAAGCCTTTGAATGGATGCAGCGGGAACTCCGTGTCATTAACGATTACGGCGCGTTGAATTGCATTTTCTCTGACGGAACTTATCTTTTCGCGTATTATGACAAAAAAGGTTACAACGGACTATATTATCTCATGCATAAAGCACCTTATGGGCAGACTTATTTCAAAGATTTATCCCAAAGCATTGATTTAAGCAAAGTTTACCCGGAAACTGCCACCGGCGTTGTCATTGTAACTCGCCCTTTGACAGATGAACGCTGGGAGCGTTTTACGCCGGGACAACTGATGGTATTTAAAAGCGGCGTTCAAATCTTTCCCGCAACACCGCCTATATGTGCTGGTTCTCCGCGCTGAAGTATTTGAAGGCCGGAGAGCTTGGCGCATTCGGCATTGTCAGTGCAGCCATGGCCATGCCGCTTTCGCTCATCCTGCTTCAGGAAAAATCAGCTTCATGTTCCTGGCGGCGCTGGCGCTGGTCTTCTACGGCGTATATTTAATGATAAAAACTACAGCAAAAGAAGTTTGATAAATTTTATGAATTAGTAATTCGTTTTCAAGCCGCTGTACCTGTTTCCAGTGTAAATCAGGGCATGGTCAGGAATCAGCATTTCTATCCGGGAATGCTTTTGACCGATTAACCTAAAACCTGCAGCAGAAAAGATTTAGCTGAAATTTCCCGAAAATAAGTATATTTTGATAGATTAACAAAAAACATCGTCCGAAATGACAGGACATATAGTTCTTCAACTTCATGGCTGCATTTTTTCCAGAGATTGAAAAATTGCCGCAACGGTTTATCTTAAATATTAATTATTCAGGAGAAAGATGCTTTATGAACGACAGGAAAAAGATTGAATGGCTGCTCGGGGAACTGCCTGCGCTTAAGGATAAAGGTATTCTCAACGGTGAAAGCGCGGATGCGCTCCATAAATACTATCAGACGATCATGCCGCCGAAAGTCAATTTCCAGCAACTGGTGATTCTGTTTTTCGGTATTCTAAGCGCAGCGCTCATCGGTACCGGCATCATCCTGATAATCGCCTGTAACTGGGACGATATTCCGCGGCAAATCAGGGCCGGAATGGCATTTATTCCGCTGCTTATCGCGGCAGGCTTCGGCGGTTACACGCTGCGGAACAGCAAAGGCGCGGCCTGGCAGGAAAGCGCCGCGATTCTCATCGCACTGGCTTCAGCTGCTGCAATCGCTCTGATTTCCCAGACTTACCAGCTTGGCGGAACTCTTAAAGACTTCCTATTTGCCTGGATGCTGCTGTTTTTCCTGCTGATCTACATCTTCAACAGCGCCGGAACCTTCCTGATCTATGCTTTCGCGCTGACCGTCTGGAATTTCAACCGGTGGGATATGTTCGGCTCCCGTGCGCCTTATAGCGATATTTATTTCTTCGCTTTATTTATAGCGCTTCCGTTATGGTGGCTGATTGTTAACTTCCGGAAAGCGCCATACGGATTGAAAAGCTCGTTACTCTGCTGGATCATCACAATTTTTGTTTTATTGAACAGCATAAATGCAATGTCCGGATATAATGACTTTCAAATCAAATCATACTGGGCATTAATCGTTGCGGTTTTGTTCCTGGCAGGCGCATTACGCCGTTCCGGCGGCGCCGGGTTCTGGGGTAATCCGCTGCTGCCGGCGGGCGCTATCGGGATCACGATTTACTCGGCAGTCGCTTCTTTTACCAGCTTCTGGGATCATCATCCGTCATATTATTCCCCTGAAAATACCATGTATAAAGGATATTACGGCTGGACAATCATCGGCATTCTGGCGGCGGCCTGGCTGCTGCTGTTATTAAAACGATGGCGCAATGAAGCTGAACTCATTCCGGCGCTGCTGCCGGCTTTGCTGGTGATCCCGATGATTGCAATTCCAATGGCGGGAGCATATGTGTTCAATCTTTATCTGTTGCTGGCCGGCATCTTCTTCATGCGCTGCGGATTCAAAAAATTCGAATTATTCAAAATCAATGCCGGAATGTTTCTGCTTTCACTGCTTTTATTTCTGCGCTTTATAGATTCAGATCTGGATATCCTGTTGCGCGGATGCCTGTTTATTCTGCTTGGCATAATGTTTCTGGTGGTCAACATCATCGCCGCAAAAAGATTCCGCAAAGCGGAAAAAGCGCAAAAGGAGGCCGGAATATGAATTACAAAATCATGAGAATCATTCTTTTCGTCATCGTAATTGCCGCAATGTTTGCAGTGCCTGCCTTCATGATCCGCCAAGGAGAGGAAGTATTAAATAAAGGCAAAATCTATATTTTCAAGGCCGCGCCGGTGGACCCCTATGACTATTTCCGGGGCAGATATGTAAATATCAGGATTGAAAAAAACTATGTCCCGGTACTCCCGGATACAAAACTGGATTTCAAGTCCAATGAAACAGTATATGCGGCAATTAATACCGACAAGGACGGATTCGCTTATTTAGACAATCTCAGCAGAACTGTTCCAAAAGACGGCAGTTATGTAAAAGTAAATTTTTCCTACCAGGACAAAGATAAGGCTTATCTGCTGATTCCGTTCAACCAGTTCTACATGAACGATAAAATGGCGCCGGAAGCGGAGCGGGTTGTCCGGGAGGCATTGCTGAAACGCAAAGACTCCTGCGTGATAAAATTGCGGGTTCATAATGATACGGCGGTGATTGAAGAACTTCTGATTAAAAATATTCCGATCAAGAAATATATTCTTTCCCTGCAAAAAAGCGGAGATAAAAAATAGCGGCCATTGCAGTCTGCTCATCAATCGCATTTATGACCGCTGTTTTTACGGTCGCATTTGTCGCGGCAGTCGCAGATCTGACAGGCTTCGAAATGGTCTTGAATATTTACTAAAACGCCGCAAAGCGATTTGTTCGGCTTCATGAAGCAATACTCAGAAAGCTCCAGTCCGATTTCGCCAGCCTCATGTCCTAAAACCAGGAACACATGCTTCAACTCGTGAAGCGGCCAGGAACCGGCATCCGATGGACACAGCGAAACGCTTCTGGTGTAATTATAGACATCCCGGGTGTGTTTCTGAATATGCGAAAAAGCCTGTGTCATGCATTCTTCCTTGATTACGTCAAGCCAGTAGGCGGCAAGAAAATCATCTTCCCCGATTTTGATCCGGTCAAATTCCAGACCGCAGGTAGCCGCGAAAAACAGGACATCGTCGGAACCGGCGCTTTTACTGCTTAATATCCGGCTGTTCAGTTCCACTCCGCCCGCGCAGATCGAGTCTGCCGTGCGAACAGTTACCGGCACCTTTTTCAACAGCGCCTTCGGCGCAGCGACTGCCGAGGCCTGCTTAAACAGCACGAAAAACTCATCGAACTCCGGAGTATCAGCCTGTATTTTCAGCTGGCCGAGAAGTTTCTCGAAGTCTAGTTCCGCCGCTATATCGCTAAATATTCTAACCATTATCCTTCTACTCGATTATTTAACAAGCCAAGTTTTAATCATAATATTACATTAATGCCCGATCATAAATTATTCCTTTGCTATTTTAATCTTCTTTTGCTGTATATTAGCATTTGCACTTTTTAAGCGCAGACGCTATTCCAGTTGTATTTCCTGTAAAACCGGTTACATTTTATGGAAAGATCCTGATAGAGAGGTTCGCGGCATGTCCAACTATATTGACTATCTCGAAAGTTATCCGGACACGAATATTGTGTTCGGGGAAAACAGTCTTATCGAATTTGAAAATTTAATGCGGTATAACGCCCCTTCAAAAATAATTGTTTTCACCGGCAAGTCATCGGTCGAAGCCAACGGCGCCTGGAGCCGGTTTTTAAGAGCCGCCGCACTGCTGGATGTCGCAATCATCAGATATTCCCGGATTGAGCCGGAGCCCTGCATCGAAACGGTTGAGGCAATGATTGACCTGATTGAAAACGAAAAACCGGATCAGGTAGTCGCCATCGGCGGCGGCAGTATAATGGATGCCGCCAAGGCCGCTTTTCTGACCTATCAGGGCGGCGGCGGCGTCAGTAATTATTTCGGAATAAACCACTTTTCCAAGAATAATCCGGGGGTGAAACTGCGGAAAGTCATCTGTTTCCCGACTACATCCGGCACGGGTTCCGAAGTGACGCCGTATGCCAATGTCGTGGACAAAGATTCCGGGGTAAAGAAACTTATTGTCGAGACGGAAATCATTCCGGCCTATTCGTTCGTCTGCCCGTCTTTCGCCAACTCGATGCCGCCGCATGTAACGCTGGCGACCGGCTGCGACGCGCTGGCGCATTCGATTGAAGGGTTCCTGAACGTCGGCATGGATTCCAGCCATCCCGATGCCAATCACTGGGCCCGCGAAAGCATCCGGCTGATCGAGCATAATCTGCCGCTGGTGCTGAAAGACAGTCACAATCATGCAGCGCGTAACGCCATGGCGGCGGCGGCAACCCTTGGCGGCATGGTCATTCGCTACAAACCCACCGGACTGCCCCACTTGTGCAGTTTCTCCTGGTTCGGAAAAATCGAACACGGTATCGCCGTGGCAATGCTGCTGCCGTATGCCTGGAATTACTACATTGAACGTAAAGAGGTCCAGGCCAGAACCATGCGCCTGGCCGAAATCTTCCCGGGCAATACTCCAACTGAAGTAATCCGGAGCTACAGAAAATTTCTGGATTCCATTGGAGTTCCCAAAACATTGCAGGAGTTTCCGGATATCACGCCGGAATTGCTGAAACACACCGCCGCGGACGCCGGACAGAATGAGATGAAACTGAGACTCGCGCCACGTCCTGTTCCGCTGGACCAGAGCCAGGCCATCCTCGAAGAAATTCTTCAACACGCATGGCAGGGCTGAATCCGCCTGGATGAACAGCCGGAACATCTTTAATCACAGGACACATGTGTCCGCAAAGCCTGTTCTGTCCGTTGTGCTTGCTTATAAAATTCCTGAAATATTTAAAGGTCAGGACTTTAAAAATACGCTAAAAAGTGTAAATTATTCTTTTTCGTATCAGTTGAAGAAATTACTAAGTTCTCAGGAGAACAGAAAATGGGAATGACAATAACTGAAAAAATTCTGGCCAGCGCCTCAGGACGTGAGCGGGTCAGCCCAGGCGAGAATATCTGGGTCAGTGCTGACATCCTGATGACGCATGACGTATGCGGACCAGGGACGATCGGCGTGTTTAAACGTGAATTCGGCGAAAAAGCCAAAGTATGGGATTCGGAAGGCGTTGTGATCATCCCGGACCACTATATTTTCACCGCTGATGAAAAATGCCACCGCAACGTTGATGCGCTGCGGACATTTGTGAAAGAGCAGAAACTGCCGTATTTTTATGATCCGGGCACTTCAAGCTATTCCGGCGTATGTCATGTGACACTGCCGGAAAAAGGCCATTGCCGTCCCGGTGAAGTACTGTTCGGCACCGACTCCCATACCTGCACCCACGGTGCGCTCGGCGAGTTCGCCACCGGTATCGGCAACACCGACGCCGGATTTGTAATGGGTACCGGCAAACTGCTGATCAAGGTTCCGCCGACCATTAAATTCATCATTGACGGCAAACTGCCGAAAGGCGTCACCGCCAAAGATATCATTCTGCGCATTATCGGTGATATCGGAGTTGACGGCGCTACTTATTGCGCGATGGAATTTGCCGGAACGACCATTGAAGGACTCAGTGTCGAAGAACGCATGACCATCTGCAATATGGCGATTGAAGCCGGCGGCAAAAACGGTATTATCGCGCCGGACGAAAAGACCATTGAATATGTCAAATCCAAGACCTCGAAGCCGTTCAAATGCTTCCACAGCGATCCGGATGCGCAATATCTGACGGTTCGCCGTTACAAAGCTGAAGAGTTCGTGCCGGTAGTGGCCCTGCCCTTCTCGCCGGATAACGTCAAGAGCGCCAGAGAGTCTTCGCAAGTCAAAATTGACCGTTCATATATCGGCAGCTGCACCGGCGGCAAGATCACCGACTTTATTTTTGCGGCTGAACTGCTGAAGGGACGCAAAGTCACGGTTGATACTTTCCTGGTACCCTCAACGGTTGAAGTTGAGCAAGCCATGAAAGAGATCAAGGTTGACGGTAAAACGCTGGTCGAGATATTTGCCGAAGCCGGCTGCCTCGATCCTGCTCCGCCGTCCTGCGCGGCATGTCTGGGCGGACCGGTTGATACATTCGGACGCTGCAACAACGGCGAAGTATGTGTCAGCACCACCAACCGCAACTTCCCGGGCAGGATGGGTTCGAAGGACTCGCAGACGATATTGGCCTCGCCATATACCGCCGCGGCTTCAGCGATCACCGGACACATCACCGATCCGCGCGAATTTCTGAAATAAGGAGACAGACCATGGCCGACAACATCATAAGAGGCAAGGTCTTCATCACTGGAGACAATATCGATACTGACCAGATCATTCCGGCACAGTATCTGAACCTGGTTCCGACGATTAAGGAAGAATATAAAAAGCTCGGCAGCTATGCGCTGTGCGGGCTGCCAGACGAATACAGTACCCGATATATAGCGGAAGGCAAGACCAGGACGGAATATCCGATCATCATCGGCGGTTCCAACTTCGGTTGCGGTTCCAGCCGGGAACACGCACCGATCAGCCTCGGGGCTGCCGGCTGCAAAGCAGTCATTGCCAAGTCATTCGCCAGGATATTCTTCAGGAACTGCATCGCCACCGGCGAAGTCTATCCGGTGGAAACTCCTGAGGATCTGAACAAGATGCTCAAGACCGGCGATGAAGTGGAAATAAACTTTAACGCCAGGACGGTTAAAGTTATGAGTTCCGGCAAAGTTTACAACACCAATGATCTGGGTGCGGTTAAAGAAGTTATTGATGCCGGCGGCATCTTCAGCTTCGCCCGTAACTCAGGCATGATCAAGTAATCTTCAACCTGTCAGTTATATATAAAAAGGAGGCCTTATCAGCCTCCTTTTTTTATTGTGCGGCAATGCAGACCAGACGGCCATTGGCATTACGGCAGTAGATTTTACCTTCGGCTACCACCGGCATCGTCCAGCATTTAGCGGAACCGAGTTTCAGATACTTTACCGTTTTTTGCACTTCACATTTTGCGGCTGACGGTTTTATCAGGTCAATGGTTCCATTGTCTTCCAGATATACAAACAAATCTCCAGCTTGAATAAATGAACCGAATTGAATATTTGATTTCCAGCATAAAGAACCGTCGGATAATTTAACTGCGCAGAAATTGCCGCGCGCCGCGCCCCCGGTTCCGGTGACGCCGTAAATAATCCCGTCTATCAGAATCGGAGTAGTCAGCAGACTGCATAAATTCTGATTCTCCCATACTTTCTTCAAAGAGCTGCCGTCAAAATCCAGCAGGGCGCTGCCGTGATCACTTGGCGATGATATCAGTATTTTGCCGCCGTCTGCGATAACTGGATCCGCGGCGTTGACATCATATTTAGTTTCCCACGGATACGAGGTAATCTCATTTCCCGTCCGCGGTTCAAGAATCAACAGTTTCCGGACTGAAAACATGGCGAGATACTCCTTCCCTTTGAAAGAGAAAAGTACCGGCGAAGCATAATTGGCAGTACCATCGCTGCGCCACACCGGAGTGCCGTCGGAAGCGGAAAATGCCATACCCCGGCCGCCGATATTCACAATCGCCATACCATCATGCAGCAGCACAGATCCTGCAAGACCCCAGGGTAAATTTTTCACTTCGCCGTTTGCCAGTTTCCGGTGCTCCCATTTGATGCCGCCGGAATTCAGATCAAGACAAATGATATCGCCTTCACGGCTTAACATATAAACATTTATGCCGTCAGTGACGGGCGTGGCGCGGGTGCCTGGATATGTACTTGCGGCGGCACACGGATAAGAGTGCTTCCAGATTTCCCTGCCTGAAGCGGCATCCAGACAGTAAATAATATCCATATTATTTTTATTGCCGGCCGTAAGCAGTCTGCCTTTATAAACGGATACGGCGGAATAACCGCAGCCGACCTCGGTTTCCCAAAGCTGACTTCCGGTTAATGCTTCAACTTTGACCGTTTCCGTTGTTGTTCCGTCCCGCTTTTCGCCGCGCCATACCGGCCAGTCTGCGCCCATTAGTGAAAAAGCGGTCAGCAATACAATTCCGGGAATAATTATTTTTATATTCATTCGCATATAATTATTTTCCGGCGATTATCGTAACCGCGGGAGCGTTGCCAAGATATTTGGCAGTGATACGGTTGACCTCGGCCAGACGCAGTGAGCTGTAGATTTTCACCTGATGCCACGGCAGCTCAAAACCATTGCCGTAATATTCAGCCAGCACACTGTTCATAATCAGATATTCCAGTTTTTCCATACTCTGGGCACAATCAAAAATAGCGGATTCCCGGGCAGCTTTGAATTCCTCTTCAGTAATCCCTTTTTCCACCAGCCTGATGCGTTCGGCGCGAAGCATCCCCGCCGCCTGTTCGGCGGAGGCCATTTCGGTTCCGGCATGAAAAGCGATTACGCCGCGATGAATACCGCGGGAAAAACTCACGCCGGTACTGTAGGCCAGCGCAGCTTCTTCCCTGACCTTCTTGAACAGATTGGAGGAAAGTCCGTTCAGCGCGAATTGCAGGATATCAAACGCAAAACGATCTTCGGAGATATTATCACATCCGGGGAGTGCGTAAATAACGGCGGTCTGCTCACGCGGCAGTTCAATCTTATCAGACAGGTCTTTCTCCGGAAATACCGGAGGCTTTACTTCCGGCTCCATGCCGTCTTTCTTCCATGAAACCGCGGCTGCGAGTTTTTTGAACGCCCTGCCGGCAGCGGCGCGGCTGTAATCGCCGGCGATGCCGAAAACAACACGTTCGGGAATCAGGCAGCGGCGGTAAAAGGCTTTCAGTTGCGCCGCGGTAATCGAATTGACGCTGTCAATCGAACCGGAGCGGGGCAGTCCGTAAGGATGCTCCCCGAAAAGCAACGCCAGCGCACGGTCTTCCGCGGCATTGCGCGGCGACATCATCCGGCTTTTCAGCGACTCGACGATATTGCTTTTTTCCCTGGCAAGTTCTTTACTGCCGAAACGCGGTTCCGCCATGATACATTGCAGTATTTCCATTGCCTGTTCAAATCTGTCGCTCCGGCAGTTGAGCCGGAAAAGCAGTGAATTGGCTCCGGCGGAAATGCTCAAATCTATCGCGTTCTCATCTATCTTTCTGGCAAGTTCGTCTTCCGACCAGCGCGCAGTGGCAGTATTCAGCATGGAGCACAGCAGTTTGGAAATACCGGCATTGCTATGATTCTCCATAAAAGTGCCGCCCGGCAGCACCGCACAGACATCAATCAGCGGAAGACTGGCATCGGGATATTCGACAAGACGCAAGCCATGGCTGATGGTATTCATTTCAGGCTTGATTGTGCCGCTGGCTTTTGTTTTTTTCGCCCCGGAGGCGGCGGTGGTATTATCATCCGGCAGCAGCCTCACCAGAGTCTGACGCCCGACCGGCAGACAATGCCGGGCGGCTTCTTTCACCTGATCAAGCGTCACCGTGGAAAGGATGTCAAAATAGCGGTTGGCGGCCTCCGGATAGCCGAACGTCAGCACGGTATTGCCGATGACCGATGCCATCCCGCCGTTGGTCTGGAGGCAGCGGATATACTCTGTGGCCTGCTGTATCTGTTCGCGCTGCACTTCTTCTTCAGAAATTTCGCCGGACATAATCCGTACCAGCTCGGCTTGCAGTTCAGCTTCCAGTGCGGAAACCTTATCCGGCGTACAGACTGCGGAAATACCCATCATGCCGCAGAATGACGGCGTATAATTAAACGAACTGATACCGATGGCAAGTTCTTTTTCGGTCTTGAGGCGCTGAATCAGCCGGGAACTCCGGCTTTGGCCCATGAGGCCGCAGAGGATATCCAGCGCCGGAATTTCCGAACTGGACGCATCGGGCAGCTTATACCCTGCCGCAATTCTCGCCAGCGGATCTTTGAACACATAGTCACACTTACGGAAACAATTCTGCTCAGGCTCCATCTGCAGAAACGGCTCGGCGATATTCCCGCGCCGCCATTTACCCAGCTTCTTTTCCAGAACCTTCGCAATCTGCCCGGCATCAACATCGCCGGAAATCATGAAAAAACAGCGTTCCGGCGAATAGCGCAATTCATAATAGTCCGCCATCATTTCCCGTGTCACGGCTTTAATCCGGTCACGGTAGCCGATAATCGGATGCCTTACCGGATGAACCAGAAAAACATCTTTCCAGAGTTTTTCGCCGAGCACCCGGTCCGGGCGGTCAAAAACCATATCCCGTTCGCGGAGAATAACTTTAGATTCAAGTTTAAATTTGTCCGATGGAAACTCCGGCGTAGTGATCATGGACGTCAGTACATCCACGCCTTTCAAGTAATGCCGCGACGGCAAATCAAGATGGTAAACGGTACTGCCGAACGAAGTATAAGCGTTGACTTCGCCGCCCAGGTTGTTGATCAGATCCGCCGCGGACTGCGCCGGATAGCCCTTGCAGCCCTGAAACAGCATGTGCTCCAGAAAATGCGACAGGCCGCAGCCAAGATAATTGTCCTCATGAATGCTGCCGGTCTTGATCCATGCCTGAATGGTAACAGCCGGAGTATCATGCTTCTCGTTAACAAAAACATGCAGACCGTTGTCGAAAGCAAAACTTCTGACATCGGCGAAATAATCTCTTTTCAGCAGTTGGCGGGAACTCAAATCAGACAATTTTAGGCACCTTTATGTCGTTGAAGTTTTTTTTGCAACTGGGTTCGCCTGGAGGCTTGAACAGATCAAAATCCACGTTAAAGTCCTCCGGCGAGTCGTTCTCGCCGGCAAAAAGCACTTTCTCGTCAATCAGCATAAAAACAATATTCCCGATATCGGAAGCCGTATTCAATCCCCAGCTTTTAAGCACCTCCACCGCAAACGGCCCGTACTGGCGGAACGCGAAATCGCGGACTCCCGCCAGCAGTTCCAGCGCGGCAATATGCTGCTTTTCATTTGAATTCTCCAAAGTCGCGGCATAATTAACCGCGGCATTGACAAATTCGTAAGCATCCGCTTTATAACGCGTTTCCCGCTGCAGCAAACGCTTGATTTTATCTGCTAAATCACTATTCTTCATACCGGCGAATAAACCTTATTATAGAAGCTGTAAAATCCGGACTTCTCGCGCTTGCATACATTAGCACAAAAAAAACAAGAGGCAAGACAGCGAGAATATTTCAGTCGTATGCGCCAATCAGCGGAATTATAAGTGCGAATCACGCATTTTGCCCATTTTCACAGAAAAGACGGCAAGCCCGCTGGAGAGGCTTTCATTGTGGCAGACCACATCCGGCGGGGTTCTCAGTTTGACCATGGAGAAATTCCAGATACCCCAGATACCGGCCTCGACCAGAACATCGGCCACATTCTGGGCTTCCTGCCAGGGCACGGTAATGATGCCGACGCGAACCCCCATGCGTTTAACCATTTCGGACAGCTTGGAAAGATGAAATATTTTTTTCCCGTGGATTTCGGTGCCGACTTTCCTGGGGTCAATATCGAATCCGGCAATTATTTTAAGGCCGTTCTCTTCAAAAGGCTTATGACCGAGCAATGCATGTCCGAGTGAACCCACGCCGACCAGGAACGCCTCGTCGGTCTTGTTCCAGCCAAGATAGTTTTCGATAGCCGCAATCATATCCTTGAGGGCATAACCCATGCGCGGTTTACCGCGCAGTCCCATGAGCACCAGGTCTTTCCGCACCAGAATCGGTTTAAAATCCAATTCGTTGATCAGCGCGGTGGTGGAAACATATTCAAGCCCGTCCTGTTCAAGTCGCTTGAGAATATGCAGGTATGTCGGCAAACGCTTGACTGTGGGCAGTCTTAATATTTTCATATTGGCGTTTGGTACAATTTCACTCATAGCTCACATCCTCCTCAAAACGTTCAATCCATGCAATATTACAACAATTGTAAATATCAACCTGAAAATAATAACCTCTTTTTGCATACGATTCAAGCCGGCCGCGAGAAACTTTTGCCCAAACCAGCACCCGTATCCACTGTCCGGCATGGTTTTCTGATATTCTGAATAATTTGGACACATTGCAGAGTATATCTATAACACTTTTTGAAACATGCCACATTTTTTGGCATGTTTCAAATAATGGTTAAAGATAGTTGACATTATTTTTAGGCGCATCCATTGAGAGCCGTAGGCTCGAATCATGTTGTAGGGACGGATTTTAATCCGTCCGCCATCCCCCCCCGCACATTTTGAGAGCCGTAGGCTCGAATCATATCAATTATTATATGTTTCGTTCCTGCGGAACTCCAAATTTTAATTATCATTATTCACCGGACTAAAGTCCGTTGCTACAATATGTATCGCTCCGCCGGAGCTTGTTTTACTTTATTTTATCAGAGCGTTATGACATAAAAGTGTCAACTACCTTTTGAAGCATGCCGTAATCTTGCTTTTTTTTTTCATGTAAGTGTATACTATAAATCACTTAAGGAAAATAATCATGAATGCGACAGTACTTGATTTAAGAGAAAACATGAAAAAAATTATGTCGGCGATAGAGCATAATGAACCGGTTACGTTGAGCTATCGCGGCAGAAAAACGGCGATGATTGTTCCTTGCGCCGCCGGACATTCCAATTCCTCGGCCGCAAATCATCCCGCTTTCGGGATGTGGGCGGACCGCAAGGATATGGATAATGTTGATGAGTTTGTCCGAAACTTGAGGAAATGGTGCTTCTGATGTTTTTCGATACCGATGTCATTATCTGTGCGTTGCGCGGCAGCAGAACGGCAGCCGCACGGATCTTCAGGAATTTAATAAAATAATCCTGAATAAAGCAGTCGAGTCAGTGTGCAAAGTCTGTTATTGCTGGACTGCTGCTATTTCAGTTTTGATATTTATGGCGCAAAGTTCGTTGCAATTCTTCTTACTTATATTTTCATCGGAAATAACAATTACTCTAATTTTTTTCAAGTTGGCGTAAGTCACAAATGCCTTGCCTCCAAACTTACTGGAATCGGCCAGAATGAATACTGTGCCGGAATTGCGGATAACCATTTCATTCATAATGGCAGTGCGATCGTCTGTCGTGAGCAGATCTCCGTTAGCCGAGATGGCGTCTGCTCCAAGAAACGCCTTATCAAAGTGGTATAAGGCCAGGTTTTTTTCCGCAAGCGGTCCGCATATATCGCGTCTCTCCGGCCGGATAATTCCGCCGGTAATGATGACTTCGGTAAGTTCTGAAAGATTATCCATGCAGGATAATGAATTGGTGACGATGGAGATTCCACTGACTTCACCGTGCCGGATACGGCTGGCAAGCGTATCCGCCATTTTTAGTACGGTAGTGCCGGAGTCCAGATAAATCCTGTCGCCGGAATTGACATGTCTGGCCGCTGCCGCGCCGATAGCGTTTTTTTCAGGAGTGTGCCGCACAGAAGAAAGACGGAATGAATAATCAGGAGCAATTTCCGGGGCAGCCTGAATTCCGCCGTGAGTGCGGATGAGCTTGCCGCTTTTTTCCAGATCGGTGAAAAGCCTTCTGGCGGTAGCTTCAGAGATGGATAGCGCTTCCACAACAGTTCTGATATCCAGCCGCTTTTTTTCTGACAACATCTCCAGCAGGCGGATTTGCCGTATTGCGTCTTTTTTCAAGTTATGCTCTCCTGATTTAATATTGCTCAACTTACTTTAACGCCGGAAAATGAAATTTCAATAATTTTTGATTAAACAGATCATTTAATGCTTGAAATAATCAAAGAGTGGGGTTATAATCAATAAATAGCGAAACAACTATTTCACTGAAGGTGTATTGATATGCTGAAGAATATATCACGATCATTACAAGACTTGCTTGGCGAAGATTATATCGCTGCGGTGTGCGAAGCCGGTGCTTTTCTGTCCGGACTCAGCGTCGCAGAGCTGAAAGTAATTGTAGAAGAGAAAGTGGACTTTTATCCTTTGGAATTTCAGCAGCGTCAGGATGAACTGTTACAATATGTCGGGAAGAAAATTTGTTCCGGACTTGGCGTCAGTGTTTCCGGCGCTCCGACTGCATCTTTTGCGCAGGCACAGCATAATGAAATGGCTCCCGTCGGTGGCGCCGGCGTAATCCGCATTGGTGAGGACGGGCGGGCATACTTTATTGGGAAAAGCGAACATTATCATGCATCGCTGGGCCATTCTTTTCCTGGATACCAGCTGCTGGCAAATGCCGCAAAGATCGGGATTTCAAATGTTACTCACAACAATACGCGCGGTTACATTTCCAGGTTGCTGGAACAGGAACTGATAAGGGTAGCTAACGGTCTGCGGCAGGATGACCGGGATGGACTGGAAAAAGTTTTGAAGTCGTCAGAACCGCATGTCCTGAACCGTGTGATCAATCTTGAAACTGGCAGTCTGGCTGTTGAAGCCGCGTTGAAAATGATGCTGGCCCGGTTTTACCGTCTGGACAGGACGTACTCGGAACCTCAATATGCCGGAATAATTCCGGTATTTCTGGTTATGGCAGACAACAATGGCGGCAAAGAAGCTAATTATCACGGCACGACGGTGCTGACGCAAGTTTTGCGCGGCATGTGGCCTGATTTTGCAGATACGTTGGAAAAAACAGATATTTTCAGAGTGGAGCCGGTCAGAATCAATGATGCGGAGCATTTCGCGGAAGTAGTCGGCAGATACGACTCCGGCGAATATAAAATCGCCGGTTTCTTTCATGAACTGGTATTGATGAATTACGGTGGGATAAGGCTTACGGAGGATTTTGTCCGGAAAACGCATGCAATCTGTTCAAAACGGGATATCCCGGTCATTGTTGACGAAATTCAGTCCTGCATGTGGTCGCCGGAATTGTTCTTATTCAAGGAATATGACTGTCATCCGGATTTTGTCTCTGTCGGTAAAGGTTTTCCCGGCGGCCAGTATCCAGCCTCGAAGATTTTGACCACTGCGGCTATGGACAGCCTTAATCAGTTCGGCGCACTGGTGACGAACGGGCAGGAGGAACTGGCGTCGCTGGCTTATTTGATCACTATCGAGTTTGCTGAAGCCAACCAGGAACATACCCGGACTACCGGAAAATACTATCACAACGCAGCTGCGGAACTTGTGGCAAAGTATTCCAGCCTGCTTGATAAAGTCGAAGGCGAGGCGCACATGACCACGTTATATTTTAAATCCGCCGAATGCGTAATAAAATTTACCAATCGTCTCAACAATGAGTGCTGTATTGACATCAGCGCCCAGACTTACAAAGCCGACTGTCCGCCGTCGGCGCTGACGAAACTGCCGTTGATCGCGTCGCGAAAATCCGTGGATTTTGTTATCGGCAAAATGGATGAGACACTGGCGATGTTAGTGGATGTTTATTCGGCCAGATGCCCGGTCAAGTCAGGAATATTTCGCAGTAGAAATCATAAGCCGGACAAGATACTCCAATTACAAGTGGAAACAAAATAATGTTTTGCAGAAAGATCAAATTCGGAATTATTGGTCTGGGGTTGATGGGGCGGGAATTCGCCAGTGCGTCCGCCAGGTGGTGTCATCTGCCCGATTTGGCGGCACGTCCGGAAATCATCGCTATTTGCGACGTGAACGATACATCTTTTTCCTGGTATCAGAATAATTTTCCCGCCATTACCCAGGCAACTACTGATTACACCGCGCTGCTGGCCAATCCGGACGTGGAGGCGGTTTACTGCGCGGTGCCGCATAACCTGCATGAACAGTTATATTGTGATATCATCCGTTCCGGTAAACACCTGATGGGGGAAAAACCGTTTGGCATCGATAAGCAGGCCAATGACGCAATCAATAAATGTATCCGGCAGCATCCG